>JAIXTS010000170.1 GCA_027483805.1 Azospirillum sp. | reverse complement strand
GGCGTGTCGGTTGCCAAGGAAATCGAGCTTGAGGACAAGTTCGAGAACATGGGCGCACAGATGCTGCGCGAAGTGGCATCCAAGACCAATGACCTCGCCGGTGATGGCACGACGACCGCAACCGTGCTCGCCCAGGCCATCGTCAAGGAGGGCGCCAAGGCCGTCGCCTCGGGCCTCAACCCGATGGACCTCAAGCGTGGCGTCGATCTGGCGGTCGAAGCCGTAGTGGCCGAACTGAAGGCCAATGCCCGAAAGATCTCCAACAATGCCGAGATCGCCCAGGTCGGCACCATCTCCGCCAATGGCGAAGCCTTCATCGGTGCGAAGATCGCCGAAGCCATGGCCCGCGTCGGCAACGAAGGCGTGATCACGGTCGAAGAATCGAAGAGCCTGGAGACCGAGCTGGATGTCGTCGAAGGCATGCAGTTCGACCGCGGCTACCTGTCGCCCTACTTCGTGACCAACGCCGACAAGATGATCGCCGACCTGGAGAGCCCCTACATTCTCCTGTTCGAGAAGAAGCTGTCGGGCCTGCAGGCCATGCTGCCGGTGCTGGAAGCCGTCGTGCAGTCCTCGCGTCCGCTGGTCATCGTGGCCGAAGACGTCGAAGGCGAGGCTCTGGCCACGCTGGTCGTCAACAAGCTGCGTGGCGGCCTGAAGATCGCCGCCGTGAAGGCCCCGGGCTTTGGTGATCGTCGCAAGGCGATGCTGGAAGACATGGCCATCCTGACCGGCGGTCAGGTCATCAGCGAAGATCTGGGCATCAAGCTGGAGAACGTGACGCTGGACATGCTGGGCCGCGCCAAGAAGGTGAAGATCAGCAAGGACAACACCACGATCGTCGACGGCGAAGGCGCCAAGGCCGACATCGAGGCCCGCATCACCCAGATCAAGGCCCAGATCGAAGAGACCACCAGCGACTATGACCGTGAGAAGCTGCAGGAACGTCTGGCCAAGCTGGCTGGCGGCGTTGCGGTTCTGCGCGTCGGTGGTGCGACCGAGGTCGAGGTGAAGGAGCGCAAGGATCGCGTTGATGACGCGATGCACGCCACCCGCGCCGCGGTTGAGGAAGGCATCGTTGCCGGCGGTGGCGTTGCCCTGCTGTATGCCACCAAGGCCCTGGAAAAGCTGGCCGCTGCCGATGCCGATCAGAAGTTCGGCATCGACATCGTCCGCAAGGCCCTGCAGGCCCCGGTCCGTCAGATCGCCCAGAATGCCGGTTTCGACGGTTCGGTGATCGTCGGCAAGCTGCTGGAGCAGGCTGACACCAACCACGGCTTCAACGCCCAGACCGGCGAATATGGCGACATGTTCAAGTTCGGCGTCATCGACCCGACCAAGGTGGTCCGCGCTGCCCTGCAGGACGCCGCCTCGATCGCTGGCCTGCTGATCACCACCGAGGCCATGATCGCCGAGAAGCCGGCGGCCAAGGCGGCCCCGGCTGGCGGCGGCGGCATGGGTGGCATGGGCGGTATGGGCGACATGGACTTCTAAGAAGTCTGGCGTCGTTCAGCCGAACAGGCCTGAATAAGAAGACCCCCGCTGGAGCGATCCGGCGGGGGTTTTTGTTTGGGATGGGCTTGCTGTTGGCCATACCTATTTTACCTGGTCACACGCGGAAACGGCATGTCAGAATCACAAATCGGTGCACGCATGAGTGCAAGCTGGCTTTACTTTCCATGCAGATACGCCAAGATCAACCTGAAATATGGATCATAAAATGCCCCTGCTTTGAATGGAGTGATATTATGAAAAAACTTTCAATACTACTCATAATTGCGCCTGTTATTTTAATTGTAGGCACACTAATTTACTTTGACATCACCGAATACAGGCACCCTGCAAAGATAAAAATATTGGATAAGGCAGAAAAAAGGGAAAACAAAATTGATCTTTCGGCCAGTTTTGGATCAGGAAAACTCGAGGAAGTTTGTCACGTCCCGTCCTACACAACCCCAAGGGATGCGGTCATGTTTGCTGATCGACGCGACCTTCTGCCGCTCATGGTCGACAACACGGCGAGGTACGACCAACCGGTATCTTATCCAGCTTCAGGACTCCTCTTTATTATCAATGAAGACGGCCATAAGCGCCTCGAATATTTTGAGATCGCTCAGTCAGAATTGTGCTGTATCACGCTAAACCCGAGTGCGTGTATTCCAGGAGATAGGGCAAAATTAGAAAGAGTTATCGAAAGCATCCGCAGTTACAATATAGATTTCGGACCAACAGAGTATTAGCCAGCCCGGCGTGTGACCAAAACAGCATAGGGGGATTGCTGCACACAGCCCCTTTGCACCCGGCTTTCTCCCCTCCCCCGCCCCGATGTCCCACCTGCGTCCCCCCGGCATCAGTTGACAGCGCACCCGGCGTCGGGGACAAGCTAGCACCCGTCGACCGTAAGCCTGAGACGCTGTTGAAAATGCATTCTGCCCGGACCTATCGCCGCCTGCTCCTGACCACGGTGCTGGCTTTTGGCCTGTCGGGTGCGGCGCTGGCGCAGCAGGCGCCGGCTGCCGGCAACGCGGACAAGGCGACGGGCCAGCCCGTGCTGCTGTCGGCCGACACCGTCGATTACGATGAGGACCTGGGCATCGTCACGGCCCGGGGCAAGGTGGAACTGTCGCAGGGCGGGCGCCTGCTGCTGGCCGATACGGTCAGTTTTTCGGAAAAGACCAATGTCGTCACCGCGTCCGGCAATGTCTCCATCCTGGAGCCGACGGGCGAGGTGATGTTCGCCAATTACACCGAACTGACGGATGACCTGCAGCAGGGTTTCGTGGACCAGGTCCGCATCCTGCTGTCGGACAATTCAAAATTCGCCGCCTTGCAGGGGGAGCGGCGCGAAGGCCGCTATACCCGCATGGAAAACGCCGTCTACTCCCCCTGCGAGCTGTGCGCGACCGACCCGACGCGACCGCCCATCTGGCAGATCCGGGCCGCCCGTATCACCCATGATCAGCAGGCGCACGACGTCTATTACCGCGATGCAACGCTGGAGGTGGCGGGCGTGCCCGTCATGTGGCTGCCCTTTTTCGGCCATCCCGACCCCACGGTCGAACGGCGCAGCGGCTTTCTGACGCCCGGCGGCGGCATCAGTTCCGATCTCGGCACCTATGCGCGCCTCTATTATTTCTTCGATATCGACGAGTCGAAGGATTTCACCCTGGAAGTGACGCCCAGCACGGAGGATGGCCTGCTGCTGGGCGGGGAATACCGGCAGCGCTTCGCCACCGGCTCCATCACCCTGTCGGGCAGCGCCACCTATGCCGACCGCGCGCGGGAAACCACGGCCGGCATCGTGGAGAAGAAGGAATTCCGCGGCCATCTCTTCGGCACGGGCCGCTTCGACATTGATGAGCGCTGGCGCTGGGGTTTCGACGTCAAACGCGTGACCGATAACACCCACCTGCTGCGGTATGATTATAGTCGGGAGGATATCCTGGCCAGCCGCGGCTTTGTGGAACGGTTCGAGGGTCGCGATTACCTGGCCCTCAATATCTATGATTTCCAGGATCTGCGCCCCGGCAATCCGGAAGAAGAACCCGTCGTCCTGCCCATGGTCACCTACAGCGCGCTGGGGGAACCGGGTGGCCTGCTGGGCGGGCGCTGGTCGGCCGATGCCGGGTTCCTGTCGCTGCTGCGCTCCAGGGGCAATGACACCCGCCGTGTCTCGTCGGCTGCCGGGTGGCGCCGCGACGATATCACCAGTTTTGGCCTCGTCTCGGTGCTGAAGGCGGAGGCGCGGGCCGACGGCTATTGGGTCTCCAACCTGCGCCGGCCCGATGGCAGCGTGGAACAGGATGACAAGGTGCGTCTGCGGGGCTTCCCGCATGCCGACTGGACATTGTCCTACCCGCTGGCCCGCCAGGATGCCACGGTGCAGACCCTGGTCGAACCGATGGTCATGCTGTCGGCGGCTCCCAATCTCGACAATTCCGGCTACATCCCCAACGAGGACAGCCAGGATATCGAGTTCGACTATACGAACCTGTTCCGCGCCTCACGCTATCCCGGCATCGACCGGCTGGAGGGCGGGCAGCGCCTGACCTATGGCGTGAAGACGGGCTTTTACGGCTTCGGCGGCGGTTCCTCCACCCTGTTCCTGGGCCAAAGCCAGCGTCTGCAGGGCGACGCAGACTTCCCCGGCGGCTCGGGTCTGCGGCGCCGCACTTCCGATGTGGTGGGCAAGCTGGAACTGACGCCCAGCCCCTGGATGGACATTTCCTATTCCTTCCGGCTGGACAGCCAGACCATGGCCCAGCGCCTGCATGATGTGTATGGCGTCTTCGGCCCGTCGCAGTTCCGGGTCTCCGGCTCCTATGTCTATCTGGACAAGCTGACCCAGAATGGCGGGCTGGCCACCCGCAACCGCGAGGAACTGACGCTGGGCATCTCGTCGGCCCTGACCGATCGCTGGTCGGTGGGTCTCAATCACCGGCGCGACCTGGCGCCCGGCGGCGGGCCGGTCCTCTCCTCGGCCACCATCACCTATCAGGAAGATTGCCTGACCTTCCAGCTGGTGGCGGAACGTGACAATACGCGGCGGACCGGTATCGACCGGGGCGACCGGCTGTTTTTCCGCGTGGCCTTCAAGAACCTGGGAGAGTTCATGAGCCCGTCCCTCTCCGGTTCCGTCTTCGGTCAACAGAATCCGTAATGCCAAGGGCGCGGAGGCGCCCGCCCGGTACCCGCTGGTCGCGTTGACACTGACCATCGCTCCCGATCAAGGCAGATGGGTATCGTACCAGCGGCCATAAATTATGACCGTCAGTGCCCGTCTGACGGCAATAACAACAAAAGTAATCTGTATTATCCATCACACCACATACCAGCCGCGTGAATTCGCCGATTGTCCGTCGCCGCCTGCCACTTCACTCTTTGCCACAGCAGCAATCCGCGGCAGGATCGGCCAACGACCGCCCGATGAGTGACATGGACCCGATTGTGACAGGACAGGACGCACCCCACGCCGCCCCCTCGATGGGCATGGTGCGGCTGGCGGGCATCGCCAAGACCTTCCATGGCAAGGATGGCCGGACCGTGGCCGCCCTGGCCGGCATTGATCTCGACATTCCGCAGGGCGGCATCACGGCCATTGTCGGGCCCAGCGGTGCTGGCAAAAGCAGCCTGCTGCGCGCCGTCAACCTGCTGGAACGGCCCGATACCGGCACCGTCATCGTGGGCGGCCGCGATCTGACGGCGCTGGATGAGGAAAGCCTGCGTCAGGCCCGGCAATCCATCGGCATGATATTTCAGCATTTCAACCTGCTGGCCAACCGCACCGTGTCCGGCAATGTTGCGCTGTCGCTGGAACTGGCGGGCTGGCCGGCGGCAAGGATCGCCCCCCGCGTGGCCGAACTGCTGGATCTGGTCGGCCTGACCGACAAGGCCACCCAATATCCCGCCGCCCTGTCGGGGGGTCAAAAACAGCGGGTGGGCATCGCCCGCGCCCTGGCGCCCAACCCGCAGCTTCTGCTGTGTGATGAGGCGACATCGGCGCTGGACCCCGAAACCACGCGGTCGATCCTGGCCCTGATACGCCGCATCAACCGCGATCTGGGCCTGACGGTGCTGCTGATCACCCATGAAATGGCGGTGGTGCGGGAGGTTGCCGATCAGGTGGTGGTGCTGGAGGCGGGGCGCATCATCGAACAGGGGCCCGTGGCCCAGGTCTTCGCCCACCCGCGCCATCCCACCACCCGCCGCTTCCTGCTGGGCGAAACGGGTACGGAACTGCCGCCGCATCTGGCCGCCCGCCTGTCGCCCACCCCCTTTGCCGGCGGGGCCATGCTGGTCCGGCTGCATGCGGTGGGGGCCCTTGCCGCCTCGCCGCTTCTGTCGGATCTGGGGGCCGTCGGCATCGGCGCGCGGCTGGTCGCGGGCCGGGTGCAGCCGCTGGGGGATCAGCCCTTCGCCGGTCTGGTCGCGGCATTGACGGGTGAAACGGCCGCCATCGAGGCGGCGATCCAACAATTGCGCGCCCATGGCGCGGAGATCGAGGTTCTGGGCCATGTCGCCACAGATGCTGTCGCTGCTGGCTGACGCCACGGTTCAGACCCTGCTGATGGTCGCGGTGGCGGGGGCGCTTGCCACCCTGGCCGGTGTGCCGCTGGGCCTGTTCCTGGCCCTGTCGGGATCGGGTGATCTGCTGCCCAGGCCCGGGCTGCAGCGTACCGTCGGCCTGATCGTGAATGCCACCCGTTCCACGCCCTTCATCATCCTGGTGGTGGCCATCGTGCCGCTGACAAGGCTGCTGACCGGCACCTCCATCGGCACCGCCGCGGCCACCGTGCCGCTGACGCTGGCCGCCATCCCCTTCATCGCGCGGGTGGTGGAAGGGGCCGTGCGCGAGGTGGATCACGGCCTGCTGGATGCCGCCCGCGCCATGGGGGCCAGGCCGCGTCAGGTGGTGACCAAGATCCTGCTGCCGGAGGCCCGCGCCGGCATCGTGCGCGGCCTGACGCTCGCCGCCGTCAATCTGGTGGGCTATTCCGCCATGGTGGGCGCCGTCGGCGGCGGCGGCTTGGGCGATCTGGGCATCCGTTATGGCTATCAGCGCTTCATGCCGGAAATGATGCTGGCGGTCGTGCTGGTGCTGATCGTGGTCGTGCAGGCCCTGCAATCGGGGGGTGAGGCGCTGGCCCGCCGCCTGGACAAACGTAATCCCGGAAGCTGAAGGTCGATCCCCATGCGCATGCAAGCCCTCCTGGCCCTCGCCGCCGCCATTCTGGCCACGGCCCTGCCCGTCCAGGCCGAAAAGGTCCGGATCGGTGTCACTCCCGGCCCCCATGCCCAGATCATGGAGGTGGTGAAAAAGGAAGCCGCTGCCCAGGGCCTGGAACTGGAGGTCATGGAATTCAGCGACTATGTCGTGCCCAACGCCGCCCTGGACAGTGGCGACCTGGACGCCAACAGCTTTCAGCACCAGCCCTATCTGGACAATCAGATCGCCGATCGCGGGTTCAAGCTGGTGGCGGTGGGCAAGAGTGTGACCTTCCCGCTGGGCATCTTCGCGTCCAAGGCCAAATCGCTGGAGGCATTGCCCAAGGGCGCGAAGATCGCCATCCCCAACGACCCCACCAATGGCGGCCGGGCCCTGCTGCTGCTGGCGCGTGAAGGGTTGATCGGCGTCGATCCGAAGGCGGGGCTGAAGGCCACGGTGCTGGACATCACCCAGAACCCGCGGAACCTGAAGATCGTGGAACTGGACGCAGCCCAGTTGCCGCGCAGCCTGGGCGATGTCGACGCCGCCGCCATCAACGGCAATTACGCGCTGGAGGCGGGCCTGGACCCGGTCAAGGACGCCATCGCGCGGGAACCCGCCAACGGCCCCTATGCCAATATCATCGCCGTGAAAGCGTCCGACAAGGACAAGCCCTGGGTCGGGAAACTGGTCGCCATCTATAATTCCGCGCCTGTGAAGGCCTATATCGAAACCACCTACAAGGGCGCCGTCGTCCCGGCCTGGTAAGCAGCAACCCGTCGGTCAGGTCGCGCCGAAGGCGAGCCCTGACCGGTGCCCTCCCGACACAATTGTCACAGGCGCGTAACGGCTTTGTTACAGGCCTGTTCGCGCGCGCCCGCCCCTGTCATCTTCCCCGGCAAATCCTGTCGGATGGAGGATATAAGAATGCGTTTGGGGACCATGGCCCGGCTGGGCCTGCTGCTGACCTGTGCCACCGTGGGCTTTGCCGCCCCGGTCCTGGCGCAGGAGAAAAAGGTGATGAGTGCTGCCGACATATGGGGGATGAAGCGTATCGCCTCTCCCGCCCTGTCGCCCGATGGCAAATCGGCGGTGGTGTCGGTGTCGGTCTTTGACCTGAAGACGGACAAGCGGGCCGCCGACCTCTGGCTGTTCCCGGTGGATGGTGGCCCCGCGCGGCAGCTGACCACCGATCCGGCGGCCGAATCCGACGCGGTGTGGAGCCCGGATGGGCAATACATCGCCTTCACCGCCAAGCGCGATGATGACAAGGCGCCGCAGCTTTACGTCCTGCCAGTGGCCGGGGGAGAGGCCAAGCGGGTGACGACCGTGCCCACGGGCGCGCGCACGCCGAAATGGCTGCCTGATGGCAAGGGCCTGGTCTTCATGACCCGCGTCTGGGCCGACCTCGCGACCTGGGATGATCAGGCCAAGCGCCTGAAGGACCGGGAAGAGAGCAAGATGACGGCCCGGGTATGGGACAAGGCCCCCATCGCCTATTTCGACCATTATCTGGATGACCGCGAAAACCATCTCTACGCCACCGACATTGACGGTGCGGCCCCGCGGGCCATCACGTTCGGGTCGGGTGTGTCGGTGCAGTATAATGAGGGGTCGGCCCCCTTCGACATTGCCCCCGACGGCAAGGAAATCGCCTTCCCCGTCAATGTCGACAAGGTGGGCAACCGGCCCAATATCGACCTGTTCACCATCGCGGTCACGGGTGGCAAGCCCAGCAACCTCACGCCGGACAACACCACCGGCCCCGACAGCAACCCCGCCTATTCGCCTGACGGCAAATATCTGGCCTATGCCAAGCGCACCATCTTCGGCTTCTATGGCGAGAATGCGAAGCTGATGGTGCGCGACCGCGCCACGGGTTCAGCCCGCGACATCACCGAAGGCTTCGACCGTTCCGCCGGCAATTATGCCTGGACCGGCGACAGCGCCGCGCTTTATGGCGCCGTGGATGACGCCTCGGTGCAGCGTGTCTATCGCTACGACCCCAAGGGCAAGGAAAAGCCGCGGCGCATCACCGATGGGTCCACCGGCGACGTGACCGATGTGGAAGTGGCCGGCAAGTCGCTGGTGGGCCTGCGCCAGTCGATCAGCGCGCCCGCAGAGCTGGTCGCCATCGACGCGCGGTCCGGCAAGATGCGCGATCTCTCCGCCGCCAATGCCCAGGCCCTGGCCGGGTTCCAGATGGGCAAGGTGGAAAGCGTCACCTACAAGGGCGCCAACAACGCCGATATCCAGATGTGGGTGGTCTATCCGCCCAATTTTGACCCCAGCAAGAAATACCCGGCCATGGTGCTGGTCCATGGCGGCCCGCACAATGCCATCACCGATGCCTTCTCCTATCGCTGGAACGCGCAGGTCTTCGCCGGCTGGGGCTATGTCGTCACCTGGCATAATTTCCACGGCTCCAGCGGCTTTGGCCAGGCCTTTACCGACAGCATCAATCCCGAATGGGGGGAAATGCCCTATCAGGACACGATGAAGGCCGCCGACTGGCTGGCCTCCAAGCCCTTCATCGACAAGGACCGCATGCTGGCGGCCGGGGCCTCCTATGGCGGTTATCTGACCAGCTTCATCCTGGGCCGCGAACATCCGTTCAAGACCCTGGTCATCCATGCGCCGGTCTATAATCTCTATACCCAATATGCCGCCGACTTTGCCGGCAGCCAGGCCCGGTTCAAGGAATTCTGGGACGATCAGGAAAACATCGCCCGCAATTCCCCGCACATGCAGGCCGGCAATTTTAAGACCCCGTCCCTGATCCTGCATGGTGAACAGGATCTGCGCGTGCCCATCAACCACGGCATCGAACTGTTCAACACGCTTCAGCGCCGGGGCGTGGAAAGCCGTCTGGTCTATTTCCCGGATGAGAATCACTGGGTGCTGAAGCCGCAGAACAGCGTCTTCTGGTATGGCGAGGTTGAACGCTGGGTAAAGGCCAAGGTCAAGCCGGGACCGGCCAACTGAGCTGACAATCAAGGGGCGGGACCGAACGGTTCCGCCCTTCTTGTGTCTGCACTATTTCACCTGATGAAATAATGAACTGCCCAACCAGCGGATTAACGTTGCCTACGCTGTGACCCATTCTGCCCTGGAAGGCCGCGAACGCCGGCCCCTCGAAACCAGGGATCAGAACCATGAAGCTTTATCACCATCCCCTGTCGGGCAATGCCCACCGTGCCCGGCTGTTCTTGTCGCTGCTGGGCCTCCCGCATGAACTGGTGGAGGTCGACCTGATGGCCGGCGCGCATAAGCGTCCGGAATTTCTGACGCTCAACCCGTTCGGGCAGGTGCCGGTGCTGGAGGATGATGGCATCGTGATCCCGGACAGTGTCGCCATCCTGGTCTATCTGGCCAAAAAGCAGGGCGGCGGCTGGCTGCCCGAGGATGCGCAGGGGGCCGCCGCCGTCCAGCGCTGGCTGTCCGTCAGCACGGGTGATCTGTCCTTCGGCCCGGCGGCAGCCCGCCTGATTACCCTGCTGGGGGCCAGGCTGAACCCGGATGAGGTGATCACCCGCAGCCACACGCTGCTGGCCCGGCTGGAAGCGCATCTGGATGGCCGTGACTGGCTGGTCGGCACCCGCCCCACCATCGCCGATATCGCGCTCTACCCCTACCTCTATGGCGCGCCGGAAGGCAATGTGGACCTGGCCGCCTATCCGCGCGTGCGGGCCTTCCTGGCCCGGATCGAGGGGCTGCCCGGCTTTGTGCCCTTTGCCCGGAACAAGGTGGGTCTGTTTGCCTGAACCCGACAGCCCCAGGCGATGGAGGGGAAAATGAGCAGCAAACTGCCGGTCTGGCATGAAGGTGAAACGGCGCTTCAGGAAAGGCTGGGCGTGGCCGCGCGGATGCAGGATGTGGGGGCGCGGGTGATCCGTGATTTTATGCCCCAGCAGCATCGCGACTTTTATGCCCAGGTCCCCTTCATCGTGGCGGGATCGGTGGATGGCGCGGGCGATGCCTGGGCCACGCTGCTGGCCGGGGGGGCGGGGTTCATCACCTCCCCTGCCGCCACCCGGCTGGATATCCAGGTGCCGCTGGACCCGCAGGACCCGGCCAGCGCCGGCATGGGCACCGGCAACGCCATCGGCCTGCTGGGGATCGAACTGCATACCCGCCGCCGCAACCGCGTCAATGGCGTCCTGCACGCTGCCCCACCCGGCCTGCTGCGGTTTGCGGTGGCGCAGAGTTTCGGCAACTGCCCGCAATATATCCAGCTCCGCGATCTCAGCATGGCCCGCGATCCGGCCGAACCGGTCACAGTTGACGCCCAGGAAAACGACCATCTGGACGATAGGGCCCGCGCCATGATCCGGGCGGCGGATACGTTTTTTGTCGCGTCCTATGCCGATCCACAGGGTCACCGTCAGGTCGATGTCTCCCATCGTGGCGGCAAGGCCGGCTTTGTGCGTGTGGCCGATGACGGCACCCTGACCATCCCGGATTTCGCCGGCAACCTGTTCTTCTCGACCCTGGGCAATATCCTCCTGAACGGCAAGGCGGGGCTGGTCTTTGTCGATTTCACCAAGGGCGACATGCTGCACATGACGGGCGATGCCGCCCTGATCCTGGACGGGCCGGAGGTGGCATCGTTCCAGGGGGCCGAACGGCTCTGGACCTTTCGCGCCCGCCGCGTCCTCCATCGCCCGGCAGCATTGCCCCTGCGCTGGTCCTTCCGCGATCAGGGCTGGTCACCGCAATCGCTGCGGACCGGCGACTGGCGGCCACCGGCCGGCCGCTGATCTTGGGGAACCCGGATCGATCCCGCCAATGCTATGCTGCTCCCCGGATCGCCATCAGGAAAGGGACGGGGATGGATCGCTGGCAGTCCATGCGCATCTTCGTGAAGGTCGCGGAAACGGCCAGCTTTGCCGAAGCCGCGCGCCAGTTGAACCTGAGCGCGCCGGCCGTCACCCGCGCCATCGCGGCGATGGAGGACACGATCGGCGCCCGCCTGTTTGTCCGCACCACCCGCTCGGTGAAACTGACGGAGGGTGGGGGCCGCTATCTGGAGGATTGCCGCCGCATCCTGTCCGACATTGTCGAGGCTGAAGCCGCCGCCGCCGGTGCCTATGCCACGCCGACCGGCACCCTGTCGGTCACGGCGCCGCTTTTGTTCGGCCAGATGCATCTGCTGCCCATCCTGATGGCGTATCTGGATGCCTATCCGTCCATGGCGGTGCGTACCCTGTTCCTCGACCGGCCGGTGAACATCATTGATGAAGGCATCGACACGGCGGTGCGCATCGGCCATCTGCCCGACAGCGGCTTTACCGCCGTCAAGGTGGGCAGCGTGCGGCGGGTGGTCTGCGGCTCCCCTGCCTATCTGGAAAAATATGGCGAACCGGTCACGCCTGCCGACCTGCGGAGCCACCGCATCGCCAGTTCCACCAGCGCCTGGTCCTCCAGTGACTGGCGTTTCGGCGGGGATCAGCGTGTCACGGTGCGCCCCGTCCTGCAATGCAACACCAACGAGGCGGTGATCAGCGCCGCCCTGTCCGGCTGGGGCCTGACCCGCGTGCTGCATTACCAGATCGGCCCGGCGCTGGCCGCCGGCACGCTGCGCATCGTGCTGGCGGATCATGAGGAGGAGCGCCTGCCCATCCATGTCCTGTATCCAGACGGCCGCCACGCCCCCGCCAAGGTGCGCGCCTTTGTCGACCTGGCGGTCGACCAACTGCGCGCCAACCCCTTGCTGAACGGGTAGCGGGACGGCGTCACCCTTGCTACCCTGCTGCTATAACCAGAAAGGCACGCAGGGATGAACGCCAGGGCACTGTTGTTTTTTCTCGTTATGTTAGCGGTACCTGTCGCCATCGCCGCCGATGCCCCCCTGGCCCGCACAGAGGCAGGGACCGTGCGCGGCCTGTCCGCCGATGGGGTGGACCGGTTCCTGGGCATTCCCTTTGCCGCCCCGCCCGTGGGTGACCGGCGCTGGCGCCCGCCCTTGCCCGCCCCCGCCTGGGTTGGGCAGCGTCCGGCCGACACCTACGGCGCCGACTGCGCGCAGAAACCCTTCATCGGCGATGACGCCCCTCTGGCCACGGTCCCGGCGGAGGATTGCCTCTATCTGAATGTCTGGCGCCCCGCCGGTGCGACGGGCCAAAGCCTGCCCGTCATGGTCTGGATCCATGGCGGCGGCTTCGTCAATGGCGGCACCTCGCCTGCCATCTATGACGGGTCACGGATGGCGCGCGACGGGGTGGTCCTGGTCAGCGCCAATCACCGCCTGGGCCGTTTCGGCTTTTTTGCCCACCCGGCCCTGACGGCGGAGGCTGGGGACGCGCCCACGGCCAATTACGGCTTCATGGATCAGATCGCGGCCCTGCGCTGGGTGGCGGCCAATATCGCCGCCTTCGGTGGCGATCCGTCCAATGTCACCCTGTTCGGGGAGAGTGCGGGCGGCCTGTCCATCAATATCCTGCTGACGGCGCCCCCGGCGCGCGGTCTGTTCCACAAGGCGATACTGATGTCGGGCGGCGGTCGTTCCACGCTGCTGCCCTCGCCCACTCTGGCGGCGGGAGAGCGGGCGGGACTGCGTTTCGCCGCCGGCCAGGGCATCACCGACAGCGGTCCGGCGGCGCTTGCGGCACTGCGGGCACTGCCCGCCGACCCATTGGTCGGCAGCCTGAACTTGGCCACCCTGTCCGGCACCACCGACTATTCCGGTCCCGTCATGGACGGCACGCTGATGCAGGGCACGCCGCTGGACCTGTTTCGCGCCGGCAGGGCTGCCAGGATCCCCGTGATGGTGGGCGCCACCAGTGCCGATGGCTGGTACAGCGGCGGCACGAAGGAAACGATCCTGGCCGCCTTCGGCCCCCTGGCGGCGGAGGCCACGCGCCTCTATGACCCGACCGGGACCGACAGTGCCGAAAGGGTTGGCCACCGCGTCAATGGCGATGCCCTGTTCATCGAACCCGCCCGCGCCACCGCCCGCGCCCTGGCCGCACAGGGACAGCCCGTCTATCTCTACCGCTTCTCCTATGTTGCGGAAAAGATGCGCGACAGGTGGAAGGGCACCGAACATGCCAAGGACCTGCCCTTCATCTTCGACAATGTCCTGCCCCGCTATGGCAGCCTGACCAGCCCGGCCGATCAGGCCATGGCGGCACGGCTGCGCCGCTACTGGACCGGCTTTGCGAAGACCGGCGTGCCCGTCGCCGCTGGCGCCCCGGCGGCACCGCCGCTGCGGGCTGCTGACGACCGGCTGATCGACTTCACCAATGACGGCCCCACCATCACCAGTGACCCGGTGCAGGCCCGCCTGGACCTGACCGAACGGCTGCTGGATCGGCGATAAAAAAGCCCGGCCCCCCATCGCAGGGGGACCGGGTCCATCAAGGATCAAGTCTTAAGGGAGGGTGGGCCAACAGGGATCCGCCCCGGTCAGGAAACGGTATCAGCGCCACGCTCCCTTCTATTTATCGTATAAATCCGATCAGTCAAGCCCTCACAGCTTTACAGAGCGTCTATTTATCATATATATCCAGCAGCCAATAACCGGGGGAAAACATCCATGCGGGGCGACACGCCGTTCATCGCCGGCGACTGGGGGACCAGCAACCTGCGCCTTTGGCTGTGCGGGGCCGACGGTACTGTGCTGGACCGGGCCGAGGGGCCGGGTGTGGCCGCCGTGCCGGGCCGGGTTGACGCCGCCTTCCTGGATGTGACGGCCGCCTGGCGTGCGGCCCATGGGCCGCTGCCGGCCCTGTTCTGCGGCATGGTCGGCTCCACCATCGGCTGGGTAGAGGCGGCCTATCATCCCTGCCCCGCCCATGTCGGCTCGCTGGCCTCGGGCCTGACCCGTTTCACGGCCGCGGGTGCCGACATGGCCATCATTCCCGGCCTCTCCACCCGCAATCCGCAGGGCGCGCCCGATGTGATGCGGGGGGAAGAAACGCAGATCCTGGGCGCGCTGGCCCGCCGCCCCGACCTGGGGTCGGGCCGCCGCCTGCTCTGCCTGCCCGGCACCCATGCCAAATGGGCGCTGTTGCAGGAAGGCAGCGTGGTGACCTTCCAGACGGGGTTCAGCGGCGAATTGTTTGCGCTGCTGCGCGGGCACAGTGTGCTGGGTCGCGGCACCGAGGGCATGCAGCCGCAGACCGGCCCCGCCTTCATCCGGGGGGTGCAGCGGTCGCTGACCGGCGCGCCCCTGCCCCATCTGCTGTTTGAGACCCGGTCGCGTCAGTTGCTGGAAGGCCTGTCGCCGCAGGATGCGCTGTCCTTCCTGTCGGGTCTGGTGATCGGGGCTGATATGGCGGGCGGCGTCGCCATGGCCGGCGGTGACCTGGATGGCCCGGTGACCCTGGTGGCCAGCCCCGCCCTGACCGATGCCTATGCCGCCGCCCTTGCCGTCGCCGGCCATGCCGCTGTCGGGCTGGATGGCGGCGAACTGGCGCTGGCCGGCCTGCTGGCCGTCCGCGCCGCCACCCTGTCCTGAAGGCCCCTTGCCCATGACCCTGGAACGCCACCTGACCGCCGCCCCGCTTGTCGCCATCCTGCGCGGCGTCACGCCCGACACTGTGGTGGCTATCGGCCAGGCCCTCTATGATGCCGGTTTCCGCGCCATCGAAGTGCCGTTGAACAGCCCCGATCCGCTGGACAGCATCGCCCGCCTGTCGGCCCATTTCGGTGATGATTGCCTGACCGGTGCCGGCACGGTGTTAAGCGTGGAGGCGGTGGAGTCTGTGGCAAAGGCCGGCGGCAAGCTGATCGTGACCCCCAATACCGACCCGGCGGTGATCGAACGGGCTGTGTCGCTGGGCCTGCTGCCCATGCCGGGCTTCGCCACCGCGACAGAGGCGTTCGCCGCCATCAAGGCCGGTGCCCGCCATCTGAAACTGTTCCCCGCCGCCACTTACGGCCATGGCCATATCAAGGCGCTCTCGGCCGTGATCCCGACCGGCATAAAGCTCTACGCCGTCGGTGGTGTCGGCGCCGATAATCTGCCTGTCTGGCGGGCCGCCGGCGTGGCCGGCATCGGTGTCGGCAGCGAGATTTTTAAGCCGGGCTTCAGCGCGGCAGAGGTTGGCGACCGCGCGCGGCAGCTGATTTTGTCCTGGCGGGCCGGCGGGGTGGCTTGATATCGGTATCTTGCCTTTCCACCCGGGCTTTAGGATATGCTATCAGCCGAGAGATGAACGGGCCGGTGTCCGGCACGGACACGGGCGATGG
>JAIXTS010000450.1 GCA_027483805.1 Azospirillum sp. | reverse complement strand
GTGGCCTGGCGCCTGATCGCCGCCTTGAACGAACCGATGATGGTGGGGGAACAGACCGTGCAGGTGGGCTGCAGCATCGGTGCCGCCTGCTGGCCGCAGGATGCGGATGAACCGCGCGAGGTGCTGCGGCTGGCCGATGCCGCGCTTTATGCGGCCAAACGTCAGGGCAAGAACCGCGTCGCTTTCCACGGGGAGGCAGGGTATACCAGCAAACAGGAAGGTTGAATGTTGGCGCGGCGGAGGCGGCCACCCGGGCGGTGGTACCGCGACTGTTCCCGCCAACGGATGTTGGCGCCCGCCATTGGAGGGCGTATGAAGCGGGAAAGGGATGTGGTGCGTCCGGTTCCCGCGGATAGAAACAGAAAAAGAGGTAGGGACGATGTCCCAGTCGAAGACGCCGTTGTTGGACCAGGTGAAGACCCCCGCCGATCTGCGGCGCTTGCAGCCCACACAGCTTCGCCAATTGGCCGATGAACTGCGTCAGGAAACCATTGATGCCGTGTCGGTGACGGGTGGCCATCTGGGCGCCGGCCTGGGCGTGGTGGAACTGACCGTTGCCCTCCATTACTGCTTCGACACGCCGGGCGACCGGCTGATCTGGGATGTCGGGCATCAGGCCTATCCGCACAAGATCCTGACCGGGCGGCGCGATCGGATTCGCACCCTGCGCATGGGCGGCGGTCTGTCGGGCTTCACCAAACGGTCGGAAAGCGAGTATGACCCGTTCGGCACGGCCCACAGTTCCACCTCCATTTCCGCCGGGCTGGGCATGGCGGTGGCGCGCGATCTGGCCGGCAAGACCAACAATGTGGTGGCCGTCATCGGCGACGGCGCTCTGTCCGCCGGCATGGCCTATGAGGCGATGAACAATGCCGGCGCCTTGCAGTCACGCCTCGTCGTCATCCTGAACGACAATGACATGTCCATCGCCCCGCCGGTGGGGGCCCTGTCGGCCTATCTGTCGCGGCTGATTTCGTCCAAATCCTATCGCGGCTTCCGCGATTTCTCCAAACAGGTGGCCGAACATCTGCCGCGCCCGCTGCTGAACGCGGCCCGTCGGGCCGAGGAATATGCCAGGGGCATGGTGACTGGCGGCACCCTGTTCGAGGAACTGGGCTTTTACTATGTCGGTCCTATCGACGGCCATAACCTGGACCATCTGCTGCCCATTCTGGAAAACGTGCGCGACGATCCGCGCGGCGGCCCCGTGCTGGTGCATGTCGTCACGCAGAAGGGCAAGGGCTATGCGCCCGCCGAGGCCTCGGCCGACAAGCTGCACGCGGTCGGCAAGTTTGACGTCATCACCGGCACGCAGGCCAAGGCCAAGGCCAATGCGCCCTCCTATACCCGCGTCTTCGCCGACAGCCTGATCAAGGAGGCCGAGAAGGACGAGAAGGTGGTGGCCATCACGGCGGCCATGCCGTCGGGCACGGGGCTGGACCTGTTCCAGCAGAAATTCCCCAAGCGCAGCTTTGACGTGGCGATTGCCGAACAGCATGCCGTGACCTTCGCTGCCGGTATGGCGACGGAGGGCTACAAGCCGTTCTGCGCCATCTATTCCACCTTCCTGCAGCGCGGCTATGACCAGCTGGTCCATGACGTGGCCTTGCAGAACCTGCCGGTCCGTTTTGCCATCGACCGTGCCGGTCTGGTGGGGGCCGACGGTGCCACCCATGCCGGGGCCTTCGACGTGGCCTATCTGGCCTGCCTGCCCAACATGGTGGTGATGGCCGCGGCGGATGAGGGCGAGCTGGTCCACATGGTCGCCACCTGTGCGGCCTATGATGCCGGCCCCATTGCGGTACGCTATCCGCGTGGCGAAGGCGTGGGCGTCGATATGCCCGAACAGGGCGTCCCCCTGGCCATTGGCAAGGGCCGCATCCTGCGCGACGGCAGCAAGGTCGCCATCCTGTCGTTGGGCACCCGTCTGGCCGAAGCGCAGAAGGCAGCTGAAGATCTGGCGGCCTTGGGCCTGTCCACAACCGTCGCCGATGCCCGCTTCGCCAAGCCCATCGACATGGATCTGGTGGAACGGCTGGTGCGCAGCCACGAGGTGCTGATCACCATCGAGGAAGGCAGCATCGGCGGCTTCGGCAGCCATGTGCTGCATCATCTGGCGACCAGCGGCCTGCTGGAACTGGGCTGCAAGGTCCGGCCCATGGTGCTGCCCGACACGTACCAGGATCATGACAGCCCGGTGAAGCAGTATGAAGAAGCAGGCCTGCAAGCCCGCGACATCGTCGCCACGGCGCTGAAGGCGCTGGGTGTAGAGGGGAAGGCGGCGGTTGGTGCGTAAGGGATGCGGCTACAATAACCACATGATCAGCGCCTTAGCCTCCTCTTCCAAGATGCGATAGCCCCGGCAGCGCCGCCCACCTTCGGGCGACACGCGCCGGGGCATCGAGCTTGGAAGAGGCACGATGTTCAAGGATATGAAGCGGGCACGCCGCCGGCATGATCGCGCACGCATGGTCGCCCAGGCCACCCGCGTTTACCCGGAGAGTATGTTCCCGCAAAAGGCCGCCGATAATCTGGCGTCTTGTAGCTGTTGGATGTGCGGAAATCCCCGACGCTGGCGAGCCGAGCCGACGATGCAGGAACGGCGACAGGAAATCCGGGACCGCGATTGGGAACTGTGAGGGGGGATCGCACCAAGGCCGGTGCCACCCTCAAATTCCAATTTGACCCTTTCAGCCTTTTGGTCAATGCCGTAGGTCAGGTCGAGCCGAAGGCGAGCCCTGACAGATAGGGCAAGCAGTTTTGCTGTCAGGGCTCCCTTCGCTCGACCTGACCTACATCAACACAATCAATGCGCCTCGGCCCACGAAGCCCCTACGCCCGCTTCCGCCACCAGGGGGATGCCGATATCGGCGGCCCCTTCCATCACCTGCCGGACCAGGGCGGATGTCGCCTCGACCTCCGCTTCCGGCACTTCGAACAGCAGTTCGTCATGCACCTGCAACAGCATGCGGGCCTTCAGGCCGGCGGCATCCAGGGCGCCGGGGATTTTGATCATGGCACGTTTGAT
>JAIXTS010000332.1 GCA_027483805.1 Azospirillum sp. | reverse complement strand
TCCCCATGCTCCAGATCATCCGCAGCACCGCCGGCTCCTGGGTCGTCAAGATCCTGTTCGTGGCCCTGATCATCAGCTTCGCTGTCTGGGGCATCGGTGATGTCACCAAGGGGGTGCAGCAGGGTGTCGCCCAGGTGGGCGACCGGGCCATCACCCCAGTGGAACTGGACCAGGCCTACCAAGCCGAATTCAACCGGATGCGGCAGATGGTCGGACCGGAATTCAGCGAGGAACAGGCCCGTCAGTTCGGCCTGCGCGACCGCGCGCTGGAACAGCTCATCCAGAAGGAACTGCTGGCGCTGGCGGCCGATGATCTGGGCCTGCGCGTCGCGGATGAGACAGTGCGCCAGGAAGTGTTGAAGGTCCCCGCCTTCAAGGACAGTTTCGGCAATTTCGACGCCAACCTGATGCGCGCCTTGTTGCAGCAGAACGGTCTGACCGAAACCGGCTTCGTCGAGGATGTGCGCAGCGATATGGCCCGCAGCGATATGATCGGGGCCGTCACCGCGGGCGCCAGCGCGTCGAAGACCCTGGCGGACGCGCTGTACCGCCACCGGTTTGAGGGTCGGACCTTCGAAATCGTCACCATTCCGTACAACGCCATGCCGCCCGCGCCGTCGCCGGATCAGGCGACGCTGGAGACGTTCCACAAGGACAAGGCTGTCCGCTATACCGCACCGGAATACCGCACGCTGAATGTGGCTCTGATCGAAGCCGCGAGCCTGACCAAGGATATCGAGGTCACGGATGAGCTGCTGAAGGAATATTATGACGGCCATGCGGGCGATTACATCACCCCGGAAAAGCGGTCGATCACCCAGGCTGTATTCCCCGACAGGCAAGCGGCCGAGAAGGCGCTGGCTGCGGTCAATGGCGGCAAAACGGTCGAATCCGTGGCCAAGGAAGCTGGCGTGGAGGCTGTGACACTGGAAGATGTGCTGAAGGATGGTCTGCCGACCGAATTGGCCGACCCGGCCTTCACCACGGCCGAAGGCAAGTCCGGCGGGCCGGTGGAAAGCGCTTTCGGTTTCCACATCTTCATGGTCACCAAGGTCCAGGCTGGTGGTGAACGCAAGCTGGAGGATGTGAAGGACGAGGTCGCGGCCAAGGTTCGCAAGGACAAGGCCGTGGAGAAGATGTTCGAGCTGTCGACCAAGCTTGAAGACGAGCTGGCCGGCGGCACCCCCCTGGCCGAGGCCGCCCAGACCGTGGGCGCCCGGATCGTGAAGCTGGAGAAGATCGACAATCGCGGTGCCGACAAGGCTGGCGTAGCCCAGGGGGTCACCCTGCCGGAGATCGCAAAGATCGTCGCGTCGGGCTTCACCGTGGCCGAGGGTCAGACGGGCAGCGTGGAGGAAGCCGGCAACGATGCGTTCTTTGCCGTCCAGGTTGAAGCCGTGATCCCGGCCACCCTGAAGCCCCTGGACGAGGTTAAGTCGGTCGTGCTGGGCGACTGGCAGGCCGAACAGAGGCAGATCGCGGCCCGGAAGAAGGCCGAAGAGATTGCCGAAAAGATGAAGGCCGGCACGGCCGCCAGGGAGGCTGCCGCCGGCGTTCCCGGCGCCTTGGCCCAGAATGTCGACCCGCTGATGCGTGCCGGCGCACCCAGTGCCCTGATCCCGGCCGGCGCCGTCCAGACCCTGTTCGGCAGCGCCATTGGCAGTGCAACGACGGCGGAGAAGCCGACAGGTGTTGTCGTTGCGAAGCTGACTGGTATCATTCCGGCTGACCCCGCAAATCCGATGGCCGCGAGCCAGGTGACGCAGTTGGCAAATGCCACGGGCCAGGCCATGCAGGATGAACTGGTCATGCAGTATCTGGCCGCACTACGCACCCATTATGGCGTGACCATTAATCAAGCGCTGATCAACCAACTCTACAGCACCACGCAGGAGTAAGTCCCGTGCGCAGCTTTCCGGACGACAGCACCTTTATCCGCACCTATGAGTCCGGGGCGGCGCAGGTGCTTTGGACCCGGTTGGTCAGCGATCTGGACACGCCCGTCTCAGCCATGCTGAAGCTGGTGCGCGGACGGCCCAACGCTTTCCTGCTGGAATCGGTCACGGGCGGGTCTGTGCGCGGCCGCTATTCATTGATTGGCCTGAAGCCCGATCTGATCTGGCGCTGTCGGGGGACGGCGTCGGAAATCAATCGTAATGCAGCAGCCGATCCCGACAATTTTGTCCCGTGCCCGGGCGACCCGCTGAAGGCGCTGTCCGACCTGCTGGACGAAAGCCGCATCGACCTGCCGACAGAGCTGCCGCCGATGTCGGCGGGCCTGTTTGGGTATCTGGGCTATGACATGGTCCGGTTGATGGAACGGTTGCCGGACAGCAATCCCGACGACCTGGACATCGATGACAGCGTCATGATCCGCCCGACCGTCATGGCCATTTTCGATGGGATCGAGAATGTCGTGACGGTTGTCACGCCCATCCGGCCGAAATCGGGTCAGTCGGCCCAGGAAGCACTGTCGGCAGCCAAAGCCCTGCTTGCGGAATCGGTCGGAGACCTTGAAGGCCCGGTTCCCGCCGCCCACCAGACGACTTTGGATGTCACCGCCCTGCCCGCGCCGGAGTCGAACACGGCCCGCCAGGAATATTTCGGCATCGTGGAAAAGGCCAAGGAGTATGTCCGGGCCGGTGACATCTTCCAGGTCGTGCCCAGCCAGCGTTTCTCTGTTCCTTTCACGCTGCCGCCCTTCGCGCTGTATCGTGCGCTGCGTCGCCTCAATCCATCACCTTTTCTGTTCTTCCTGGATTTCGGCGGTCTGTCCGTCGTCGGGTCCAGTCCGGAGATCCTGGTGCGTCTGCGTGACGATACTGTCACGATCCGCCCCATCGCGGGTACGCGCAAGCGTGGCAGGGACGCGGCGGAGGACAAAGAACTGGCCGCCGACCTGCTGTCCGATCCCAAGGAGTTGGCCGAACATCTCATGCTGCTGGACCTGGGGCGCAATGATGTGGGGCGTGTCTCGCAGACCGGGACCGTTACGGTCACGGAAAAGTTCACGATCGAGTATTATTCCCACGTGATGCATATCGTTTCGAACGTGGAAGGAAAGCTGAACCCGAAATTTACGCCCATCGAGGCGTTGGTGGCAGGTTTTCCGGCGGGTACCGTGTCCGGGGCGCCGAAGGTTCGTGCCATGGAAATCATTGACGAGTTGGAAAAAACCCGACGCGGCATCTATGGCGGCTGCATCGGCTATTTCGCGGCCAACGGCACCATGGACACCTGTATCGCACTGCGGACCGCCGTTCTGAAGGATGGTGTCATGCATGTGCAGGCAGGGGGCGGCGTGGTCGCCGACAGCGACCCGGAAGCCGAATATCAGGAGACCGTGAACAAGGCCAAGGCCCTGTTCAAGGCCGCCGAAGAAGCGGTGCGCTTCGCCCAGGAAAGCCGTGGCTGAGCGGATACCGGAACCACCCCACACCGTGCCGGACCGTTTGGTCCTGGCCACGGCGCCGGGGCTGGTCCCGGTCCTGACACCGCTGCTGCCAGGGGCATATATTGTCACCGACCCGCAGCATTTGGGCGCCGCTCTCCAGTCCAGCAGCGGAAGCGCCATCCGATTGATCTGTATCGGTTATGGCCACATTGTGCCGGCATCCTGGCTGGCGCTTTGTCGCGCCGGGGCCGTGAATGTCCACCCCGCGTCACCGGATTATCCCGGCTCCGGCGGCAATCACTTGGCCTTGTATGAAGGCGCCGCACAATTCGGGGTGACAGCCCATGTCATGGTGCCCGCCGTCGATGCCGGTCCGATCCTGGCCTTTCGGCCCTTCGACATTCCGGTCGGCATCGGACATCGCAGTCTGGATGAATTAACCTTTCCGGTTTTGTTGTCTTTTATCAGTAACTTGGCCCCTTACCTTACCGGCCAAAAACCCTGGCCCGACCCGCCCGGTCTATCCTGGCGGGGCAGGGCAAGGCGTCGATCGGATGTGCTGGCCCTGGCCCGGGTGACCATGGATATGGGGCCGGAGGAACGGCAGCGGCGCTGGCGGGCCTTCCATGAAGGGCCGGACAGTATCCTGACCTGCTGGCATGAGGGGCAGGCCGTACCCTACCGGCCCGGCGGGCGCGTTCGGGGCTGGATCGACGGGATTGTCGGAGACGCCATCCATGGCTGGGCCCATGATCCGGGGCGCCCCCCCGTGACAGTGCGGATTGAGGTGGATGGTCATCCGATCGGCGACATCCTGGCCAATACCTACCGCGCCGATGTCGCCGCCGCCGGCCATGGGGATGGGCGATGTGGTTTCAGGATAATGACCGGCAATCTTCCTCCCGGTAGCGACCGGATCGACTTCCTGCTGCCGGGTGACGAATGGTGCCGGATACCGGGTGGGCCGGTGTCGCTGCCTGGTTGAGCAATGGCCGACCCCAGGCCCGGCCAAGTCCATCCGGTGGCGCATGATTTATAACCATGCTTATCGTGTCCGTCTCAGCTAGGATTAATTTTTGAGCATATCCTGTTCCGGACATCCGATTGTGCCGCGCAAGCCCCTGTTTCTGCTGCTGCTGGTTTGGCTCTGCTGGTCCCCTGTGGCCCTTGCGGGAACGATTGTGCTCCGCATGCCCCTGACGCCGGAGGGGAATCACGCATTCTTCCACGAATTGTTGATCGAAGCTTTTGCCACCGTCGGTGAGACGGTCGAGTTGCAGGGCGTGAACGGGTCCGGCAAGGAACGCTTCAAGATGATGCTTCGGACCGGCGACCTTGATGTGATGTGGATGGTTCGCGGCCCCCAACGGGACCGAACCTTTATTCCGGTTGATTTCCCGTTGACAGGGGGGCTGATCGGACAGCGCATTCTGCTCATCCGACCGGGCGAGCAGCCTCGGTTCGACGCCATCCGCAGCCTTGATGATTTCCGGGAACGCGGGCTTTACGCCGGTATGGGCAAGGACTGGGTCGATGCCGATATCTGGCGGCTCAATGGGCTTCCGGTCAACAGTGACGTGCTGGACTGGCGCCGCCTGTTCAAGATGCTGGCAGTCGGCAACCGCAGCATCGACTATATCCCGCGTGGTGCGTTGGAAATCCAAGGCGATCTACATGCCAACCCGGACCTGATGATCGAACGGCGGCTGGTGCTGCATTATGATCGCGACAGCATCTTCTATTTGACGCCCAGCGCCGCCAATCTTGCCCCCCTCCTGAAACGGGGGCTGGATCGTCTGCGGGAAAATGGTCGCTATACGCAGCTGCTGGACAAGCACTACGGGGCGCTGTCGCGAGATCTTGCGTTGGACAAGCGCATCGTGCTGCCGCTGCGTGACATAGACGACAGCATCAATTGAGCGTCAGAGCGCCGGGAGATTCTGCCCCAGGCGTCCCCCCACCCGTACCGATTCCGCCCGCTTGGCGAGCCCCGTGCGGTCGTCGGTTTCGACAAACACGCCACAGACGGTCACGGTTGCGTCGTTTTCACCGGGCGAATAGCGCTCGCCCGGCGTCTTGCGCAGCATCTTGTGGATAGCGGCGTCCTTTTTCATGCCGATGACCGTGTCATAGTCACCGCACATGCCGGCATCGGTCTGATAGGCGGTGCCGCCGTTCAGGATCTGCACATCGGCGGTCGGCACATGGCAATGGGTGCCGACAACAAGGCTGACGCGGCCATCCAACACATGGCCCATAATCATCTTTTCGCTGCTGGCCTCGGCATGCATGTCCATGATGATGGCATCAACCCCGGCCGGCCCCATGCGCGCGCCGCCAAGACGATGGATGTTCAACAGCTTTTCCACGGGCGGGAACGGGTCATCCAGCGGGTCCATGAACACACGGCCCATGGCATTGATCACCATCACCTTATGCCGCCCATTCTTGGCCGGCAGGATGGTGAAGCCACGGCCGGGGGTGCCTTCGGGATAATTGACGGGGCGCACCAGTTGCGGCAGCCGGCCGATCTGTCCCAGTAACTCTTTCTGGTCCCAGGCATGGTTGCCCAGCGTGACGCAGTCCACCCCGGCATCGAACAGTTCCTGGGCGATCTTTTCGGTAATGCCGAATCCACCGGCGGCGTTTTCCCCATTTACGACAATGAAATCGGGTTTCAGCTTGGCCTTCAGGTCCGGCAGATGGCGCAACACGCCCTCCCGCCCGCTGCGCCCCACAATGTCACCCAGGAAAAGCAACCGCATTCGATACCCCAATGGATTTACGCGGGGCGCCACGCACCCTGTTCCGTCACGATCCAGTCAAGCTTCTGATCGTAGGCGTCGATGGGCAGCTTATCCACCCCCTGCCCCGCATAGCCGATGCCCACAGCGATGGTTGGTGCTTCGGCGCGCAGCACCTCCAGCGTGCGGTCATAAAATCCGCCGCCATAGCCGAGACGGTAACCCATCTTGTCGAAGGCCAGAAGCGGTACCAGCACAATGTCGGGCTGTACCAGCGGCGCATCGGCCATCGGTTCCATGATGCGGAAGGCACCGGGCACCAGCGGATGGCCGGGCCGCCACAGCCGGAAAACCAGCGGCCAGGCCCGCCCCGTCACCACGGGCAAGGCCGTTGCATGGCCCGCGATGGCCAGCGCCAAGAGAGCGGACCGTATATCGGCCTCGTCGCCCTTGGGGTGATATCCCGCAATGGTCAATGGATCGGGGCGCAACCCGGGCAACAGCGACAGCAGATGGGTCGCGATGGAAGCCGCCGCTGCGGAACCCCGTTCGGCATGGCACAGGGCACGGGCTTCGCGCGCCTGGACGCGTGCGGCCTGCTTGGCCTGGGCGATCAGATCGATGTCCAGGTCTGGCATCGTAAAACCGGCGATCTGGTGGAAGACAATACCATCGGTCGAATTCCGACCGAGGGTACGGCGGTGACTGCCGCCGCGCGGCACGTGCCGCGTAAGCCCGAGCCGCCGGATGGCGGCACCCGGCGCTTGAGGGAACAGACATAATGCGGAAGATGGCCGCCTTGGCCGTTGGTGAATGCTATCCCTCGTGACCTGTGCAAACAGGTGGGAGCCATATGCCGACACCACGATGCCGGTAGGGACAGCCCCCTCGAGGAATGATTATCGGCCCCGGGGATAAAGCGACCTGACGCGCCAGGCAGCCAACTTCCTGCCTTTAACTTAGGCGCGTTCAAGCCGCGCTGCAATGTCTTCGATACGTTTTGCCAGCGTATCGACGGCGGCGACCACTTTTGCCTCATCCGCCGGGGCGGCTACAGGTGCCACAGGCGATGGCGGCTGGTGGATTATGGGGGCCGGCGCATGGCCGGCGCGCAGGCCCTTCACCTCGGCGCGGGCTTCCATCAACTCGTCCGCCAGCACAATGCAGGTGGCGATCAGGTTCTGCACCTCATGCCCCGCTGCACCGCCGGTCAGTTCCTGCATGCGGGCATCGACATAGGCCGCCAACTCCAGCAGGCGCTTCTCCTGCCCATCCTCGCAGTTCAGCGAGTGGTTACGGCCATTCAGGGTGAAATCCACGCGACGCATGATCAACCTTCCTCAAGCACGCCCTGCAGGCGTGCAATCGCCGCGTCCAGGCGAACCTTCATGACGCGGGCCTGTTCTTGTGCCTGGCGTTCGGCATGCCGGGCCGCCGCCAGTTCCGCCTCCAGCCGCAGCTTCTCCGCCAACCAACCCGCCGTTCCTGCATTGGCATCCATCCGGTCCAGCCGACGCGTCAGGGCGCGGTCCAGCAGGCCGATGGACTTATCCAGGCGCTCCAGCGCGGCGGTCAGGCTGTCCAAGGCGGCGGCTCATTCGGGGGCAGGTGGACGGGCGTCGGCACCGTTGACGGCACAGACGACAGACCTTAGGGGCCGCCCTCCCCCCGCGTCAACAATCGCACCGCAAAAAACCGCGGAATCCACCATGAAGACCACCCCCATGGCCGGGCAGCCGCCATGCTTGGCTGTCGCTTGACCCCCCCGGTGGATTTGGCCAATTTGCGGCCACCATTCGGGGGGGATCGGCCGTCGGACCGGGACAGTTGCTGCCGCCCGTTTGCCCTGTTGCGACACAGCACCACGGAACAGCGCTTCGTTAAAGCAATGTCCGGCCAGACCCAAAGGCCGGCGTCCCGCATGAAAGGCCCTTCGCGCAATGTCGTCCGATCTGACCGCTGGCGTGTCCCACGCCGATCTCGCCAACGCCATCCGCGCCCTGTCCATGGACGCGGTGGAAGCCGCCAAGTCCGGACATCCCGGCATGCCGATGGGCATGGCCGACGTCGCGACGGTCCTGTTCACGCAGTTCCTGAAGTTCGACCCGAAGCGCCCGGACTGGGCCGACCGTGACCGGTTCATCCTGTCGGCGGGTCATGGCTCTATGCTGCAATACAGCCTGATGTACCTGACCGGGTATGAAGACATCACGCTGGACGAGATCAAGCGCTTTCGCCAGATGGGCGCCAAGACCGCCGGCCATCCCGAGTTCGGCATGGCGCGCGGCATCGAGATGACCACCGGCCCACTGGGCCAGGGCATCTCCACCGCCGTCGGCTTCGCCATGGCGGAGCGTATCCTGAATGCCCGCTTCGGTGACGAACTGGTCGATCACACGACCTATGTCATCGCCGGCGATGGTGACCTGCAGGAAGGCATCAGCCACGAAGCCTCGTCGCTGGCCGGCCATCTGGGCCTCGCCAAGCTGATCGTGCTGTGGGATGACAACCGCATCAGCATCGATGGCTCCACCGATCTGTCCTTTACCGAGGATGTGAAGGCCCGCTACGCCGCCTATAATTGGGACGTGTCGGCCGTTGACGGTCATGACCCGGTCGCGGTGGCCCAGGCCATTGCGGCGGCCAAGCTGACGGACAAGCCGTCGCTGATCGCCTGCCGCACCACCATCGGTTATGGCGCGCCGACCAAGGCCAACACCGCCGGCAGCCATGGCAGCCCGCTGGGTGCCGCCGAGATTGAGGGTGCGCGCAAGGCGCTGAACTGGCCCTACCCGGCCTTCGATATCCCCGACGCCATCCTGCAGGCCTGGCGCCAACTCGGCGACCGGGGCCACCCGACGGTCGATGCCTGGGTGAAGCGTCTGGCTCGCTCCCCGAACCGTCTGGCCTTCAAGGCCGCCATCGCCGGCAACCTGTCAGAAGAGGCCCGCGCCGCCCTGCACGCGCACAAGAAGGCCGTGTCGGAAGCCAAGCCGAAGATCGCCACCCGCCAGTCTTCGGGCAACACGCTGGACGTCATCGTCCCGCTGATCCCGGAAATGATGGGCGGTTCGGCCGACCTGACCGGGTCCAACAACACCCGCGTCAAGGCGCTGTCCAAGGCCGTGCAGAAGAACAGCTGGGATGGCCGCTACGTGCATTATGGCGTGCGTGAGCATGCCATGGCCGCCATCATGAACGGCATGGCGCTGCATGGCGGCATCATCCCCTATTCCGGCACCTTCCTGGCCTTCTCCGACTACAGCCGCCCGGCCATCCGCCTGGGCGCCCTGATGAAGCAGCGGGTCATCCATGTCATGACCCATGACAGCATCGGCCTTGGCGAAGACGGCCCGACACACCAGCCCGTGGAGCATATCCCGGCCCTGCGCTGCATCCCCAACCTGCTGGTCCTGCGTCCCGCCGACGCCGTGGAAGCGGCAGAAGCCTGGGAGATCGCCCTGGATGCCAAGACGCGGCCCAGCGTCCTGGCGCTCACCCGTCAGAACCTGCCCACGATGCGTGTCGAGCATACGGACGAGAACCTGTCCGCCAAGGGTGCCTATGTCCTGCGTGAGGCGTCCGGCCCCCGCAAAGTGACCCTGCTGGCCACCGGGTCGGAGGTGGAGATCGCCTTTACTGCGCGGGAGAAGCTGGAGGCCGAGGGCATCCCGACGGCGCTGGTCTCCATGCCGTCCTGGGAACTGTTCGCCGAACAGCCCGAGGCGTACCAGAAGGCCGTGCTGGGCGATGGGCTGCGCATCGGCGTGGAAGCCATGGTCCGCTT
>JAIXTS010000467.1 GCA_027483805.1 Azospirillum sp. | reverse complement strand
TGGGCAAGATGAGTGCCGGCAATATCCGGGATTTCGCCCTGCTGGCCGGTATCGGATTTAGCCTGTCGGGCGGTATTTTTGCCATCCGATACCACCGTTTCCTGAAGCCGGAGGCGGAAAGGCTGCGCCGGCTGCTGGGGCAGTACGAAGACTGCCCCAGCTGATCGCGTGTCACCCCCTCAGGCCCCCCGGATTTCCAGGGCCTGGATGATGGGGGCGGGGGTGTCGGGGCGGCGGCTGGGTGGGGCCAGGCGCAGTTCCAGCCGTCCCCCCGCCTTGGTTACCAGGGAAGGTGGCAAGGGCACGATGAAGGTGGAACGGTGGGTCATGCCGGGCATGGGCGCGCCGAAAAACGCCACCGATCCCGCATAATAGGGGCTGCCCGGCGGGGCGGTCTTCACATCGTCCGGCGCATTCAGCAGCACCACGAATTCCCGTGGGCTGTTGCGGTCCGTGGGCCGGTCGAAGGTGATGAGGGCGTAAAGCTGCTGGGCGCTGAACCCCAGGGGCCAGTCGCCCAGGGCATCGACGGCCCCCGCCGTGGGGGCGGATGCCAGCAGGCGGGGCGCCGGCAGGCTGCGGGCCTCCATCGTGGCGAGCGCGGCAATCTGGGCCATCAGACGCTGACCCACGGGCGCTTCATACCGGTAATCAAAGCGGGCGGGGTCGATATAGTCACCGGCCTTGCCATCCAGCACGGGCGTGCCATCGGCCCGCCAGAAGAACAGGAACGGGTCCGACTTGAACTGGGCCAGTTCGGTCGGATCGGTGGGCAGGGTCGGCAGGCCCGCCTGACGCTGCTTGCCCTCCCACTCCCACCACAGCCGGTCCATGTTGGAATGGTGCAGGAAAAAGATCGGGTCCACCGGCGACAGGTTGTTCGTCATATTGCCGAAGGGACCATCGCCCCAACTGTCGGGGCTGTCGAAGGCGCCGCCGATATAATTGTGGATCTTGTTGTGGGGATTGCCCTCCAGCAGGGAGAAGAACATGCCCTGCTGCCCAGGCATGGCATTGTGCGACGCGGTCCTGGAGCTGGTGAAACTGTCGGTCTTGTTGCCGGCATTAAACAGTTTCGGCGCCAGACCCAGGGCAATGGCGGCCGGGTCGCACATATCCGCGAGATATTGCGGCAGGGCGGCATTGTTGGCCGTGGGATAGCGGGCCCGGGCGGTCGCGGCGAAGGCCTGATCGCCGGGATCGCTGCCATTATTGCCCGTCACCCCGTTCCACAGATCGTCAAATGTCTTGTTGCCGCGCAGCCCCTGCTGCACCTGCTGTGCCTTGTTCAGCTTGGACCAGTAGGCCTTCAGCGCCGGCTGAATGAAGGCGGTGAAGGTGGGCAGATCCCGGGTATAGGGTGCGAAAGCATCGGCCACGGGCGTCAGCGGACCCTTGAACATGGCCTGCGGCAGGGCCGGGTTTTCCGTCCAGTCCCAATAGGGGAAGGCAAAATCATCCATGCCGGAATAGTGGCGCACCGTCTGTTCGACAAAGCCGACAAAGCCGCGATGCCAGACATAGAACCACCAATTGCCATGCGGGCAATCCATGAAATGCACAAAGGCGTTGCGGAACCAGTTATGCGGATGGTCAGCCGGCAGCGACAGCATATGGCCGACAGCCTTGGCGTAGCCCTCCAGCATGCGCTGCCCCTCGGCGCTGGCCACGTCATGGCGCACATACCGGGCACCCTTGCCCGCCGCCCGGCCCCCCGCCTTTGCCGCCGCCGATGCCATGCCCGGCATCGCCCCCAGCCCGGCCACGGCCGAACCACCCGCCAGCAATCCCCGTCGTGTCACGCGCATGTTCCCGTCTCCCCATCCCGTCAGGTGGGCGGAGCATAGGCAGAAGCAGCGAACATGTCACGATGATATGCGCGCTTTAGTGGTTCCTTGATCTATGCGTCATACGATGCGCCGGAGGGGTGGATGCAACAGGATGCAACAGAAAACACGCCCCTGTCGCACCGGCGGGCCGGCATCAGGGCCAGCGATAGCGGCGCAGGGGGCGGTAGGGGTTCAGCGGTTCGGCCGCCGTGCAGATCAGGCGCGGCAGGCCATGATGCTGTGAATTGGCCACCAGCGCCTCGGCAATGTGGACATCCACATTCTCGGCCAGGGGTGGTTCCCGCCGCAGACGGCCCAGCAGGCGGCGCACCGGTTCGCGCCGCCGCCGCAGGACCAGGGCGAGGGGGGCCAGGGTGAGCGGGGCCAGGGTGAACGGGGCCTGGGGATCGGGCGTCAGGGCGATGGGGCCGGCGCCAGGATCGGCGCCAGGCAGCAGGTCCGACGCGGCCGGGGTGACGGACGCCGCCGCAGGGGCGGCGGGGTCGGCCGGCGCGGGCACGGGCGGTGCTTCGGGCCTGGTCTCGGGCGCGGGTGCCGACGATTCCGGGATTGTTTCGGTACCGGATGGGTCAGGGCCATCCGCCCGGTCCGCCGCCATCAGGATATCCTGCACGGCGGCCGGGGCGCGGCGAAGCCGGGGCAGGCGCCGGCGGCGGGGCGGCCGGTCGGGCCGTTGGTCAGCCGGCAGCAAGGTGCCGCCCAGGTCCAGCCGGTCGGCGGCCCAGAGCAGGACACGGATATTGCCGGCGCTGATCGCATGCTGCAGCCCATCGACCACGGCATGGCGCAGGGCCACGAAACGATTGTCGCTTTCGCGCTGAAACATGCGGCGTTCAGCCTGGACCCGGTGCCGCAGGCCCGACGAACGCTGCATGCCGCGCCAGATGGTGCTGCGCGAGACCCCGAAATGTTTCGCCACCTCCGTCGCCGACACGCCGGCGGCAATAAAATAGGCCACGCGCGCCCAATCCTCGTCCTTCAGCCGGGACCGGCCCAGCCCGGACGGAAAATATTCATCATGCGCCCATTCCACATCATCCCCGGCGCGCACAGCATTCTCATCATCCGTGCCGCGCCACCAGGCCTGGGCCTGTTCATCGGGCGTCAGCGCGTCAAAGGCCGGGTCCAGCGACAGGGTGCTGGCGGGCGGATCGGTCAGGCGGGGCTGCGGCATGGGGGGCTCCAGGGTTTGGGAAAATGATCCGGGATAATATTCCTATATCAGGATGGTCAAGGATGCAAGAGTTGGCGGGGGTTCGGGGAAGGGGGCGGAGGGGGTAGGGGGGAGGGCAAACCTGTTGTCGGTGGGGGGAGCCTTTGCCGCTGTACCGTGATGACCAGGGGAACATCTATTATTCCACGAGCGCACGCCTTCGCGGGGAGGCGCTGCGGCCCGGCCCGATCCGCATGCCCGAGGATGCGTGGCTGCGTGTGGCACGGGTGCATCCGGCCTGGGTGCAGCGGTTGCCGCGCGCGGCCCTGGCCCTGGTGGCGCTGTCGGTGCTG
>JAIXTS010000197.1 GCA_027483805.1 Azospirillum sp. | reverse complement strand
GGTCAGACGCCGAGTTATCGTTGGCATCTATGAGGTTTGACCCGATAACGGCGGTATCATGCCGAGGGAAGACTATGCCTTTATTACGCGCGTCGATCCTGTTTCGCCCCCATGAACCCGCGACCATCAGGCCGAAGGTGAATGGTGGAGGCGCCGGGTACCGCCCCCGGGTCCGCAACGTCTATTCCACACCGCGTTTATCCCCATAGTCGGGCGAACCCGACACGCTTCATATAGGCGATCGGGAGGCGGGTTTAAAGGGGGATGTTGGGTGCCACACCCGTTACCCAGGATGGATGCATCCATCCTCGGTTGGCGCATTGAGCGCCCGCGCACCCATGTGCGCGTGAAGCCCAAGGGCGCGGATGCGCCCGCCCGGCGGTTGAGGGCACACGAAGTTACGGCGCCCCTGCCGTCCCGTTTGACCTTGGGTCCGCCCCGCCGCGCCACTGGCCTGTCATCCGGTCGATGCCGTTCAGCTTGCCGCCGAAATCATCGACCACGACCTGATGGCCCAGGGCGCGCAGCTGATCGGCCATGCCACCGACAGGGGTGCCCGCCTCGATCCGGATCATGTCGTCGCTGCCCATGAAGGTGGGCAGGGCCAGGGCCGACTGCACATCCAGCTTCCAGTCCAGCACCCCGACAATGGCCTTGGCGACCTGGGCGATGATGGTCGGCCCGCCGGCGGCCCCGATGGCCAGCACGGCCTGACCGTTCTGGTCATAGACGATGGTTGGCGACATGGAACTGCGCGGGCGTTTGCCGGGTTCCACCCGGTTGGCGGTGGGTATGCCGTCAATATCGGGGATGAAGTTGAAATCCGTCAGCTCGTTATTCAGCACATAGCCGTCAACCAGGATGCCGGAACCATAGATATCCTCGATGGTAGAGGTCATTGAGGCGACATTTCCCCATTCATCGGCGACGGAGAAATGGGTGGTGCCGGGGATTTCGGTGTCGGGGACCTCCGACACGCGCGGCGCGTCCTTCGGATTGCCCGCCGGCGCCTTGGGCATGGCCTTTTTCGGGTCGATCAGTTTGGCCCGGTCCCTGATATAGGCGGGGTCGGTCAGGCCCTCGACCGGCACCTTCACATGGTCGGGATCGCCCAGCCATTTGGCCCGGTCGGCATAGGCCAGCCGCATCGATTCGCCCAGGATATGCCATGCCTCCAGGCTCTGCGGCCCCATGGCGGGAATATCGAACCCTTCCATCTGTTTCAGAATGGTCAGCACCGCGATCCCGCCCGACGAAGGCGGCCCCATGCCACAGACCGTATAGACCCGATAGGTGCCGCAGACGGGCGGGCGCGGCACCGCGCGGTAATTCGCCATATCGTCGGCGGTGATGATGCTGGGGTTGCGCGGTGCCTGGCCCACCGCCGCGCGCAGCCGCTCCGCCGCCGGGCCCTTATAGAAGGCATCGGCCCCCTTATCCGCCACCAGGGTCAGCAGATCGGCCAGCTTGGGGTTCCGGATCACCGATCCCGCCGGTTTGGGCGACCCGTCCGGCTGATAATACAGGTCCTGCGCCTCTTTCGACACAGACAGCAGCGGCTTCTGTTCCTCCAGATATTTCACCATGCGCGGTGTGACGACAAAGCCGTCCCGCGCCAGTTTGATGGCCGGCTGGAACAGGGCTTTCCAGGGCAGCTTGCCATGCCGGGCATGGGTCATTTCGATCAGCCGGATATTGCCCGGCACGCCAACGGACAGGCCGCCGGCCCGCGCCAGTTCGTAATCCATTTCCTGACCGTTCTTCATGAACCGGTCGGGTTTGGCCGCCGACGGCGCCTCCTCGCGCCCGTCATAGCTGAACGTGTCCTTGCTTCCTGCCGGGTGATACAGCATGAAACCGCCACCGCCGATGCCGGACGATTCCGGCTCCACCACGGTCAGGGCCAGCATCAGGGCCGCCGCCGCATCGGCCGCCGATCCACCCTGGCGCAGGATTTCACGCCCCGCATCGGTGGCCCGTGGGTCCGCCGATGACACCATCGCCTTGCCCACGGGCAGCGCCGTGATCACGGCACTGTCCTTCTGCGCCCAGGCCCCGGCGGCCGGTATGCCGCACAGTGCGGTGGCAACACAAAGCGACAGGGCAAGCGAACGCAGGCGGGTCATCGCGGGACATCTCCGGCCAAGCTTCAGGGCCGTCAGCTTCCCATGAAAAACACGTGCATCCTACTGTAAAATATTGGTTATTTTCTGTGCAGCCTGCACCGCGGATGGTCAGGGCCGGCGCCCACCCTGACCATCCGCCGCCCGTTACCCCAGTTGCCGGCGCAGATGGTTCAGCACGTCTGTGCGGGTCAACAGGCCCAGGAACATGGTGTCATCCATGATGATGGCCACCATGTTGCGGTCGAACAGGGCTTTCACATCCTTCATCGTGGCGGTGACGGGCAACACCTCCAGCCGGTTGACCATGGCCGTATAGACCTTGTCGCGGAACCGGGCCGGGTCCTTTTCGACATGCAGCAGCAGGTCGCTTTCATCCAGAATGCCGATCACCCGCTCGCCTTCCATGACGGGCAGCTGTGAGACGTCGGAAATCCGCATCCGCTTATACGCGGTCAGCAGCGTATCCTCCGGCCCCACGGTCACCACCTGCCCCTTGTCGAAACGGCGGGTCATCAGGTCGCGCAGGTCATTGTGCCGTTCGCGCGGGGTGAAGCCGTGATCTTCCATCCAGGCGTCGTTGAACATCTTCGACAGGTACTTGTTGCCGGTGTCGCAGACGAAGGTGATGACCTTCTTCGGGGTCGTCTGCGCGCGGCAATATTTCAGCGCCGCCGCAAACAGGGTGCCCGATGACGACCCGGCCAGGATGCCCTCCAGCCGCAGCAGCTCACGCGCGGCATTCAGGCTTTCACTGTCGCTGACATAATAGGCGGCCTTGGCATAGGCCAGGTCGCAGATGGGCGGCACAAAATCCTCGCCCACGCCTTCAACGACCCAGGAACCGGGCTCGTCATGCGTGCCCTTGTTCACCAGATCGGCGATGATGGAGCCGACCGGATCAGCGATAACCATGGCGGTCTTCGGGCTGGCCTTGGCGAAAAAGGCGCCCAGACCGGTGAAGGTGCCGCCCGATCCGATGCCGGCCACGACCGCATCAATGTCGCCATCCATCTGGCGCAGCATTTCCGGGCCCGTCCATTCCTCATGCGCGCGCGGATTGGCCGGGTTGGCGAACTGGTTCACATAGAAGCTGCCGGGGATTTCGGTCGACAGGCGCTCGGCAATATCCTGGTAATAGGCGGGGTGACCCTTGCCCACATCCGACCGGGTGATGTGAATCTGCGCGCCCAGGGCGCGCAGATTATTGATCTTCTCCGTCGCCATCTTGTCGGGGATGACCAGGATAAGGCGGTAACCCTTGGCGGCGCAGACCAGCGCCAGCCCCAGGCCGGTATTGCCGGCCGTGGCCTCGATGACGGTACCGCCGGGGGCCAGCTTGCCGTCGGCTTCTGCGGCCTCAATCATCTTCAGGGCGATACGGTCCTTGATGGACCCGCCGGGATTCTGGTTTTCCAGCTTCAGATACAGCTCGCACGGGCCGGTATCGAAACGGCTGACACGGACGATCGGGGTATTGCCGATCATGGACAGGATGGCGGGTGCGCCGGACATGCTTCCCCCCTGGGGCAGATGGTTTTGCCATCAGGGAACCGCATCCTCAAACCACCCGCAAGGGGGTGTGAAATAACGAAATCAAGCTGCGGCGCGGACGCAATCCACGCACGATTCCGGCGAAATTGGCCGTCCATCCGCAGTGATCAAACCCGCCTGGAAAAGCGCTTCGACATTGTCGGTCAGATTCTCGGCGCAGGCAGGCCGTTCCCAGCCTTCCAGCCAGTTCTGTTCCAGGAAGGCCAGGATGGCGGGCTGGCCCAACTCCACCTCCCACAGGATGCCCAGCAGAGAGGCCAGCGCCTCTTCCCGGATCTGCGCCTCCTTGCCGACCGCGATGGCGCGGTTGGCCTCCGCCACACGACCGGATTCAGGTCCCGCCCCCAAACCGAAATCGATCAGACCACGGCGCTCCGGCGGTGCCACCAGCCAGTGCGCGACCTCATGGATCAGGACATAGGCCTCTGACCGGGTGCGGATGGCGCTGCCATCATAGGAAAAGGCCGCCTGCGGTTCCTCATCGATCACGCCAATGCCAAAGGCGCGGGCAAGCTCAACCGCCGCCGCGCGATGGGTTGGCGTGTCCACACCCAGTGCGATCAGGTCGCGCGTGGCCGCGATGCGGGCCAGCACCTTTGCCGTCCGGCTTTCGGGCGACAGATGGCTGGCGACATTGGCCAGGGCCTGCGGCAGGATGGAGTCGGGGATGGTGGTCAACTGCATGGGATGCAGAAGATATCCGGTCGTGTGCTTGGGTGAAGTGCCAAAGAAGCGCGGCCGGATATCGCGGGGCGCAGAGGTGGCAGGCGCATCATTGTGCCAGCAAAGCAAGGATATAGGTCTTTGCCGCCCCGGCATCCCGCGCCCGCAGCGCCCCGCGCTGCCACAGGTCGCACAGCCCATGTACCTCCCCCCAGGCGCGCATCACCCGATCCCGCAGAACAAGGCTGAAGCCCGGCGGGTCATCGGCCCGGCGGAAGGCCTTGCCCGCAAGGCGCGTGACCTTGGCGACCGACGGGGCCAGCGCCGGGTGGGTCAGATAATCCTGCCCCGGAATGCCATACATCAGGGCGTACAGCGCCGGCCGTTCCAGGGCAAAATCCACATAGGCACGATAGAGCGGGCCTGGGCCGGGCTGACCGCCATCCGCCTCAAACCCGGCCTGGATCACGGCGGCCAGATCGTCAAACCCCTGTGCCGCCAGGGCCAGGGTCAGTTCATGCTTGTCGGTGAAATGGCGGTAAAGGGCGCGGTGATTGACCCCGATGGCCGCCGCGACCGCACGAAAGGACAAGGCGTCGGGCCCGTCCGCCTCCACCATGCCCATGGCTGCCGACAGGGCGGCGGCCCGCACATCACCATGGTGGAAGCTGTCGCGGCGGGGAGCCTCGGCGATCAGGGCCGTTTGGGACTGACGTACCATTCGACCACCATCTTCGACACGGCCTGTCCGGCGGCATCCAGGATGTCCACTTCCACGGGAAAGCGCACCTTGCCGTCCGCTTCCAGTTCCGCGCGAAGCTCTGCCCCCGGCCGGCCGGTGCGGGCCACGGCGCGCAAATCGCCCTTGGCCAGGGTCAGATACTGGATCGTCGCCTGGGCCGCCACGGGGCGGACATTCGGCAGGACAGGCGCCATGGCCCCGGCCATCGCCCCGCCGCTGGCCGTTTCGGCAAGCGTGAAGATGACGCCGGCATGCGGTGTGCCCAGATGGTTCTTCACCTCCGCCCGGTCGGTCACCCGCGCTTCGGCGGTACCGTCACCAAGGGCGACCAGATCAATGCCGCAATGGCGCACAAAAGGCAGGGAACCCACCATCTGCTGGCGGATCATGTCATAGACCATCTTGGGCCTCACCTTGAACAACAGGGGAAGGATGATTTTCAGCATGTCGAAGTCTCCGATGGAGACATTGGACAAAAACGAACGGTCGGTCAAGAATTTTCCGGCGGTCGATCAGGCGGTCTTGGCGCGGGCCCTCAGCAGGGCGTTGATCGCATGCTGCGCCAGGGCATGGCGGCTGGCCGCATCGGCGTACAGCGCCGCGGGGAACAGGGCCTGGATGGCGGGCGTCACGACACTGTCGATGGCGATGACGATCCGCTCCTGGTCCGTCCGGTTCTCCACCTGATGCGGCAGGGAAAAATCACCCGTCCACAGGGTGCCCGGCGGGTGGGCCACCTTCTCATGCCCGATCCAGGTAAAGGCTTCCGCCGGCACCCGTACCGGCAACAGCAGGCGGCAGATCTCCAGATGCAGGGCCTGATGGTCAAAATGCCATACCAGGTCCACGCCCGGCGGCTGCCGCGTGATGTAAAGGCCGAACGGGTCGATCCCTGCATTCCGCAGCAGGTCCGTCAGGATCGGTATGTGGGCCAGGGGCGGATGCTCAACCTTCCGGCCCCTGTGATCCTTGTGCAGCAGGGTGATGGCGGTCCAATCGCCGTTGGGGCTGCCAAAACGATTGCGTTGCTCCTCCGGCACACTGTCGATGGCGGCCTGCACCTGCTGCTCCAGCAGGGCCGCCTCAACCCCAATGCTGGACGCCGCCGACAGCATCAGGCCGGACCCGACCGTCACCTCCTGCCAGGGCAGCAGCGCCGTCATTCCGTCACCGCCGATGGAACAGCATGACGCGGAAGGCCGGCTGATCCGGCCCCTGGGCCATCTGCAGGCCCAGTTCCTCACCCAGGAAGGCGGTGCGGTCAAAGTCCGGGAAGAAGGTATCGCCCACGGGGCTGGCCGCGATCTCTGTCAGGAACACACGGGTCGCCAGGGGCAAGGCGGCGGCATAGATCTGCGCCCCGCCGATCACCATCACCTCATCCCCGCCCGCTTCCCCGGCCAGATGCTTGCCGGTTTCGATGGCGCTGTCCAGATCATGGACCACAATGGCGCCGTCGGCCTGGAAATCCCGGTTGCCGGTCACCACGATATGCGGGCGGCCCGGCAAGGGTTTGCCCCCAAAACTGTCCCAGGTCTTGCGGCCCATGATCATGGGTTTGCCCATGGTCACCTGCTTGAAAAAGCGCAGATCATTGGGCAGCTTCCAGGGCATGCGGCCTTCATGGCCGATAACCCCGTTTCGGGCGACAGCGGCGATCACGGAAAGATGCAAGGCAAAGGTCTCCAGTCGGTCGATGGGTGACAATAGCCGCCCGCCGGGCTAATGAACAACCCGACACAGCACATGGCAGCCGGAGCAGACGGTCGATGCGCCATCCCGAACAGCAATATCTGGACCTGATGGAAGACATCCTGGCCCGTGGCGATGCCCGCGTGGACCGGACCGGTGTGGGCACCAAGTCCCTGTTTGGGGCGATGATGCGTTTTGACCTGTCGGACGGGACCGTGCCCATCCTGACCACCAAGCGTGTCTATTGGAAAATGGCGGTCAAGGAGATGCTGTGGTTCCTGACCGGCGGCACCAATATCCAGCCGCTGCTGAAGGAAAAGGTCACCATCTGGACCGACTGGCCGCTGGCTGCCTATCGCCGCGAAACCGGAGAGGCCATTGCCCAGCCCGATTTTGAGCGGCGGATCGTGGAGGATGACGAATTCGCCGCCCGCTGGGGTGAACTGGGCCCCGTCTATGGCAAGCAATGGCGCCGCTGGCTGGGTCCCGACGGGCGGGAACATGACCAGATCGCCGCCCTGATCAAGGGGCTGCGCGAAACCCCCGCCAGCCGCCGCCTGCTGTTCCATGCCTGGAACGTGCCCGATCTGGGCGGCATGGCCCTGCCCCCCTGCCATATGGTCTATCAATATCATGTGACCAGCGATGGCCGCCTGAATGGCTTGATGTATCAGCGCAGCTGCGATGTGCTGCTGGGCCTGCCCTTCAACCTGACGGGGGCCGTGGCCCTGCAGGCCATGCTGGCACAGCAGGCCGATCTGCGCTTGGGCGAATTCGTCTGGATGGGCGGCGATGTCCATCTCTATCTGAACCATCTGGACGCCGCCCGCGAACAGTTGACCCGCATCCCCAGGCCCCTGCCGCGCCTGACCCTGGCCCGCCGGGCCGACAGCATCGATGGCTACCGGATGGGGGATTTTGTCGTGGAGGGCTATGATCCCCACCCGCCCATCAAGGCCGAGGTCGCTGTCTGACCTCGGCCGGCAGGCATGGGGCGGGCGCCCTCAATGCGCCTCGCCCTTGGCCTTTTTCACCCGCCCCGGCCGCCCGACACAGTGATAGGCAAAGCCGGCCATCTCTGCATCCTCGGCATTGAAGATGTTGCGCAGGTCGACCAGGACCGGCGCCTTCATGGATTTGCAGACGCGGGACAGGTTCAGCATGCGGAATTCGTTCCATTCCGTCAGGATCAGGGCGCAATCGGCCCCGGCCAGGGCGCCATAGGCATCCTCGGCCCATTGCACGCCTTGCAGCATCTTCGCCGCCTCATGCCGGCCTGCCGGATCATAGGCGACGACCATGGCGCCGGCCTCCTGCAGGGCGGGGAGGATGTCCAGCGCCGGGGCGTCGCGCATGTCGTCGGTATTAGGCTTGAAGGTCACGCCCAGCACCCCGATGCGCTTGCCCGCAACCGACCCGCCGCAGGCGGCGATGACGCGGGCGGCCATGGCCTTCTTGCGCCTGTCATTGATATCCACCACCGTTTCGATGATGCGCAGCGGGCTGCCATGATCCTGGGCCGTCTTCACCAGGGCCAGCGTATCCTTGGGGAAGCAGGACCCGCCATAGCCGGGGCCGGGATGCAGGAACTTCTTGCCGATGCGGTTATCCAGGCCGATGCCCTTGGCCACATCATG
>JAIXTS010000169.1 GCA_027483805.1 Azospirillum sp. | reverse complement strand
TCCAGCTGGACCCGGTCTATGACCGTCCGCTGCATGTCGACTTCCTGCGCGTCGGCGAGACCACCGAAATCACCCTGAAGGTGCCGGTGGAATTCGTGAATGTCGAAACCTGCCCCGGCATCAAGAAGGGTGGCGTCCTGAACGTCGTCCGTCACGATATTGAAGTCTACGCCCTGGCTTCCAACCTGCCGGAGAAGATCGTCGTGGATCTGGCCGGCTTCGAAGTCGGTGCTTCCATCCACATTTCGTCGGTCAAGCTGCCGGAAGGCGTGCGTCCGACCATCACCGATCGCGACTTCACCGTCGCCACGATCGCCGCTCCGACCGTCAAGGGCGAAGCCTGATCGTTGATCGGCAGTAACGGGACCCGATGATGCGCCTGCTGGTCGGACTGGGCAATCCCGGCCCGGAATATGAGCGGCACCGGCACAATGTCGGGTTCATGGCGGTGGACGAGATCCACCGCCGCTACGGCTTCGGCCCCTGGAAGCGCCGCTTTCAGGGGCTGGTCGCCGAAGGGATCGCGGGGGCTGAGAAATGCTTTCTGCTGAAACCCCAGACATTCATGAACCTGTCCGGCCAGTCGGTCGGAGAGGCCATGCGCTTTTATAAGCTGACCCCCGCCGACACCATCGTCCTGCATGACGAACTGGATGTCGCCCCGGCCCGGATCCGGGTGAAGCAGGGCGGCGGCCATGGCGGGCATAATGGCCTTCGTTCCATCGACGAGCATATCGGCAAAGAATATTGGCGCGTGCGCATCGGCATCGGCCATCCCGGTGACAAGGACCGGGTGCATGGCTGGGTGCTGGGCAATTTTGCCAAGGCGGACGAGGCCTGGCTTCCCAAGCTGCTGGACGTCATGACCTCCGAACTGCCGCTGCTGGTCAAGGGCGAGCCGGAGAAATATGCCTCCCGCATCGCGTCACTGACCGCACCGCCGAAGCCGCCCAAGACGGACAAGCCCGAAAAGCCAGCGCCGTAAACGGCCACCGGCCCGCGCCGCGTGGCGCGCGCAGGCCGTGGGCACGGATGCGCCCGCCCCGGCGACGGTCGGCCGCCTCAACACTGAGCATAGGTCAGTGTTGAGGGGATTGGGGTAAGCAGGTTGGGTCAGGCCTGGACCAGCGTGGTGAACCCACCCCAGAACATGCGCTTGCCATCAAACGGCATGTTGGCCGGGTCACACTGGATGCGCGGATCGGCCATCACCTTGGCATTGCAGGCATCTCGCACTTCCTTCGACGGATAGGTGATCCAGGCAAGGACCACCACCTCATCCTCCGTCGCCTGCACGGAGCGGGGGAAGGACGTGACCTCCCCATAACTCACATCATCGGCCACACATTCCACATAGGAGAGCGCGCCATGCTCTCTCCAGACCCCCGAAGCGATGCTGGCCAGGTCCTTATAGGCCGGCATTTTATCTTTGGGCACGGGCAGCACAAATCCATCGACATACATCTGATCCTCCTGTGTTCTCGTTGACCACGCCCCAAGAACGATGCGGCCTGCGGGAAACCGACAACGGGACCCTAAAAATTTCGGCGTCTGGCATCCTGCCGGGTGGCCATCAGCGCCTTTCGTCCGACAAGCACCCCTTTTCCACCGACTGCGCCGCCAGTTCCTGAAAACGGGAAAGGTAGCGTCCATCCCCGGCCATGGCCGGGTCGCGGATCGTATCGGCGTTCAACTGCCGCAGTTCCGCATCGATGCGCCGGCACGGGCTGGCACAACCGGCCAGCAAGACAGCAAGCAGCAGCACGGATGGCATGGCGAGACGCGGCGGGAGGGTCATGAAGCGGTTCCAGACGGGAGGGCGGGCACCCCAGTCTGGAAGGCGCTGTCGTCAGAAACAGGGCCGGGCAGTGACGGCATTGGGGCACAAAACCCCGTTCTCCATCGGGCGGGACCGTCCGTGTAAACCGGATCAGTAGCGGCGGATCAGGCCGACCAGACGCCCCTGCACATTCACCCGGTCGGAACCGAACACCCGGGTCTCATAATTCGGGTTGGCCGGCTCCAGCGCGATGGAATTGCCCTTGCGGCGCAGGCGCTTCAGCGTCACTTCCTGCTGGTCGACCAAGGCCACGACGATAGTCCCGTTTTCCGCCGTCTCGCAGCGCTGGATGATGATGGTGTCGCCGTCCAGAATGCCTGCCTCCACCATACTGTCGCCCGCCACCTCCAGCGCGTAATGATCGCCGGCGGCCAGCATGGAGGCCGGGATGTCGATGGTGACGGAATTGTCGCGCATCGCCTCGATTGGCAGGCCGGCAGCGATGCGGCCATAAAGCGGCAGGGCCACCGCATCGGCGTCATTGCTGGCCGGTCGGCCGGGCAGGCTGTTGCGGAAATCGCCGCGGATAACATTCGGCTTGAACCGGGGTGAAACCTCCGGCGTGACGGTAGCCGATGGCGCGGGTGCCGGGGCCGCCTTCGCCTTGGGCATCGGCTTCTCCGGCAGGCGCAGCACCTCCAGCGCGCGGGCGCGATGTGGCAGGCGGCGGATGAAGCCCCGCTCCTCCAGTCCTGTGATCAAACGGTGAATGCCCGACTTGGACTTAAGCCCCAGCGCGTCCTTCATCTCATCGAATGAGGGGGAGACCCCCCCCTCATTCAGCCGTTCATTGATAAAGAACAGCAGCTCCTGTTGCTTGCGCGTCAGCATGGCATTCCCTCACCCGCAACGGCCGCCGCCCATCCGGCGCCGTCTTTGTGACCGCGATCACTATAGAACAATAACGGAACACCAAGCAATGTTCCTTTTTGGTTCGCATTGATCGCCGCGTCGGAACTGCAGCCCTAGGCGGTGTTGAGCGCCCCAGAACGGGCTTGTTAAGCGTTCGCTGCAGGCCGGGACCTCTCGGCGCAAAGACTGAACGGCCGCGCGCATCTGCACGCCGAGCAGCGGTCAGAGGCCGTCCAGCGGCATCACCTGCACCCTGTCGCCTGCCTTGACCGGGGGGGCATGGGGTGCGCGCAGGATCAAGCAGTCGGCCCAGGCCAGACGGCTCAACATGCCGCTATCCTGCTTGGGGAAGGGTTCAGCCACCGGCCGCCCTTGTCTATCGGTCGAAAGTTTGGCGCGGATGAAATCGGCCCGGCTGTCATTGGCCCCCATGTCGCAGGCCAGCACCGCGTCGCGCAGATCATCCTCCGCCGGCAGCCCCTGCATGGAAAGCAGCAGCGGGCGCAAGAACAGCCAGGCGCAGACCAGGGCCGAGACGGGATTGCCCGGCAGACCGATCATCGGCACGCCATGCATCTGCCCGAACATCAGCGGCTTGCCCGGCCGCATGGCGATTTTCCAGAAATCCAGCTCCAGCCCCGCCGCCCCCAGAACGGAGCGGACAAGGTCATGTTCGCCCACCGATGCCCCGCCGATGGTGACCAGAAGGTCGGTGCCCGACGCGGCGGCCACCAGGGTGGACAGGCTGTCGGCGCTGTCGCCGGCAATGCCCAAATCCACCGGTTCCCCGCCCAGTTGCCGCACCAGTGCACAGAGCGCCAGGGAATTGGAACTGACGATCTGACCCGGTGCCAACGTATCTCCGGGCATCACGACCTCGTCGCCCGTGGCCAGGATCGACACGCGCGGACGCCGCCGCACACGCAGCCAGGGCACGTTCATAGAGGCGGCCAGCGCCAGATCGCGTACCGTCAGACGGCGGCCCGCCGCCACGCCCGCATCGCCTGTAGCGAAATCCTGCCCCGCCGGACGGACCCAGCGACCCGGCCCACCGCCATCGCGCAAGGTGACGGTGGCGCCGTGATCATCGGCATCCTCCTGCACAACCACGGTATCAGCCCCATCGGGCAAGGCCCCGCCAGTGAAGATACGCACCGCCTGCCCCGGCCCCACATTGCCCGCAAAGGGGCGGCCCGCCGGTGCCTCACCAATGCGGGTCAGGGTGACGGGGAAGGCGGATAGATCGGCCGTGCGCACGGCCCAGCCATCCATGGCGCTGACCGCCGTCGGCGGATGGGTGACGCGCGCGATGACATCAGCAGCCAGAACGCGGCCCAACCCCTGGGTGATGGGCACCTGTTCAGCAGGCAGCAGCTTCGCCGCCGCAAGGATGCGGGCACGGGCCTCGGAAAGCGGGATCAATCACAGGCTCCGTCTATCGATGGAAGCGACATATTGGGGGATATATCACGCCCTGCAACGGGGCAACCAGGAGAGGCGGCCGATTTTCTGCCGATGAAGACCGCTCAGGCCGCCGGCCCGATATAGGTGCCGCTTTTCCCGCCTTCCTTGTAGGCAAGGTGGACGCCGCCAATGACCATGCCCTTATCGACGGCCTTGCACATATCGTAGATGGTGAGAGCGGCCACCGACACAGCGGTCAGGGCCTCCATCTCCACGCCCGTGCGGCC
>JAIXTS010000536.1 GCA_027483805.1 Azospirillum sp. | reverse complement strand
GGCGGGAAGGCTGCCGGTGCATCGGCTGTTGAGCGGGACGGCACCCTTGTCGGAGATCAACCGTTTGATGGATGAACTGGCGGCCGGCCGGGTCATCCGGCAGGTGGTTCTGCCGTAAGACAATGGGGGAGGCTTTTCCCCTCCCCCACGGTTCATTACAGCCCCAGCGCACCCGGATTCATCAACCCGGCACCGTCCACCTTGGTCTTTACAGCACCCAGAACCTCCCGCGTCACGGGGTTCATCGCTTCGGTAACAGGATAAAGCCGTCCGACCTGCAGGTGCGCGGCGCCATGCTTGGCGTAAAGCGCCACGCATTCCTGCTTCAATTGCCGCATCAGGTCCGCGCCGTCGGGATTGGCGGGATAGCGCGGCAGGGTTCTGGCGGCGTCCGGCTCCAGGATGCGGTCATGGAACGCCGACCGCTCGTCTTCCCAATAAAACGCCAGTTCATAGAGGAAGCCGTTGGTGGCGATGGTGGAAAACATGGCGGCGGCCAGGATCTTGTGCCGCGCCATCGCTGCCGCGTGGCGTGCGTAAAGCGCCTCCAGATCGGCGCGGAAGGCAGCCACCCGGCTGAAGGGCAGGATACCATGCACGGGAACCCAGCGTTCACCCTTCGGCCCCAGAATATGGTTCAGCGGCGGGAACGGATAGGCCCGGACCAGGGTCGGCATGGAGTTTTCAATCTCCTTGCCGAATGGCTCCGCTGCCGCGCGGATACGGCGCAGCATGGACCGTTCCTCATCCCGGTCGCAGGCATCGACGGTGTAATGGGCGGAATAATTGATGCCATCCAGGAAACCCCGGCCCGCGATGACGATCTTCGCCATCTGCCACAGCGATTCAATCGGGCCCCGCCCCGCCCTTCCCACGGCAAGCAGCATTTTCAGGTCGGATTTCAGATCGCCCATGCCCAGTCGTTGCTTTTGCAGGAACGGGTCCAGACCGAACGCCTCTGACGCCACCCCTTCGCGGGCAACCGCCGCCATGCCGCCCAGCATCTGGTCGAAGGTCTGAAAACCGAAAGAAATGCCGGTATTGATGGGCCGGCGGCGGACCAGGCGCAGGGCAACCGCCATCTTGATACCAAGGGCCCCGGCATCGCCGCCGAACAGGCCCGTCAGATCAGGACCGTAATGGCGGAAGAAGGGCACGCTGCCCGCTTGTGCCCAGGACCCGGTGCGCAGGACCGACCCGTCGGCCAGCGCCACCTCCAGCCCCAGCAGACTGTCCACCGCTGTGCCGAAGGTGCCGGTGCCATAGGTGACGGCATTCTGCGACAGGGTGCCACCAACGGTCGCGCGGATGCCGGAAAACGGGCCCCAGAAGGGGGTGCGCAGACCCAGGGGCGCCAGCGCCGCATCCAATGCGGCCCAAGTCACCCCGGCCTCGGCCAGCACATACATGTCGTCGGCATTGATCTCAATCACACGGTCCAGGCCGCCCGTATCGACAAGCACGGCCCCCGGCTTACCCGCCAGATAGCCGTTGGAATAGGACATGCCGCCGCCGCGCGGCACCATGGCCACCCCATGCTGATGCAGCAGTTTCAGCGCGCCGGCCAATGCCTCGCGCGCCACCGGGCGGATAACCGCCAGCAGGGGCGCGCCGATGGAATGCACGTCCTGCCCGAAAAAGGAAAGGCTGTCGGCATCCGTCAAAACCGCACCATCCCCCAGCACGGCGCGCAGGCGCGGCAGAAGGTCCGAAACGGGGGCGGTGCTATCCGGCATGATATTGGTTTCCATGGCAAATGCGTTTGTTGACGACAGAGTGCCAGGATCACGCCGGATTAGCCGGGGCGGAGACAAGCCTTGTCCGGACAGCGGACAGGATCAGTCCTCGAACCGTTCCGGATAGCGGCCCAGCACACCGATCAGGATCGCCCCCACACCAAAACCGACAGCACAGGCGATCAGGCCCACATTGTAGGAACCGGTGGCGTCATAAAGCCGCCCCACCCCCATCGGCCCCAGGCCGGCACCCAGGGCGAAGAAACCCAGTTGCCAGCCATAAATCTCGCCATAGGCGCGCAGGCCGAAATAACGGCTGGCCAGATAGGCAACCAGATCGACCTCCGCCCCCGCCGCCAGCCCGATCAGCACCACTGCCACCAGGGCCAGGGCCAAGTTGCCCCCCGCCAGCATCAGCAGGAAACAGGCCCCCGCCGCAATGGCCAGGATGCCGAAAGCCACGGCGGGCGCATAGAAGCGGTCAACCAGCACCCCAATGCCCAGGCGGCCCGCAATGATGGCAAAGCCCAGCAGACTGGCCGCCCAGACGGCACTGGCCCGCTCCATCCCACCTCCTGACAGGATGGACACCAGATGCACGATCAGGGCCGATACGGCGAAGGACGCGAACACGAATCCCACGCCCAGCATCCAGAATTGCCGCGACCGACGGGCGGCGGCGGCACTCATGCCCGGCCGGACAATCGGGGCGGCGGTGGCCTGGTTGGTCCCACCCACCTCATGAAACAGCAGCCAGACCAGGGGCAGACCGATGAAAAGGACCAGGGCCGCCTGTCCCAGATAGGCGGTGCGCCAGCCATGGTCGGCGATCAGCCATTGCGTGTAGGGCGGGGCCAGGATAGCGACCACACCGGTGCCCGTCAGGGTCAGTCCCAGCGCCAACCCGCGCGCCTTGTCAAACCCGGCATTGACCGCGCGGGTCCAGACGATGGGCAGCGTGCCCGCGCCCAGCACCATGGCGATGCCGAAGGCCAGATAGAAGCTCCACAATTCCGCACCGATCAGGCTCAACCCACCCAGACCGGCGGCCAGCCCGACCAGGGATGCCAGCCCGACAGCACGCCCACCAAACCGGTCGGCCAAGCGGCCCACGACCGGCCCCAGGAACAGGGTGGTCAGGGTTGTCAGGATGGTGGCCGAGGCCAGCGAGGTGCGGGACCAGCCAAATTCCTGGGTCAGCGGCCCGATAAAGATGCCCAGCGTATAGAAGGTCAGACCCGTGATGCCCAGACCCACGCCCGTTGCCGCCGCCAGGATCAAAGACCAGCCGCGTCGGAACTCTTCAATCTTGCCCATGGATATCCGCTTTCCCGCACTGTCAGTGGCGACCGAAACGGCCATAAAGGGCGGCCGCAACCAGATTGAATAGACCCGGCAGCACCCCGAACGCCAGCATGACACCGGTCAGGGCGCTTGGTTCCTGTGGCAGCCCCGCCATGGATCGCGCCACATCAAAGCCGAAGCCCGACAGGACCAGACCCACCAGCAAGGTACCGCCAAGGGCAAAGCCGATCTTGTCCACCGCCACCCAGGCGGCGGAATAAAGCCCGGCATTGGCCCGGTCTTCGCCCGCAATGTCCGACATCATGGAGAAGCTGAGCAAGGCCCAACCGGAATTGAACAGGGCAGCCACCACACAGAACACATAGGCGACAAAGGTTCCGGACTGGGCATTCTGCGACCAGGCAATATAGGTGACGCCATAGCCGATGGCCGACAGCACATAGACCGGTTTCTTGCCCACCCGCTTGGCCAGGGCCACCCACATTGGCTGGGCCACGATGATCCCGGCACAGACGGCCACGATCAGCCCGCCGATCAATTGCAGCGCCGCTGCCCCCTGCCCCATATTGTAGGTCAGGAAATACAGCATGGACGCATAGGCCATGCCCGACCCGGTCAGTTGCAACAGGTTGGAGGCCAGCAGAACAGAGAAGCGCGGCGCCGCCAGCACCGCAATGGCGCCCGACACGGTCATGCGCGTGCCCGTGGCGACCACCGCCACGCGTCCCGCCTGCCGCGCCGCACGGCCCGCACCGAAAAAGGCAATCAGCAGGGAGATGGGGCAGATCACGGCCAGGACGCGGGCCATGCCCTCATATCCCGGCTGCCCACCGCCCAAGTGCTGCACCACGCCGGGCGCCACCGCCCCGCCGATCAGGACGCCGGCAGCGGTGAAGACCAGCCGCCAGGCCATCAGTACCGTGCGTTGATGCGGGTCGTCCGACAATTCACCGGCAATGGACAGATAGGGGACCGAAAAACTCGAGAATACCGCCATATAGAGGCTGAAGGCACCAGCCACATAGGCAACACGGCCCGTCTGCGAAAGGTCAGCCGGCACATGGAACAACAGCAGGAAGGCCATGGGCGAGCCGATGACGCCCGCCAATAGCCACCAGCGGCGGTGGAACCGGTGCTTCCAGCGGTCGGACAATACGCCGACCAGCAGATCACAGCCCACGCCCCAGACCAGTTTCGGCACAAAAATCGCGACACCGGCCAATGCCGGCTCAATCCCCAGAACCGTGGTCATGAAGAACAGCAGCAGCAGCGACGGCACGTCGCGGAACACCTGTCCCGCCACCTGTCCAGCGCCATAGCCGACCTGGGACAGAAGGCCCAGACGGCCGGCGGCGGGTGGGGGCGCATCGGTAAGGGCGGCAGTCATCGGTATTCCTTGAAAACGTCGCTCTACTGGTGAAACGAAAAGGGCGGGCGGGCACCGTCGCCCGCCCGCCCTTTTATCCGCTTACTTGGGCGGCATCGGCGGCAGCGTCCGGGGTGCAGGCGGCTGCGGCGGGGTCCATCCGGACGGCACGGGGGCCGGCGTCTGGAACCGGGCATAGTTCTCAAGGCTGGACAAGGACGGGCCGTAATCCTCCGTGGGGGCGGCCAGCCATTTCGGGTCCATGGCGCGGGCGGCTTCGCGGATGTCGGCCGGGATGTCGTTCACACTGTCATAGGCGCCGAAAGAGCAGAAATAGGAGATATGGCCCGGCGCCTGACCCATCAGCATCCAGGGCAGCCACGGCGTGATGCGCGACCACTGGCCCACCGACCTCACATGGGTCAGCTTCGGGTTCTCCAGATCCTTGCGCTTGATCACATAGGTGAACAGTTCCGACACCCGGTTGAAGGCGCCTGCGGACTCGCGCACCCATTTGTCGGGCTGCAGCGCGCTTGGATAGAACAGGTGGATATCGGTGGTCAGGATCACCGTGTCATCCGGGCCGTAACGCCAATCCAGAAGGAACGGCTCCGGCGGCGGCTTTTCTTTGTTCAACCCCCCGTAAGACGGCGGCTGCGGCCGGAATTCACCGATCGTGTAATTGAAGGGATCATTGGCGATGGGAACGACGCGCACATCTTCGTTCGTATACGGATTGCGCCAGCTCTTCAGGATTTCCCCGGTCTTGGCATCGCGGTAGAAACCGATCTCGCGCAGCATGCGGCGATAGGAGCCGTCTTCCAGACGCTTGGTGCGCACGAAGCTGAACCCATCCAGCACGAACAGCGTGCGCACCGGCTCGTTATCCCGCACGCCATAGACATTGCCCCGGAACCAGCCGATCTTTTCTTTGGTGGGGTCGATATCGGCATCAAGGCGCACATATGAGTCCCGGTTCCATTTCGGGTCCTTGAAATCGATCTTGGTCAGGAAGGAGGGCGTGGCAGAGGACGCCGCCGAAGCCGCCGATACACCGGCGCCGACCGCACCCGCGGCGGCAGCCATGGCCACCAGGCCCAGGCTTTGACGGCGCGTCAATTCAGGTCCGCTCATGATCCCGGAACTCCCATTGTTCTGATCGGAGGGCGTGGCACCGCCTTCCTTGTCGCGATCAAATCTGGCGCGGAAGAATTCAGCCTGGAAACGATCATCCCGGTCATATCCACCAGATGGACATTCCGGGGCAGCAGCCTTTGCCCACGCCCCCCTCCGGCCCTTCAATCAGCGTCGGGTTTTCCAAGTAACCTTCACCGGTCCGGGAGCGGTCATGCTTAATACGTTCCAGCAACAGGCGCATCCAGCGCTGCCCACCGCCACGCATGACGAGGCGTCGCGCCAGGAATTCACCAAAAGCTTCAAGAACTTCATTCAACAGAAGCTGCTGCCGGGCCTGACGCCGATCTATAGGAACCGCGTGGCCCCGGCCTTCGAAGCACAGCATGGAAGGGCGCCTGGCGACCGGCGCGATATCCGCGCCGGCATGGTCCGCGACCTGTATTTCCAGCATTATGCGTCCGCCAACCGCGTCGCGCAGGAGCTGCTGTGGGAAGCCACCAATATCAGCATCGACCGGCAATTGCCGGACCTGATCGACAGGGCCGCTGAACTGTCGGCCAAGTCGGGGGCGGTTCTGGATATTCCCGACGATTTTGCGGTGCCGCGCTATATTACGGCGCTGGATATTCACTGCATGCCCGGCGGTTACGCGACGGAAGTCACCAAGAACGACATCTCCGTGGGCGCGCTGTACGACCGTGGCGTCTATCTCTACGCCATGGGCTATATGGGTCCGCTGAATGACGATATGGGCCGGTCGGTCTGCAACTACCTCAAGCGCCGGATGCCGGACTTTGCGCCCAAGCGCATCCTGGATATGGGCTGTACCGTGGGTCACGCCACCCTGCCCTATAAGGAACTGTTTCCGGATGCAGAGGTCTGGGGCATTGATGTCGGTGGACCTTGTGTGCGCTATGCCCATGCGCGTGCCGCAGGCCTGGGGCTGGAAGTGAACTTCGCGCAGATGAATGCGGAGGAAACCCGCTTCCCCGACGGGCATTTCGATCTGGTGGTCAGCCATATCCTGCTGCACGAGACATCGGCCAAGGCCATGCCGCGCATCTTCAAGGAATGCCATCGCCTGCTGGCGCCGGGCGGGTTGATGATCCATGCCGATCTGCCGCCGTTCGACCTGATGGACCCGTTCACCCAGTTCATCCTGGATAACGAGACCTGGTACAATAACGAGCCGTTCTGGGGCGCAATGCGCGAGATGGACCAGTTCGCCCTGGCGGAGAAGGCCGGGTTCGACCGGGCCGAGGCCCGGTTCGACACCGCCCCTATGGCCGTCATGGAATTCGCCGCCAGTGACGCCGCCGGTTACAGCCAGGATGCCGCCAGTGCCGTGGCTGAACGCGAATTCACCGCCGGTGAATATGCGCCGGGCGGCGGCTGGGAAGTATTCATCGCCCAGAAGCAGATGACCGTTGCCGCCAAGGATGCCGCCTGATGACCAGCACCGCCAACCGCCCGCATGTCGTCAAGGACGCCAAGGGCAAGCGCCCGCAATTCTATGAAGCGCCCGGCATGGATCAGGCCATGTCCATGATCCTGGTCCTGGCGAACGAGATTTCCGTTCTGCATGACCGTCTGGACAGCGTGGAACGCTATGCCAAGACCACGGGCCTGGACCTGGCCGCCGGGGTTGAAACCCTGGTGCTGGATCAAGAAGCGCTGGAAGCGCGTGAGACCTGGCGTCAGGACTTCCTGGACCGGATCTTCTATCTGATGCGCAAGGAAGCGCGTGAGGCAGCGGAAGCCGACACAAAGGAACGCTATAGCCGCACCATCGAAGAGATTGCGGAGGCGTAAGCTTTCCGTTCACCGATTGTCCTTTTCTCCCGAAACTGCCGCCACCCCCGGCTTACCCGTGGGTGGCGGGCTTGTCTTTGCAGCAGAGCCACAAAAATGCAGCTCTCCCTCGACAGCCAGATGCTTCGCCGCAGCCTGGACGCCACAACCGGGATTCCAGAGGTGGTGATGATGATCCCGGCCTATTACCGGCTCTACATGCTGTTGCGCGCGGAATTCTTGACCAATCCGGCAAGCGACGTCCCCACCACGCAGAAGGGATTGGCCACATGTTATGGCGTGTGCCGCGGCACGGCCAGTGCCGCCCTGGCCCTTTTGAGCCGTGACGGGCTGATCAAGCCGGCCCGGCGCGGGCGTCCCCGGCTACTTGCGCGTTAAACGGGCTGACCCCGCCTCTGAAAGGCGGCCAGTCAGCGCCGCAAGCGCCGCCTTGTCACCCCCGGCATGGGCGCGCATGAACAGGACCGACAGGTCCGCCGCGATGGCCAACTGTTCACTCTGCACCGGCCCCGGCAGCTCCGGCCGGCAAATACCGCCGCCGAAATAATGATCCACCCCCTCCAGCACCAGGGCGTAGCGGTCACCGCCGGGGGCTGCCTCCTCATAGGGCAGCAGATGGCTTTTCCAGTCGCCGCCGGGACCAGGCGGCACATCCTTGTCGCCCGTCTGGATCAGGGCGGGCACGGCCAGCGGCGCGTAATCGCCTGGCTTGATGAAGCCCATGCCGGCCCCTGGCGGGGAAAAGGCCAGGGAGACCCGGGCGCGGGGATCACGCAGTGGCGTCTTCACCTCCGGCGGCACGGCAATGGCAGATCCACCCAGGCAGAGCGCCACCAGGGCGCCATAGGAATGGCCGGCGGCGATATAGGGACCGTTCAGGTGATCCGCCAGCGCCCGCACATCCTCGATCCGGGCCGGCCAGCTGGCCATGCCCTGGAAACTGGCGCGGTCGGGATGGTCGGCGCTGTCCACATGCAGCGGGGCATAAACGCTGTAGCCGGCCGCCGTCCAGGCATCGACCAGCCGCTGATATTTCCACGGCGCTGACAGGGCACCGTGGGAAAACAGGATGCGCCCCTGCTCCTTGCCCGCTGCTTTCCAGACATGGACCGATACGGCCCGACCAGACGCCGCTGTGACCGTCAATTGCGGTGGCGTCACCGCCAACACCGGGAGAGCGGTCAGCGCTGTCGCCGACAACAGGAACAGACGACGGGAAAGAACGTTCATAGGACACATCCTCTACTGCCCTGGGGGGGCTAAAGTATGTCCCCCCCCTGTTCTAAACCTTCACGCGGCGAAATGCGCCAGTTTCACCGGGGCCTTCGGTGCCGGAAGACCGGTTTCAGCCAAGCTGTTGGCGCGCAGGGTTTCGATGTCTGGGCCATAGTTGAAGGCCGAGGTAATAGGACCACGTGCGGTCCGCATCGCCTCGCGCAATGCCTCGGTCGCGGCGGCATCAACCTTGCCGTCAACCAGCACAACACCGTAACGCGTTGCTCCTTCCACCGTGACCAGTCCGCGTTCCAGCTCCAGTTCCAGCAGTGTTGGATCGCGCAGCAGCGGATCGCCCCAGCCGCCGCCGCCCCAGGTGATAAAATGCAGCTGGTCGCCTTCTTCGATGGTCAGGTTCTCCAGCTTGTTGCCGACCACAATCCGGGTGCCGTCCGGCTTTTCCAGGATTTTGCGGGCGCGGGCACCGGGCTCCCCGCCATTCACGCCCCAGGGCATGGTGAACCAGCGGTCATCATGGATGGCGATGGTGCCGGCGGCCAGGAAGCGGTAGGACATGATGATGCCATTGCCGCCACGATGCAGTCCGGCCCCGCCGCTATCGGCCACCGTTTCATACCGTTCGATGACCAGCGGGAAATACCGCTCCAGGAATTCGTTCGGCACATTGGTGAAGCCAGGGAACAGCGAATGCCCGTCCGGCCCATCGCCCAGCGGCCGGCCCGGAATGCCGCCGAAGCCGATCTGGAACAGCTGGAACCAGCGCCCCTTGGCGTCATAGCCGGAATAGAACAGGTGCGGGGAGGAGGAGAAGCCGGCGGCATTCAGGAATTCCGGCGTCTTCTGGCCCAGCAACCCGCCCATGATGTCGAACAGACGGCCCAGCGCATGGGTGCGGCCCGACAAGGCGGCGGGGAATTTCGGCTTCAACAGGGAGCCATCGGGGATCTTCACCCGAATCAGGTCGTAATAGCCGTCATTGAACAGCACCTGCGGGTCGAAGACCATGATCATGTAGATGCCGAAGAACATCTTCAGCATGTTTTCATTCAGGAAAAAATTGATCGAGGCCTGGCTCTGCGGGTCGGTGCCGTCGAAATCCAGCACCACGATGTCGCCTTCGCGATGCATGGTGCAGCGGATCTTGTAGGGGCCGTAGCCCATGCCGTCGTCGCAGATATAATCTTCAAAGCTGACCTTCTCCTCGCTGATGGAGCTGGCGATCAGCTGCTTCATGGCGCGGTAATTGCGGGCCAGCAGTTCGTCGGTCGCGGCCGCGAAGATATCGTCGCCAAACCGCTCGCACATTTCCACCACGCGGCGGGCCGCCACGCGGCAGGACGCGATCAGGGCGTTCAGATCGGCGGTACACCAGTCCGGCTTGCGCGTCTGCGCCATGATCAGCTTGATCAGGTCGGCATTGTAGACGCCCTTGGAATAGATCTTCACGGGCGGGATACGTACCCCCTCCTCAAAGATCGAGGTGGCGTCGATGGGCATGGACCCCACCACCTTGCCGCCAATGTCGGACTGGTGCCCGAACATGGAAGTATAGGCGATCAGGCGGCCATCCTTGAACACGGGCAACAGGACCAGCCAGTCATTCAGATGGCTGATGGCGCCACCGACCGAGTATGGATCGGACAGCATGATCATGTCGCCTTCTTCGACCGTCCCGTCGAACCCGTCCAGGAACGGGCCGATATAGGAACCGAACTGGCCCACGATCATCTGGCCGGTGCGGTCCGCGATCAGGGGGAAGGCGTCGCCCTGTTCACGGATGCCGGGCGACATGGCGGTGCGCACCAGGGTCGCATCCATCTCGATACGGGCATTGCGCAGGGCGTTTTCGATGACCTCAAGCGTCACCGGGTCAATGCTGACCTTGTTGAAGGGGGCGTTGTTGGTCTGGATGATCTGGGCGGGCATGGATCACACTCCCCTTCAGCGCGGGTTGATCAGGATATTGCCGACGCGGTCGACCAGGCCGTCACAACCGGCCTCGATCAGCGTCGTGCTGTCCATTTCGATGACAATGGCGGGACCCGGGATCAGGTCGCCGGCCTTCAGGCGGGATCGGTCATAAATGACCGCCGGCACCATCCTTCCGTCCATCCACAGTTCATGATCGCGGATCTTGGCCGCCGACGGATCGCCATCGCCCTGGGGCAGCTCGGCCGCCGGCAGGTCCAGCACGGGACCCAGCGCAACGGCACGCAAATTCACCAGTTCATGCGGCGATGGCATGTTGAAGGTGAACAGGCGGTGATGCTCGTCATCAAAGCGCCGGGTCACGCCGGCCAGACCGTCGCGGCGCAGCGTTTCCGGATCGATGGAGAGCGGCACCTCGAAGGCCTGACCCTCATAGCGCACGTCGATCTCGAACAGGCTGGTGATATCCGCATCCTGGATGCCCTCGGCCTTCAGCTCATCCCGCGTCTGGGCGGCCATGGATTCCAAGAGCGCGATCACCTCCGCCTCTTCCGTCTCATCAAACCGGCGGGAGAAGGAACGGGCGGTTTCGGTGCGCATGCGGGTGGTCGCATCACCCAGTGCGCACAGCACACCGGGCGACACGGGCGACACGGCGGGCCAGGACCCCATCAGGCGGGCCACGGCATTGACATGCAGCGGGCCGGCACCGCCAAAGCCCATCAGGGCGAAATCGCGCGGATCATAGCCCTGCTGGACCGAGATCATGCGCAGCGCGCCGAACATGTTCTCATTCACGATATCGATGATGCCGCGCGCCGCGGCATAAAGATCAATGCCCAGCGTGTCGGCGATGGATTGCACCGCCTTCTTGGCCCCCTCACGGTCCAGCTTGAAGGTGCCGCCCAAGAGCGCTTCGGGCAGATAGCCCAGCACGACATTGGCGTCGGTCACGGTGGGGAGATTGCCGCCCTTGCCATAGGCAACAGGACCCGGCACGGCACCTGCTGACTGTGGCCCCACGCGCAGCGCCTTGGTCAATTCCGGCACATAGGCGATGGAACCGCCGCCGGCCCCCACCGTCTTCACATCCAGCGAAGATGCGCGTACCGACAGGTGCCCGACCTCGGTTGTGCGCACCCGGCGCGGGTCCAGATTTTCGATCAGGGCGACGTCGGTCGACGTGCCGCCCACATCCAGGGTCAGGATGTTGCGGATGCCGGAATTGGCCCCCACCCACAGGGCCCCCGTCACGCCACCAGCCGGACCCGACATCAGCAGGGAGACCGGATGTTCTTCGGATTTCTCCGACGACATCAGGCCACCGTCGGAGCGCAGCAGCGACAGCGACCCGGTAAACCCGGCCGATTTCAGCTTTTCGCGCAGATTGCGGACATAGCGGCTGACGATGGGGCGGACGGACGCATTGGCCACCGTGGTCAGGGTCCGCTCATATTCCTGCATCTCGGGCAGGACCTGATGGGAGAGCGAGACGGACACGCCGGGCAGAATCTCGGCGGCCAATTCGCCCACGCGCTTCTCATGCGCGCCATTCAGATAGGCGTTGATCAGGGAGACGGTGACCGCCTCCACGCCCTTATCCTTCAGTTTCAAAAGGGCCGCGCGAATGTCATCCTCGTCGATGGGCCGCAATTCATTGCCATGCGCATCCATGCGGCCCTTGATCTCGACCGTGTTTTCCAGCCGGGCCAGCGGCTCCGGCTTGGGCCAGACGATCCAGCCGGCCAAGCCGCCCGGCACGAAGGAGCGCGCGATCTGCATGATCTGACGGTACCCTTCGGTGACGATCAGCCCGACCTTCGCACCCTTGCCCTCCAGCACGGCATTGGTGGCAACGGTGGTGCCGTGCAGGAAGAATTCCACATTGGCGGGCGTGATATTCGCCTTCTCACAGATGGCGGTAACGCCGTTCAGGATGCCGACGGAACTGTCGGCCGGCGTCGACGGGGTTTTGTGCCGCCAGAAGGCGCCCGTCGCATCATTGAACAGCAGCAGGTCGGTGAAGGTTCCCCCTACATCGACGCCCAACCGGTAACCCATCGCATCCCCCTGTTTTGGAAGCGGTCAAATCTCTGTTTCAGCAGTACCGGAACCATGGCCCGCCACCATCGGCAGCGACCTGTTTGACCGCTGTGCGGATGTCGTCCATCGCAGGGGCGGGGACCGGGTTCCGGCGGGTATGGAAATGCCATTCGCGGCCCGCATCGGGGCGGGCCGCGTCAGGACGGACAGCAAGAAAGGATTGACGGACGGTTACGGCGCCGCCGAACCCGTCTCGCGCTTCAAAATGGTGATCAGCGCCTTCTGCGTTTCCGGGTCCGTGATGTTGCCCGACGACACAACCATGGAGGTGCCGGGGGCAAACGCATCTGGATTGGCCAGGAACCGCGCCAAGGTCTCATCCGTCCAGACCTCCCCCGCCTTGCCATGCGCCGCCAGGCTGTCGCGATAGGGGAAGTTCGGCACGGTGGCGATCTTCTGGCCCATGATGCCATAGAGGTTGGGCCCGACCATATGCGCCCCACCCTTGTTCATGGTGTGGCAGAAGGTGCACCATTTGAAAGTCTCGGCCCTTACCTTGCGCTCAAAATCGGTTTCGGGCGGCAATTGCTCAATGATCAACGGCGCTTCATGCGAGGTGACATGGGCCGCCGCCTCCACCCGCTGCCCCTGGGCAAAGGGGGAGACGCGGAACAGCATGTGCGGACCGTACATGCCGAGCACCACGACGGCCAGGGCCGCCATGGCGGCGGGCACCACCCCGCGCACCGCATCGGGATTGGACACAGCCGTCACCCGACCCCGGCGCACCAGACGGGACAGGCCCCAGATGGCGGCACAGATGGCCAGGAAGACGGCGACTGCCCCCGGCCCCCGCTCATAGGATTTGAAGGTCGACAGCGCGAAAACGGACGAGGAGAAGCTGAGCAGCACGAACAGCCCGAAACCCGGCGGGAAGGCGCCGAACAGGCCGCGCCCATGCCGGAACAGGAACCAGACCGCCGTCAACAGGGCGGCCAGCTTCAGCACCAGCAGGCTGGTGCTGACCCCGGAATGGAAATAGCCGGTGAACAGCCAGATATCCCGGTTCTCCCCCAGCAGGGCCGGGATCGGGATGGGACCCAGATGCAGGTCCATCCCGTGGCTCCACACCACCAGTACACCCAGCAGCGGCGCCGTGAAGAACATCAGATAGGTGGCGTTGACCAGCGCCATGACCCAGGCCTTGGCCCGCGGCGGCAGCGGCACCTGCGGCCCCGGTGCCCGCCCCTTCAGCCATTGCCAAAGGCGCAGTGTGGCGTAAAGGAACAGGGCCGTGCCCAGGAAATAATGCCAGCCACGCAACTCTTCGCGGATCGGGGCCGCCTTGTCCGACCGCAGCAGGATCATGGTCAGCAGATCATGCACCAGGACCAGCAGCGGCAAGCCATAGGCCAGCACCTTGTCCAGCGGCCTGTTCACCTCACGTTGTTCCATACCCGATGTCCCCCAGCAGCCCTATTGCGGCTCTTAAATCTTTTCCAGAATTTCAAGCGCGGCCGCCTCACCCGTCTCCATGGCGCTTTCCATGCCATGTTCCAGGCGGCGCAGATGTTCGCCGGCGAAATGGACGCGGCCGGCGGGCTTGCCCATCTCCATGGCAAAGCGCGTCACCTGACCCGGTGCATAAAAATGCTTGTTGCCGCCCACGAACGGGTTGCGACCCCAGCTATAGCCGACCTTATATTCCAGGGCGCCGGCCATGCTGGGCCGGATACGGGCCAGTTCGGCCAGCACCAGTTCAACCTGCTTGGCCGTATCGCGATCATCCCAGCGGGTGGCGCCGTCGCCATTGACCCAGACGATCATGCTGTCGATTTCACCCGTTTCCGGATGTTTCAGCGCAAACGCGCGCTCGAAGGAGGCGTTGCTCCAGATCGAGGGGGGCAGGCCGTCCTTTTCCCAATAAGGTTTCTTGATCTTGAAATGGAACTGTGTGGTCGCGGAATAGCGCGCACCGGCGATGGCATCGGCCTGCGCGTCGGGCAGGCCCGGCGTGAAGCGGATACGGCTGACGGCACTGAAAGGTGCCGCCATCACCAGGAAACGGCTGGTCAACACGTCACCATTGCCCAGCAGGGTCTTGACCTGATCCCCCGCCTGGTCGATGGCGATGACGGGGCTGCTCAGCCGGACCGGCAGCTTCAGGGCGGCCGCCATGGCGCGCGGCAGCATGTCGGAACCGCCGACGATATAGCTGCGTTCCGATGCCAGCGACGCGCCGCCATATTGCGGCTTGTTAGGATCGGTGAAGCCTTCCACCTGGGCGCGCGCCATGTCACGGAAGATGGACAGGGCCGACACGCCCTCCAGGCTGGCGCCGTTCAGGTCCATGTCGGCCAGACGGATCGCCGCCTCCGACACGCCCTTGGACCGCATCAGTGCGGCGGCGGAAATGTCGTACTGCAAATTCTCGGGCTGAATCCAGGCATTGGTCTGCTTGAACGGCAGCCAGTCATGCATCAGGCGGTTTTGCAGGATATAGGGCAGGAAGTCGCGTTCCTTGCCGCGGGTCTGGTTGACAGGTGACTTGGCCCAGTCGGCCGGCAGGACACTCGTGCCGTCGACATTGATCAGGAAGTCGGTGCCCTTGGCACCCTTGGTGGTCAGGCCGACTTTGTGGCGGGCGCAGGCGTCACGGACACGACCATAAAGGCCGCCGACCTCGCTGCCGCCCAACTCTGCCTGATAGCCCTCGGCCCGGCCCGTGCGCAGACGGCCGCCGACCCGGTCGGACGCTTCCACCACCTGGACCACCAGCCCCTGTTCCTCCAGCATGGCGGCGGCATTCAGCCCGGCAAGGCCGGCCCCCACAACCACGACATCGACAGTCTGGGGCCCGGCGGCCCAACCGCGGGCGGCGGCCAGCAGCGGGGCGACGGCCAGCATGCCGCCCACGACGGAACGGCGGGACAGGATCGGCTGACGGAGGGTCATAAGCGCATTCTCCACCTGGTAAAACAACAATCCCCCGGCCTTGCGGGCCGGGGGGGCGTCATTGCATCATCAGAATTTGGCGGAAGCCGTGACGCCGAAGCGGCGGCCTTCACCATGATAGACTTCCATGATGCGCTGGGTGCCGACATTGTAGTTACGCGGCTGCTGGATGATGTTGGCGTTGTACTTCTCGTCGGTCAGGTTGGTGACCCAGGCCGCGATGGCGTAGGTGTCGCTTTCCAATGCCAGACGCAGATTGGTCAGCGTGCGCTCACCAAAGGTGGTGAGGTTCAGGCTGTTGACATAGGTCGGGCCGGTATAGTTGACATCCACGCGACCGGCCAGGGTCCAATCGGCGGAGACCGGCACGTCGGCGGTGGCGTGCAGGTTATACTGCAACTTCACCGACCGGGCCGGACGGTTGCCGGCGATGGACGCGAAGGTGCCACGACCCGTGATGGTGACCAGATCGCAGACGGTGGACGGGTTGCCGCACTGTGACGAATAGGCCGGGTCATAGGTACCCTTGGCGAATTTCGGATCGGAATAGGTCACCGAACCGCCGACCGAGACAATGTCGGTCGCCTTCACTTCCGTCTGCACCTCGAACCCGTTCGTCTCCATCTTGCCGGCATTCATGATGATGGCCTGCGCGACGGACGCCGTGGGGGAGAAGGTGGAGAGCTGCAGGTTCGTCCAGTTCACGCGGAAGGCCGAGGCGTTCAGCATGACGCGGCGGTCGAAGAGCCACGACTTGACGCCGGCCTCATAGGTCCAGTTCGTCTCTTCGTCGAAGGTCTTCTCATTGTCGGACAGGCCGGCCAGCGAGTTGAAACCGCCCGAACGAACGCCCTTGGCCGCCGACGCGAACAGGAAGATATCCTCCGTCGCCTTGTAATCGACGGTGAAGCGCGGCGTGAAGCTCGTGAACTCACCCCGGAACGGCTGGCCGGCAACGCAGGGGCCAAAGGCGTTGAAGAAGGTCAGGGTGCAGAGGTCGGTCTTGCGGTCGATATTGTACCGACCTTCCGCCGCCACACGCAGACCGTCGATCACTTCATATCCGACGGAGCCGAACACCGAACGGGTGATGTTCTGCTTGTAATTCTGGCTGGCCAGACGGGCCACGATGGTCGGGTCCAGGATCAGGCCGGGATTGGCCAAAGCGGCCATAGGACCGGTGCCGGCGGGCAAACCGGGCAGGACCTGCACCAGACGCTCATTGGCGCCAAGACCAGGCGCGGTGGTGCCCGCCCAGGCCTTGCTGTCAACATTTGACTGGAAGAAGAAGGCCCCGGCCAGCCACTGCAACCGGTCGCTGTCGGGCGACTGGATACGGATTTCCTGGCTCTTGGTCACCACTTCATCATTGCTGACCAGCAGAGAGTTGGCACGAACGGTACGGGTGTAGCTGCCATTGGCGGCACCGCAGGTGGTGCCGACGGTGCAAACGCCGTAGAGCGCGCCCGTGCCGTAAACATCGGAGTCATTGGCGGCATAGACCTCTGAGGCCGTGATGCCGGTCACGCTGACGATCGAGAAATCCTCGAACTCATATTCCAGTTCCAGCGCACCCTGGCGGGACTTGGAGACGCTTTCCGGGAGGGTGGAGGTGACGTCGATGGGCAGGTTGGTCGGGATCTTACCGCAATAGAGCAGGAAGGCCTGCGACTGCGCGTTGAAGCCACCGCAATTGTGGGTCGTCACCGGGTTCAGCGACAGGCCCGGCAACTCGGATGTCGACTTGGTCGCAAAGCCCGTGAAGGTGGCCGTGAAATTCTCGGTCGGCGTGAAGACCAGGGCGCCGGAGACGCCGCGCTTCTCATACCCGCCCAGCTTGTCGTTGGGGTCGAAATTGTTCTTGAATTCGCCGGCATAGGTGGACCAGGACGCCGTGATGGAGCCGGCAAGCTTGTCCTCAATGATCGGGCGGGACAGGGAAACCTTGCCGCGGTAATCGCCATTATTGCCGATGGTGACGGTGGCCTTGCCTTCCGGGTTGCTGCCGGGACGGGCCGTGGTGATACCGACGGCACCGGCGAAGGTGGAACGGCCGTACAGCGCGCTCTGCGGACCCTTCACCACATCCAGCTGGGCGATATCAACGGTACCCAGGACATCGGCGGTGTTGCGGCTGGTCTGATAGATGCCGTCGATAAACACACCGACATTGGCCTCGACATTCAGATCGATGGAGGAATTGGCGGGAGCCAGACCGCGCACATAGACGTTGGTGAAGGTGCCGCCCGTGATGTTGGTGACCGAAATGCCAGGCGTGTTGTTCGCCAGATCCGTCAGGCTGGTGATGTTGCGCTCGGCCAGATCATCGGCGGTGAGGGCCTGGATAGCGATGGGGACGGTCTGGATGTCCTCCTTGCGTTTACGGGCCGTGACGATGATCTCTTCCAACACCAGGTCCCCTTCAGCAGCCAGGGCGGCGGGAACGACGGCAGAGGCGGCGAAGGCGCTGACCAG
>JAIXTS010000127.1 GCA_027483805.1 Azospirillum sp. | reverse complement strand
TTCTCGCGTGCCCCCTCCTTCGTGGAGGGGTTGAGTGCTTCTTCCGCGCAGTTGGAGCAGAGCCTGGAAGAGGACCCGCACTATCCCCGGCTGCGGCTGGAGATCCTTGCCGAGGCGACGCGTAACCCCCGGGTCGCCGAGGTTGTCCTGCGGGCCGAGCAGGAGGTGCGGGCAGCCCTGGCCGCCATCATCGACGCCGCCCGGGCACGCGGGGAGATTGCCACCAATTTCCCGTCCGAGCTGCTGGCCGATATTGTCCTGTCGGTGATGGATGGGGCTTCGGCCCGCCAGGCGGTGACCGGCATCCGGCTCGACACTGCCACCATCGACCGGGTGTTCCTGAAGCTGCTGCTGCTTGCCGATCCACCGGGCCTCGCCTCCTGACCAATCCAATCGCCGTCCAGGCCGAAAGATAAAGCGATACCCCGCCCATGACTGACCCTGCCTTTAATATGAATGACCGCTTATTCATATCTAAAGAACCACCAGCCCGACGGATCGCCAGTCGGGTGCCGCTCTATGGCTCTGTGGTCACAACCGGCCTGTCGATGCTGGCGGCGGGGTTGGTGTCCATCAGCCTGCCCTGGGCGCTGATTTCGGCGGGGCAGGGCGCGTCACTGGCCGGCCTGGCAAGCTTCGCCCTGCAGATCCCGGTGGCCCTGGGCCTGCTCCTGGGGGGCGGGCTGGTTGAAAGGGTGGGGCCGCGCCGCATCCTGATCCTGTCCAACCTGGGGGCGCTGGCCCTGGTCATGGCGGCCGCGGCGCTGGCCTGGCTGCATCCGGACCGGATGCTGCCCCTGGTGGCGCTGCTGGCCGTGGCCAACCTGGTGGGGCAGCCGGGCACGGTTGCCCAGGATGCCCGTGTCCCGGAACTGGCCCGGCTGGCCGGGGTGCCGCTGGAGCGGGCAAACGGGCTTCGTGACATTGCGGTCAACCTGGGCCTGGTGGGCGGGCCGGCGCTTGGCGTGCTGCTGGTCGATCTGGCGGGGGTGCCGTTGGCGCTTGGTCTGGCGGCGGTGCTGCTGGGGATCATTGCCCTGGTGGACGCGCTGCTGTTCCCCGCCTTTGCGGGCAAGCGGCGTGCCGCCGACGGCCGGACAGGACGACCGACGGGTATCCTGGCCGACCCTCTGCTGCGCATTGTGGCCATCATCGGCGTCATGCTGGTTGCCGTCTTCGCCGCCCTGGATGAAATCCTGGTACCGGCCCTTGTCGTCTCGGCGGGGTTGGACGGGACCCGTCTTGCGCTGTTCCTGGGACTGGCCGCGGTGGCGGCCATGTCGGCCAGCGGCCTTTATTCCGCCATCGGTCACCGTCTGCCCGCGCGCCGGGTGTTTGTCGGTGGCGTTTTGGTGATGGCTGTCGGTGCCGTCTTGCTGGCGTCCCTGCCGGTTGCCGTCGGCCTGATCGTGGCGCCCGTCCTGATCGGGCTGGGCGTCGGTCCCATCTGGCCGCTGATCGTGACCGCCATCCAACGCCGGGTCGCGGCTGCCGACCGCGGTCGCCTCATCGCCAGTCTCAGCGCGGTCATCCTTCTGGCCCAGCCCTTTGCGGCCCTGGCGGCGGGTCCGGCGGTGGATGCCCTGGGCACCGCAATCATGACGTCCGCCGTCGCCGCCCTGGTCATTCTGGCCGCGCTGATCGCTCTGTTCGCGCGGGGCTTGGGCGATCTCGATGATCGCCCGGCCTCGCTTTCCCGATCATCCTCCGCCGTTGAGGGATAACCGACAATGCGTCCTTTGCCATCCCTGCTCCTGCTGCCGATGCTTCTGGTCCTGTCCGCCTGCGGGGAGGAGCAGACCGCCATCAGGGAGCCGCAGCCCCGCCCCGTGCTGACCCTGACGGTGACGGAGACCGCCCCTGTCGGCTTGCGCACGGTGCCGGGCATCGTGCGTTCCCGCGACCGGGCCGACCTGTCCTTCCGCGTGGGCGGCCGGGTCCTCGACATCCCGGTGGATATCGGCACGCCGGTCGCGGCCGGCGCTACGCTGGCAAGGCTGGACCGCACACCCATAGAGCTGCGACGGCGGCAGGCCAAGGCGGTCATGGACCGCGCCAGCGCACAGCTGACCGAAAGGCGGCGGCGCTTCGACACGCAGCAGAGCCTGTTCCAGCGCGGCAACGTTTCCCGCCAGGCCATGGACAGCGTGACCGCGGAACTCGCCGCCGCCGAGAGCGCGCTGGCCGAAGCAAAGGCCGCACTCGACCTGGCCGACAAGGACCTGAAGGAGACAGAGATCAAGGCCCCCTTCGCCGGCACCATCGCCGCCCGCGAGGTGGAGCCGTTTGTGGAAATCGAGACCGGCCAGGTGGTGGTCCGCCTGGACGGGACCGGGGGCCTGCAGGTGACAGCCAATATCCCGGCCAGCATCGTCACCGATATCGCCGCCGGGGCAGCGGTTCAGGTCGCGATCGACTCTGTCCCGGGGCGCTTTGCCGGGCGGCTCAACCGCATCGGCAGCCGGGGGGAGACCGGGCTGACCTTCCCCGTGACCGTGGACCTGGACCCGGCGGTCCATGCTGCCGGCGTGCGTCCCGGCATGGTGGCGGAGGTGGCGCTGCCGATCGCCGCCGCGGCGCCCGGTGTTTACCTGCCCATCGGTGCCGTCGTGCCGGAGACGGCGCCAGGCACGGCCCGCGTCTTCGTGGTGGAGGAAGGCAGCCGGGTGCGCCGACGCGCTGTCACCCTGGGGGCTTTGTCGGGCGACCGGGTACGCATCACCGGCGGCCTGGGTGTCGGCGACGAGGTGGTGGCCGTCGCCGCTTCCTTCCTGGTGGATGGCCAAGCGGTGACGCCGCTGCAGGCCCGGTGAGCGACAGGGGAAAACCATGAACTTGACAGCTCTTGCCCTGGGCCGTGACCGCCTGACCCTTGTCGCGGTCCTGCTTTTCGTTCTGTGTGGTCTTTACCTCTATGCCGACTACCCGTCGCAGGAGGAGCCGACCCTGCCCATCAACCAGGCGCTGATCACCGCTGAAAACCCGGCCCTGAATGCGGTGCGGATGGAGGAACTGGTCGCCCGCCCCATCGAACGCCGGCTCCGCGAACTGCGGGAGACCAAGACCATCGAAACGACCGTGCGCGCCGGAAGCGTGCTGGTGAAGCTGGAGATCCAGGACGGTACACCCGACTACGACCTTGCCTGGCAGCGGGTGCGGGAGAAGATGGCCGACACCAGGGCAGAACTGCCCGAGGGCACGGCCGGCCCCTTTGTCGATGATGATTTCGGGCGGGTGGCGGTGGCCACCGTCGCGGTAACCGCACCCGGCTATGCCTGGCGCGACATCCGCAGCCATGTCCTGGCCTTGCGCGACCGCATCACCGCCATCCCGGGGGTGGAGCGCGTCTCCATCCACGGGCTGGTGGGCGAGCGGGTAACGATCGAGACAGCGTCCGCCGTCCTGGCCCGTTATGGTCTGTCACCGGATGCGATTGCACAGACCCTGCGGAGCCAGAACGTCATCCTGCCGGGTGGTCGGGTGGAACTGGGCGGCATCGCGGCCACGCTGGATCCGTCCGGCGCCTATGCCACGCCGGCGGATATCGCCGATACCCTGATCGCCCTTCCATCGGGCGCCAGCGCACGGCTGGGCGATGTTGCGACGGTGCGGCGCACCCCGGTCGATCCGCTGACCCAGGCCGCTTTCCAGGATGGGCAACCGGCTGTTGTGCTGGCCATCTCCATGGCGCCGGGCCGCAACATGATCACCTTCAACCAGGGCCTGCGCAACCATCTGCTGACCCTTGAGCAGACGCTGCCCATCGGCTTTTCGACGACCATCATCACCGACCAGGGCAAGGTGGTGGACCGGGTCATCGACAAGATGATGAACATCCTGATGGAGACCATCGCCGTCGTCATGCTGGTGACGGTGGCCGCCCTGGGCCTGCGGGCGGGCTCCATTGTCGGCGTGTCGGTCCCCATCACCATGCTGACCTCGCTGGCCATCCTGCGGCCGCTGGGGGTGGAGCTGAACCAGGTCAGCACGGCCGCCTTCATCATCGCGTTGGGCATCCTGGTGGATAATGCCAATGTCATCGTCGATGACACGGTGCGGCGAATGGGACTGGGGGCACCGCGCCGGGAGGCGGCGCTGACGGCCGGGACAAAGCTCGCCCTGCCGCTGCTGATCTCCACCCTGACGGTCATCCTGGCCTTTGCGCCGCCGGTCTTCACCGACAATCTGGCGGCGATCTACATGCAGACGCTGACCATCGTCATGACCGTGACATTGCTGGTGTCCTGGGTCGTGGCGCTGAC
>JAIXTS010000007.1 GCA_027483805.1 Azospirillum sp. | reverse complement strand
GATGGCGTCCAGCACCGTCTCGATCTCCTTGGGATAGACATTGAACCCGCCACAGATCACCAGATCCTTGGCCCGGCCCACAATATGGACATATCCCTGTGCATCCACCTTCCCCACATCGCCGGTGATGAAGAAACCATCGGCGCGCATATCCTCCGCCGTCTTTTCCGGCTTGTTCCAATAACCTTTGAACAGGTTCGGGCCTTTGATCTCGATCTGCCCGATCTCATCAATGCCCAGCAGTGCGCCCGTTTCATCGGCAATACGCAGTGACACGCCCGGCAGGGGGAAACCCACCGTCCCCGGCACCCGATCGCCATTCAGCGGGTTGGATGTGATCATGCCCGCCTCTGTCATGCCATACCGCTCCAGGATGGCGTGACCGGTCCTTTCCGCGAACTCATTATGCGTATCTGCCAGCAGGGGTGCGGACCCGCTGATGAACAGCCGCAGATGCGCCACCAGATCGCGCGTGAAGCCGGCATGGGTCAGCAGGCGGGTATAGAAGGTGGGAACACCCATCAGCACACTGGCCTGCGGCAGCAGGTCCACCACCCGGTCCGCGTCGAATTTCGACAGGAACAGCATATGCCCGCCATTCAGCAGGGTGGTATTGGTGGCCACAAACAGCCCGTGCACATGGAAGATCGGCAGGGCATGCAGCAGCACATCGCCCGGCACAAAGCCCCACAGCTGATGCAGGGTCAGGGCATTGCTGGCCAGATTGCCATGGCTGGTCATTGCCCCCTTCGACCGGCCGGTGGTGCCCGACGTATAGAGGATGGCCGCCAGCTCATCCTCGCCCAGCGCCACCGTCTCAAACTCATGGCTGAGGGTCAGGGCCATGTCAGGCAGGCTGCCATCCGCCGCCACACCCATCGTCGCCACCGCCGGCACACCACAGCGCGCCGCCAGTTCCTTCATGCCCGCCTCATCCTCGGGCCGACAGACAAACAGGGCGGGGGCGGCATCTTCCAGGAAGTAGCTGACCTCGCCGCGTTGATAGGCGGTGTTGAGGGGCAGATAGACCGCCCCCATGCGCAGGGTGGCGAGATAGAGAAACAGGTTCTCCGCACTCTTCTCCACCTGCACCGCCACGCGGTCACCGCGTTTGACGCCCAGTGCCGCCATGGCATGGGCAAACCGGGCGGAGATGGAGGCGACATCGGCGTAACTGTACCAGACGCCCTGGCGCGGCCCGTCCATCAGGGTGATAAAACGGGCCGTGGGATCGGCGGGAAAGCGGCTTTCGAACAGATGGTACAGATTGCCGCTTTTCACGCCGTCCATGTCATTTCCCCTGCAACATCTTGACGATGGCGGAGAAATCGAGACCTCCGTTCCCCGCCGCTGAGAACAGCTGATACAGTGCCGCGGCCTGCGCGCCAAGGGGTGTGCTGGCCCCGGAACTCGCCGCCGCCTGCTGCGCCAGCTTCAGATCCTTCAGCATCATGTCGACCGCAAAGCCCGGCGCATAGTCGCGGTTGGCGGGCGATGTCGGCACCGGACCCGGCACCGGGCAATAGCTGGTCAAGGACCAGCACTGACCCGACGAGGTGCTGGAGATGTCAAACAGCTTCTGCCGCTCCAGCCCCAGCTTGTCGGCCAGCGCGAATGCCTCCGACACGGCGATCATGGAGATGCCCAGCACCATGTTGTTGCAGATCTTGGCCGCCTGCCCCGTGCCCGGGCCCCCGGCATGCACGATATTTTTGCCCATCAGGGAGAGGTACGGCTTGGCCGCGTCAAACGCCGCGTCCGCCCCGCCCACCATGAAGGTCAGCGTGCCCGCCGCCGCCCCGCCGGTGCCGCCCGACACGGGCGCATCGACCATCAGGTGCCCCGCCTTCTCCGCCTGCGCAATCACGGCGCGGGCACTGTCCACATCGATGGTGGAACTGTCGATAAAGACGGTGCCGGGCCGCGCCCGCTCAATCACCCCGCCTTCATTGCCATAGACGGCGCGGACATGGCCGCCGGCGGGCAGCATGGAGACGACGACATCGGCTTCCGAAGCCGCATCCCCCGCCGCCTTCGATGTATCGATTCCCGCCTCATTGGCGGCGGCGATATTGGCGGGCGCCAGATCGACGCCCAGCACACGATGCCCGCCCTTCAGAAGGTTTTTGGCCATGGGCAGCCCCATATTGCCCAGCCCGATAAACGCAACGGTCGCCATGGTCATTTCCTCCTTGGGTTATTGTTTTAAAACACCAGATCCCCGCCCGCCGGCACCGCGAAATACCGCGCGACATCGGCCGCCGACACATCGGCCAACCTGGCCGGGTTCCATTTGGGGCTCTTGTCCTTGTCCACCAGAACGGCGCGGATGCCTTCAAAGAAGTCATTGCCGTCCATCACCGCCTGGGTCATGCGGAATTCCAGACGCATGCACTCATCAAACTCCAGTTCCGCCCCGCGCCGCAGCTGCTCGAACGTCACTTTCAGGCTGGTGGGCGACAGGGACAGGATGGTCTCCGCCATCTTGTCGGCCCAGGGCGTACCCTGGGAGATCAGGCCCGCCACGATCCCTTCGACATCATCCGCCTCGAACGCCGCATCAATCGCCTCGCGCAGTGCGGCCAGCGGCGCCTCGCCCACGGGGGCGGCATATGCTGCCAGCACCGTATCGACATCCTGGCCCTCGGCCAGCGCCACCTCGATGGCGTCCAGGGACGCGGAGGTGACGTGGTGGGTGCCGATCCCGGTATGGATCAGGTCGGCTGCATGCACCCGTGCCCCCGTCAGGCCCAGATAAAGGCCCAGCTTGCCCGGCACGCGCGGCAGGAAATACGTCCCGCCCACATCCGGAAACAGGCCGATGCCCGTTTCCGGCATGGCCAGCAGGGTTTTTTCCGTCACCACCCGGTGGCTGCCATGCACCGACAGGCCGACGCCGCCGCCCATGGTGATGCCATCCATCAGCGCGACATAGGGCTTGGGGAAGCGCTTGATCTGCCGGTTCAGGCGGTATTCCCCGCCAAAAAAGGCCGCCGTCAAGGCGCCGTCACTCTCCCCGCGCTTGCGTTCCCACCCAGCGTCCCAGACGGCGCGGACATCACCCCCGGCGCAAAAGGCCCGGTCCCCGGCGCCGCGGATCACCACCGCCTTGATGGCGGGATCCTGGCCCCAGGCGTCCAGCGCCGGCGCGATCACCTCCACCATGCCCAGAGTCAGCGCGTTCAACGCCTTGGGCCGGTTCAGCAGGATATGGCCGATGGCACCCTTGACGGTGCAGATGACATCCTCACTCAAAACCCATCCTCCCTTTCAATCGCAATGGTCGGCGGCAATCTT
>JAIXTS010000122.1 GCA_027483805.1 Azospirillum sp. | reverse complement strand
GCTTGTTGGCGACATAATAATCCTCCGTCAGCAACTGGCCGGAGACATAGAAGGCGATGGCGTCGGGGCCATTTTCGGCCAGGGTCGCCGACAGCCGCCCCGCCACCGCCGCAATCGCCCGGTCCCAGGTGACGCGCTGACCCGCCACTTCCGGGTACATGAGGCGGACATCGCCGGTGGCCTCGGCATTCACGGTGTCGATCAGGGCCGCGCCCTTGGAACAGAGGCGGCCCTGGTTGGCCGGGTGGTCAGGATCACCGCCCACCACCCAGCCATCCCGCGCCCGGCTGACAATCAGCCCGCAGCCGACGCCGCAATAGGGGCAGGTGGTGCGGATGTCGGTGGTGGACATGGGTGCTCCGTCGGGTGCTCTCTCCCACCGTCATCCCCGCGGAAGCGGGGACCCAGCGAGAGCGGCGTCTGCCGCGAGATGAGTCATATCGGCGCTAACCGCGCCTCATGCTGGGTCCCCGCTTGCGCGGGGATGACGGTTAAGGGATGGGGATATTCGCCATCACGCCACCAACCCCAACTCCACCCGGCCCTCGACCAGCCGCGCCGGGATGCGTCCCGTGCAGCCTTCGTCCGGTCCCTGCGCAAAGCCGGTGGCAAGGTCGATAACCCAGTTATGCAGGGGGCAGGTCACGGCATGGCCATGCACGATGCCTTCCGACAGCGGCCCCTTCTTGTGCGGGCATTCATCACGCAGGGCGAAGACCTGATCGTCGATGGTGCGGAACACCGCGATGCGGCCTTCCCGATGCTCCACACGGCGCGCGCCCTGGACGGGAATGTCCGTCAGCGGGCCGATATCCTTCCATTCAAGCGGGCGGTGCATGGCCTTTACTCCACGGTGGCAAGCGTTTGGAAATCACGGGACGCCGGGGCACCGGGGGCGCGTTCTGCCCAGGGGTCGACCTGCGCATGGCGCTGGCTGGCCAGGAAACGGGCATGCAGGGCGCGGCGATTGTCGGCATCGTCCACCACGCGGGTCTTCACGAAATCCAGCCCGACCCGTTCGATCCAGGGCGCCGTGCGCTCCAGGTAATGCGCTTCCTCGCGGTACAGCTGCATGAAGGCGCCGCAATATTCCTGCACCTCTGCCTCTGTGGTCACCTTGACCAGCAGGTCGGTACCGCGCAGCTTGATCCCGCCATTGCCGCCGACCAGCAGGTCAAAGCCCCCATCGGTGGCGATGACGCCGAAATCCTTGATCGTCGCCTCGGCACAGTTGCGCGGACAGCCGGACACGGCCATCTTGAATTTGTGCGGGGTCCAGGACCCCCAGGTCATGCGTTCCAGGTTCACGCCCACGGTCAGCGCGGCTTGCGTGCCGAAGCGGCACCAATCCGACCCGACGCAGGTCTTTACCGTCCGCAGCGCCTTGCCATAGGCATGGCCGGAGACCATGCCCGCCCCGTTCAGGTCGGCCCAGACGGCGGGAAGGTCTTCCTTCTTTACGCCCAGCAGGTCGATGCGCTGCCCGCCCGTGACCTTGACGGTCGGGATGTCGAACTTCTCCACCACATCGGCGATGGCGCGCAGTTCTTTGGCATTGGTCAACCCGCCCCACATGCGCGGGACCACGGAATAGGTGCCGTCCTTCTGAATGTTGGCATGGACCCGTTCATTCACGAAGCGGCTGGCAGCGTGATCGACATAGTCACCGGGCCAGGTGGCCAGCAGGTAATAGTTCAGGGCCGGGCGGCAGGTATGGCAGCCATCGGGCGTCTTCCATTCCAGCGCCTGCATGACGGCGGGGATGGATTTCAGGCTCTGCACACGGATCAGGCGGCGGATTGTATCATGGTCATGGTCGCTGCATTTGCAGATCGGCTTGACGCCGGCCGCCTCATAATCATTGCCCAGGGCATGGGCCAACAGCCCCTCCACCAGACCGGTGCAGGACCCGCAGGACGCCGACGCCTTGGTGGTCGCCTTCACCTGATCAAGCGTTGTCAGACCCTTTTCGGTGATGGCCTTGACGATGGTGCCCTTGCAGACGCCGTTGCAGCCGCAGATTTCTGCCGTATCAGGCAGCGCCGCAACGGCGGCGGTAGGGTTTGCAGCACCGCCTTCCTTGGCCGCAAAACCCTGGCCGAAGATCAGGGTATCGCGCAGGCCCGACACATCCTCCCCCGCCTTCAGAAGCTGGAAATACCAGGCCCCGTCGGCGGTATCGCCATACAGGACGGCGCCCTTGATGCGGCCATCCTGCAATACAATGCGCTTATAGACACCGCGTCCGGCATCGCGGAACACGATGTCTTCCGTGCCCGGCCCGCCGCTGAAGTCGCCTGCGGAGAAGACATCGACGCCCGTGACCTTCAGCTTGGTGGAGGTGACGGAGCCGGGATAACTCGCCGCCTGTTTGCCGGCCAGATGATCGGCCAGGACCTTCGCCATTTCAAACAGCGGCTGCACCAGTCCGTAACAGGCGCCGCGATGCTGCACGCATTCACCAACGGCACTGATGGCCGGATCGTTGGTCACCATATGGTCATCGACCAGGATTCCGCGCCCGACCTCCAGACCCGCTGCACTGGCCAGCCTTGTGTCGGGACGGATGCCGACGGCCATCACCACCAGATCGGCGGGCAGCTCGGTTCCATCCTTCAACGCCACACCCGTGACATGGGTATCGCCCAGGATGGCGGCAGTATCGGCGCGGGTCAGGACCGTCAGGCCCCGTCGCTCCAGCTCCTGCGCCAGCAGATGCCCGGCGGACGCGTCCAGCTGCCGTTCCATCAGATGGCCTGCCAGATGCAGGACGGTCACCTGCATCCCGCGTGCCTTCAGGCCCACGGCCGCTTCAAGCCCCAGCAGGCCACCGCCGATCACGACCGCATGCCCGCCCCTGGTAGAGGCCGCCAGCATCGCGTCGACATCATCGACATCCCGGAAGGTGACGACGCCGGGCAGGCGGGCGCCCGGAATGGGGATGACGATGGGCATGGAGCCGGTGGCGATCAGCAGCCGGTCATAGGGGACGGAGAGGCCCGACTTGGTGATCACCACTTGATCATCGCGGTCGATCTGTTCCACCGGATCGCCGGAATGCAGCTTGATATGGTTAGTCAGATACCAGTCCAGATCGTTGATCACGATCTGATCAAAGGTCTTTTCGCCCGACAGCAGGGGCGAGAGCATGATGCGGTTGTAATTCACGCGCGGTTCGGCGCCGAACACCGTGATGTCGTACAGGCCGGGGGCGCGTTCCAGCAATTCTTCCACGGCGCGGATGCCGGCCATCCCATTGCCGATAACGACCAGCCGGGGGCGTGAAGCGGGGGCCGGGGGGGCGGAGAAGGGGGTCATGTCTGGCTCCATCCATCTCTTGCGCAAAAATGCGCAATAAAAAAGGCGCCCGACCGTGCAATGCCCCCCGCCTGGGGACAGTCACACGTTCGGACGCCATTATCCGGTGGGGCCCGGCCTTGGACCCCTATATCTGCCCCTCCTATCGGAAAGGGCCGTCGCAACGCTGCATCGCCTTGCGCCGATTTCTCATTTGCGAATGGTGTGCCAAGGCGGCAACCTATTGGAATCGCTGAAAACCGGGGGGCAACAGTGGACCCGTTGCGCTGCCATGTTGCTGAAATTTCGGGCAGCTTATATTTGGTGGCGTATTATTGTGCAGTTGTGACGCGTGACGGCAGCGCAAAGCCCTGGATTACCGTGCCCCGGCGCGCTGGCACGGCCATTGCTGATGGGATTGGGTCCCGAAGCAGGGATATCCATCGTCCAACGGCGGACGACCAGGCAGGGCGGGGGCAGCGGCCACCGCTGCAACGCATGGCCGACCGCGATGGGGACATCCCGGACGGGCGGCCCCGGACCCGAGGTCTTGACGATGGCACTCCCCATGATGATCCCCCGGCGTCGGGCATAGCATGGCCAACCCTGAGCCCAATATCCTGATCATCGACGGCAATCCCGATCGCGCCGCCGTGGTGGAACGCGGGCTGGTGGAATCCGGTTGGGTGCGGGTCAGCACGATCGGCCCGTCCGTCAATCTGCTGGCCCGCATCCAGGCGCTGGCCCCGGACGTCATCATCATCGACCTTGAAAACCCCGATCGCGACACGCTGGAACAGATGTTTCAGGTCAGCCGCGTGGTGCAGCGGCCCATTGCGATGTTCGTGGACCAGAGCGACAGCCAGATGATCCATGCCGCCATCGATGCGGGCGTCAGCGCCTATGTCGTGGATGGGCTGCGCCAGGACCGGATCAAACCGATTGTGGAAACGGCCATCACCCGCTTCAACGCCTTTGACCGGCTGCGTCGCGAACGGGACGAGGCGCAATCCAAATTGCAGGACCGCAAGCTGGTGGAAAAGGCCAAAGGTCTTCTGATGAAGCATCGCGGCCTGTCGGAGGAGGATGCCTACACCCTGATGCGGCGCACCGCCATGAAGCAGAACCGTAAATTGTCCGACATCGCGCAGAGCGTGATCACCGCCTTCGAGATGGAGATTTGAGAATGGCCAACATCGTCAAGCTGGGCTTCGCGCCGCTGGTGGATTGCGCCATTCCCGTCGTGGCGGCGGAAAAGGGTTTTGCCGCCGCCGAGGGCCTTGACCTGCGGGTGGAACGTGCCCCCTCCTGGGCGGCGCTGCGGGACAAGCTGGCCTTCGGGCTGGTCGATGGCGCCCACATCCTGGCCCCGCTGGCGCTGGCCCTGCATCAGGGCATTGCCGGGGTGCCGGCCACGCCGTTGCTGGTGCCGGTATCGCTGGGCCTGGGCAATAATGCCATCACCCTGTCGCTGGATCTGTATGAACGGATGCAGGCAGCAGCGCCCGAGGTGATGGCGGGGCCGCCGGCATTGCGGGCTCGCGCCTTGCGTTCCGTCATCGATGCTGACCGGGCGGCGGGCAAGCCGCCCTTGTCCTTCGTCACCGTCTTCCATTTCTCCTGCCACCATTATGAGCTGCTGAAATGGCTGGCCGATGGCGGGATCGACGGGCGGTCGGACGTGAATATCGGCGTCATCGCCCCACCGCGCATGGTGGAAAGCCTGGCCGCCGGCTGGATTGATGGCTATTGCGCGGGCGAACCCTGGAACCAGCGCGCCGTTCAACGCGGCATTGGCCAGGTGGTGGTGACCAAGGCCGACATCCGACCCGACGGGTTGGAGAAGGTGCTGGGCCTGCGCGCGGATTGGGCGGAGGAACATCCGGCGCAGGTGGCCGCCTTGATCCGGGCCATCGTGAAGGCCGCCGATTGGAGCCGTGATCCCGCCAACCGTGCGGAACTGGCGCGCCTTCTGGCTGGCGCGCAGTATGTCGGGCTGCCGGCGGATCTGATCGAACTGACCCTGAACGGGGCCATCCCGGCGCCCCATCGCAACCGGCCCGATACGGCCGATGCCCACAGGCTTTTGCTGGAGATGACGGCGGCCGAACAGCTGGACCTGTCCGAGGCGGAGCGCGGGGCCCTGGCGGCGGCGGTGTGGCGGCCCGACCTGTATGACGAGGCGGTGGGGTGAAGCAGAAGGCGCCGTAGATAAGGTCAGGTCGAGACATCGCCTCGACTGACCGGCCGCACAGACGACAAAAGGGGGGACGGAACATCAGTTCCATCCCCCCCCTTTGCCATGACCCGATCGGCTTTATGCCGCCTCGTGCTTCGCATGCCGTTCATAAAGGAACCGCAGCACCGCGGCCCGGTAGCCGATATAGCGGGCATCGTCCGACAGGTCCAACCGCCGCCGGGGCCGCGGCAGGTCCACGGCCAGCACCTCACCGATGGTGGCGGACGGGCCGTTGGTCATCATCACGATCCGGTCGGACAGCAGCACCGCCTCGTCCACATCATGGGTGATCATGATGACGGTACTGTTCAGCCGGGTCTGGATCTCCATCACCGTGTCCTGAAGATGGGCGCGGGTCAGGGCATCCAGCGCCCCGAACGGTTCGTCCATCAGCAGTACCTTGGGTTCCATGGCCAGCGCGCGGGCAATGCCTACGCGCTGTTTCATGCCGCCCGACAACTCGTCCGGGCGCTTGTCCACGGCATGGTCCATATGGACCAGCCGCAGATTATGCAGGGTCCAGTCATGGCGTTCCGTTGTCGATTTGCGGCCCCCGAATACCTTATCGACGGCCAGCCGGACATTCTGGTACGCGGTCAGCCAGGGCAGCAGGGAATGGTTCTGGAACACCACGGCCCGGTCGGGGCCGGGACTGTTCACCTCCTGCCCGTCCAGGATGACACCACCCTCGGTGCAGCGGGCGAGGCCCGCCACAATGTTCAGCAATGTGGACTTGCCACAGCCGGAATGGCCGATGATGGAGACGAACTGTCCGCGTTCGATGGCGAGATTGACATCCGTCACGGCATGGAACACCCGGCCGCCGACCGTAAAATCCATGCCGACATTCTCAAGCGAAAGGTAGGGATGGCTCATGATGCGTTCCAGTCTTTCAATTCCGTGAAAGCCGCTCTACCCGACCTTGCGGCCGGCGACACGGTTGCCGATCAGGGTGATGACACGATCCAGGATGAAACCGACCAATCCAACATAGACCAGCGCCAGGATGATCTCGCTCATCAGCGAACTGTTCCAGGCATCCCAGATGAAAAAGCCGATCCCGACCCCGCCGATCAGCATTTCCGCGGCCACGATGGCCAGCCAGGACAGGCCGATGCCGATCTTCAAGCCGGTGAAGATGAAGGGCACGGTGGCGGGCAGCATGATGCGGAAGAAAAATTCCAGCGGGGACAGGCGCAGCACACGGGCGACGTTGCGGTAATCCTGCGGGATCTGCCGCACGCCCACGGCTGTGTTCAGGATGATCGGCCAGATGGAGGTGATGAAAATCACGAAGATGGCCGATGGGTCCGCATGCCGGAAGGCGGCCAGCGAAATGGGCAGCCAGGCCAGCGGCGGTACCGTGCGCAGCACCTGGAAAATCGGGTCCAAACCCCGAAAGGCCAGGCTGGACTGGCCGATCAGTACGCCCAGCGCGATGCCGGTAATCGATGACAGCGCAAAGCCGATGGCAACCCGCTCCAGGCTGGCGGTCAGGTGCCAGAACAGGCCCTTATCCACGCCGCCATTGTCAAAAAATGGATCAATGATCAGTGGCCAGGTATCCGTGACCACCCGTGACGGTGGTGGCAGGGAGGAACCGGCCCCCCGGCAGGCCAGTTCCCAGAGGCCCAGCAGCGTGACCAGGGCCACGACAAGCGGCAGAAGGTCCAACAGCTTTGTGCGGGCCCGGACCAGGGCGCTGTGCAGGGTGGCGGCAAGGGCGGCAAGCCCGCCGCCACCCTGCACCCGCCCGACGGCCCCATTCTCGCTGATCGTCGACATGTTTATTTCCTCCCCCAACTCAGGCGATACGCTTGATGTCGTGCGATGCGAGATAGGCCGCCGGGTTGGCGGGATCGAAACTGCGGCCATCGTAGAATTTCTCGATGCCGCGTGAGGTGCTGGCGGGCAGGTCGGCGGCGCCCGCGACCTTGGCCGCATCACGCCAGAGATCCTGGCGGTTTACCTTGGCGATCAGGGCCTTGGTGTCCAGGTCGGCCGGCAGATAACCCCAGCGCTGATCCTCCGTCAGGAACCAGAGATCATGGCTCTGGTACGGATAGGAGGCATGGTCGCGCCAGTATTTCATGATGTCGGGGCTGTTTTTGACGACCCGCCCATCACCATAATCGATGGTGCCCTGGGCGCGACCCAGAATATCCTCCACCGGAACTTTGAACCATTCCCGGCCAGAGACGATCTGGCACATCTCCTCCTTGTTCTCTGCCTTGTCGCACCAGATCTGCGCCTCGATCACCGCCGCCAGCAGGGCTTTGGCGGCGTTGGGGTTTTTCTCCACCCAGTCGGCGCGCATGGCAAAGCTCTTCTCCGGATGGTCGTGCCACAGCTCACCGGTCGTGAGCGCCGTAAAGCCGATGCCCTGGTTGACCAACTGCGCATTCCAGGGTTCGCCCACACAAAAGGCCTCCATCGTGTCGACCTTCATGTTGGCCACCATCTGCGGCGGCGGCACCACGATGGTGGAGACATCCTTGTCCGGGTCGATGCCGTTGGACGCCAGCCAATAGCGCATCCAGAGGTCATGGGTGCCGCCGGGGAAGGTGACCGCGCATTTCACCTCCCGTCCCTCCGCCTTGGCCTTGGCGAAGGCTTCTTTCAGACCCTTGGCCTTGGTATTGATGCCCAGTTCCTTATAGCGGGCCGCAACCGAAATGGCCTGGCCGTTGGTGTTCAGCCGGGCCAGCAGCGCCATGGGCAGCGGCTGGTTATTCTTGGTGATCTTGCCCGTGGACATCAGATAGGGCATGGGCGTCAGGATATGGGCGCCGTCAATACCGCCGGCACCACCCCCCAGTTCCAGATTGTCGCGCGTGGTGCCCCAACTGGCCTGCTTCACCACTGCGACGTCGGGCATGCCATATTTGGCGAACAGCCCCTTCACCTTGGCGATGATCAGCGGGGCGCTGTCGGTCAGCGCGATGAAGCCCAGCGTGGCACCCGTCACTTCGGGGGCGGCGGCGGCCCAGGCGCCACCGCCGGGCAGGGCAGCACGGGCGGCTGACAGAAGAATGGCGCCCCCCGCGGCCTTTGCCGTGTTGGTCAGCAGCGAACGGCGGGTCAGGCCGGCGGAAGGCGTGTCGGTCTGGCTCATGATACGCGGGCTCCCCTGTTCCGGCATGGCGCCGGGCTGAAAATGAAAACGGCGCTCCGACGACATCCGGGGGCCTTGCAGGCCCGTGCATGTCATCGGAGCGCCGTTGCTCCAGGCGATCCCAGCGTCGGAACCGCAATGTCGGCACCGCGGCCCCGGACCGTTACCAGCCTGGAGAGAAGGCAACATCACCTTCGTGCCGCGAGTGCGAGAAGATATTAGCGAGAAGCGTGCCAACCAGGACTGATGCCCTATGGCAAGGAATGAAATGTTGATTATCAAGCCTTTGACCGAATCTGGTCGGTCAGCGCCCATCGCGCGCACGGCCCGGCATATGAAAATCCGCCCAAGTTACAGGCGGCACTGGCGCAAGTTTGTGCACCATTATGATTTGATGAGTTTTTGATCAGCCGCGCGGGTGACGGGTGCCCGAGCCGGCGGCGGTTCGGATGGCAGTGCAGCGTAGCCTGGACTGTGGGCGATTGGGGGCCCTTCCCGGGCAGGGGCAAATGTGCCGGACAAACGGGCAGGGCCGGTCTGGCGACAAATCCGGCCGCGGACTTTTTTTCCCGCCCGTTGTGCCTCAGGTTACGGCAGGGCGATCAGGCAAGCCCTGTCGCCCTCAACCCTTACGGAAACCGGCAGATCTCGCCCGTCACCTCGACAAAGGACCGGGCGCCGGCGCCAACTGACAGGCGCACTTCCTTGTCGGCGGTGATCAGCTTGTAGGTCAGCGGCAGCACACCCTCGGCCTCCTGCACCTTGCCTGCTGCATCGGTGAAGCGGATCTTCACCGGCTTCGTGGGATCATACCAGGCCTCCGGGCTGCCCCCCTCATTACGGGCGGGCACGCCTTCGCCGGTCACAATCACTGTGCCGTCGGCAAAGGCGACCTGGGTGTTGGACCCCTTATAGATTGGGGTGGGCAGGACAAACCGCTTGGTTTCCGGCCGGACGCAGGAACGCGGGTTGCTGGTCTGCTCAATCACGAAGGCCATGCGTTCAGGATTCACACCCTCGGCCAGCTTGCGGGCCATCAGTTCCGTCAGCTTGGCCAGTTCACCGCCCGGCACCTCGCGCTGCAGCCGGATCTCCAGCTCGTTGGCGCGCACTTCCTGCGTCTGGGCGATCTGCTGCAATTGCTGGGCGCGGCGCTCGGCCTTGTCCTTGGCTGCGATCATGTTCGCCAGTTCCTCCTGCATGGAACCTTCGCGCGATTTCAGCTGCTCGACCCCCACAAGATAGGAGAAGCCGGCCACACCACCCAGCAGGATCAGCCACAGGGCCGCCTTGCCCACGCGGGTCCAGATGCGACGGCGGTAGCGGCGATGGTGATCGTAAAGGCCGTAGCTCATGTCTTCACAAGGCAAATCAAAGGGATGGGGCGGGCCGACCCTGCGGTGACCACAAGCACCGACCCTACCCAGCCTGTAAGGCAATTACAAGCCCAAGCCCCGTGGCCTCAGCCCTTGGGCAGCGCCTTCTCGATGGCGGCCGTCAGGTCGGCCGAGTCCGGCGTCACCTTCGATCCATAGGCTTCGATCAGCGTACCGTCGGTGCCGATCAGGTATTTGTGGAAATTCCACTTCGGCTCGCCCTTCTGCTCGGCCAGCCACTTGTAAAGCGGATGGGCATTGGCGCCCTTCACCGGCTCCTTGGTGGTCATGGGGAAGTCGATGGCGAAATTGACTTCGCAGAATTCCTTGATTTCCTTTGCGGAACCGGGCTCCTGCCCGCCGAAATCGTTCGACGGCACACCCAGGATGATCAGGCCCTTGTCCTTGTACTTTTCCCACAGGGTCTGCAGGCCCTTATATTGCGGGGTGTAACCGCACATGGAGGCGGTGTTGACCACCAGCACGGCCTTGCCGCGATAGCTGTCCATCTTCAGCGGACCGCCTTCGATGGCGGTGAAGCTGTAATCATAAGCGTTGGCCGCCTGCGCCGTGCCTGTCATGCCCATCACCCCCGCCATCATCGCCAGCCCGCCGGCCAGCGCCAGAAAGGAACGCCGGCCCGTGAACGCCATGTTACCCATGATGCACCTTCAAAGAGGAAACTATGCGCAGAATGTAGTACCGACGGGGGGCACGTCCAGTGATCAAAGCCGTATCGCCACCTGACGACCGCTCTTATTATTCTCCAGGCAGCGTTCCAGCGCCGCCGCACGGTGGCCATCGGCCCCGTCACCCGGCAGCGAGGCCTGGCTATAGGCGGCGCAGTCGGCGAAGTGCGGATGTTCGTCGGCCACCTGCAGGGGCGGGCTGACCGTGCCCGGCCCGCCACAGGCGGACAGAAGCAGAAGCGGAAACAGGATCAGGGCCAAGCGGCGCATCGCCGCCTCCATCATTGGTTCAGGACGGTACTGTCCTGCACTATCGGCCCGTCCCTCTTGCCCGAATGTGATCCGCCGCACAGAGTATCGGGCATGGCAGCCGAGAGGAGAGAATGTGATGACCGACACTGCCCCACCCGACTGGCTGCTGACCGCCGACAGCCGTCTCGTCATCATTGATGTGCAGGATCGGCTGCTGGCCGCCATCGACGAGGCAACCCGTGTCGTCGCCAATTGTGAAAAGCTGGTGCGGGCGGCGCAGCGCCTGGGCATCCCCGTGGCCGCGACCGAACAGAACCCCGCCGGCATCGGCCCCACCACGGCGCCGCTGGCAGCGCTGGTCCCGCTGCGGTTTGCCAAGGTGCATTTTTCCGCCGCGCGGGAGGCGGATTTTCTGGCCTGGGCCGCAGGGGGCGGCACCCTGGTCCTGGCCGGGACAGAGGCGCATGTCTGTGTGTTGCAGACCGCCCTGGGTCTGCGGGCGCTGGGCCTGCGCGTTGCCGTCGTGTTGGATGCCACCGGGTCGCGCCAGGCAGACAGCCGGGAGGCGGCCTTCGACCGGCTGCGGGCCCATGGGGTCGAACTGGTGACGGTGGAAATGGTCTTGTTCGAATGGCTGGAACGCTATGACCGGCCGGAATTCAAGGAAGTGCTGCGCCTGATCAAATAGGCGCCGCCCTCCTTCCCGTCCGGCCGGGGGCTCACAAGCTGTGGATTACCAGACGGACTCCTTGCCCAGATCATGTTTGACCCGCTGCACATCCTGTCCCGTCTGGCCATCCGGTTGCGGCCCAAAATATTTGTATTCGACAGAGCCATAGGAGAGGGTCACCGTCTCCGTCGGGATGTCGCCGGTGCCGCCACCGATGGACAGGTTGGAGACGATGATATTCTCCATGATGATTTCCAGATACTTGACCGACTTTTGATCGTCAACGCGCCGGTAGCAGCAGAAAACGCCCTTGCCCACGCGCCTGCCGCTCCAGCAAAGCTTCAGCAGATCATCGGTCGACGCATCAATGTACTTGGTGAAGGCGAAGTCGGAATGGTTCGCCTGTTGCACCGTGCCGGCGCCGCCGCTGCTGCGTGTGGGTGGGGTCGGCTGGGTAAAGGCATGGTTCCAGGACAGGACCTGGATTTCCTCGCGGTGCGAACTGTCGGTGGCCTCCCCCCGCACGGTCGGATCGGTCAGTTTCAGGAACATGTTGTGGGCCATGGCCACCCTCCCTGCTGATACGCATCGGATATATGAGGGAGGGAGGCCGTGCCGGTCAAATCCTGTTGCTGTCAGATCAGAACGGGCTGATGGCTTCCAGCACCTGCTGGCCCCAGCGCGGGGTCTGCACATCGGTCAGGTTGCCGCGGCCGCCATAGGAGATGCGGGC
>JAIXTS010000146.1 GCA_027483805.1 Azospirillum sp. | reverse complement strand
TAAGGAAACGACATGACCACGCAAGTGCTGTACTTCGTGCTGGCATGTGGGGTGCTGGCCATCCTTTACGGGCTGGTCACAGCCCGTGCCGTGCTCTCCGCCAGTCCGGGCAATGCCCGTATGCAGGAAATCGCCCAGGCCATCCAGATCGGCGCCGGCGCCTATCTGAACCGTCAATATACGACCATCGGCATTGTCGGAGTCGTGATCACGGTGCTGGTCGGGCTGCTGCTGGGTACCAAGGTCGCCATTGGCTTTATCATCGGCGCCGTGCTGTCGGCGGCGGCCGGCTATATCGGCATGAATATCTCCGTCCGTGCCAATGTGCGGACGGCGGAAGCTTCACGCCAGGGGCTGGCGCAGGGCCTGTCGCTGGCCTTCCGCGCTGGTGCCGTCACAGGGATGTTGGTCGCCGGCCTGGCCCTGCTGGGTGTGGCTGGTTACTATTTCGTGCTGACGGGCATGGGCGTCACGGGCCGCGAACTGATCGATGCGCTGGTGGCTCTGGGCTTCGGCGCCTCCCTGATTTCCATCTTCGCCCGCCTGGGCGGCGGCATCTTCACCAAGGGTGCCGATGTGGGCGCCGATCTGGTGGGCAAGGTTGAAGCCGGCATCCCGGAGGATGATCCGCGCAACCCGGCCGTGATCGCCGACAATGTGGGCGACAATGTCGGTGACTGTGCCGGCATGGCGGCCGACCTGTTCGAGACCTATGCGGTGACGGTGGTGGCCACCATGGTGCTGGCCAGCATCTTCTTCGCCGGTCAGGCGGTGCTGGAGTCGGCCCTGATCTATCCGCTGGCCATCGGCGGATCCTGCATCATCACGTCGATCATCGGCACCTATTTCGTGAAGCTGGGCTCGTCCAACAACATCATGGGCGCGCTCTACAAGGGCTTCATCGCCTGCGGGCTGCTGTCGCTGGTCGCTATCGGGCTGGTCACCCACTGGGTGCTGCCTGAAGGCTTCCAGACCGTGTTCACCACGGGGGCCGGCGTGACCTTCACGGGCCGGCACCTGTTCTATTGCGGGCTGGTCGGTCTGGCCGTCACCGGTCTGATTGTCTGGATCACCGAATATTACACGGGCACCAATTACCGCCCTGTGAAGTCGGTGGCGCAGTCCAGCACGACGGGCCACGGCACCAATGTCATCCAGGGTTTGGCCGTATCGATGGAATCGACGGCCCTGCCGGCCCTGGTGATCTGTGTCGCCATCATCGCCTGTTACCTGCTGGCCGGGCTGTTCGGCATCGCCATCGCGGTGACCAGCATGCTGGCCGTGGCCGGCATGGTGGTGGCGCTGGACGCCTATGGCCCTGTCACCGACAATGGCGGCGGCATCGCCGAGATGGCGGACCTGCCTAAGGAAGTGCGCGTCACCACCGACGCGTTGGACGCGGTCGGCAACACCACCAAGGCCGTGACCAAGGGCTATGCCATCGGGTCCGCCGGTCTGGGGGCGCTGGTCCTGTTCGCAGCCTATAATGAAGACCTGAAATTCTTCATCGCCAATGCCGCGACATATCCCTATTTCGAAGGCGTGACGGTCGATTTCAGCCTGGCCAACCCCTATGTCGTTGTCGGTCTGATCCTGGGCGGCCTGCTGCCTTATCTGTTCGGCGCCATGGGCATGACCGCCGTGGGCCGCGCCGCCGGGTCGGTGGTGGAAGAGGTGCGTCGTCAGTTCCGCGACGATCCCGGCATCATGGCGGGCACGTCGAAGCCCGACTATGGCCGCGCCGTCGACATGCTGACCAAGGCGGCCATCAAGGAGATGATCATCCCCTCGCTGCTGCCGGTGCTGGCACCGGTGGTGCTGTATTTCCTGATCGCGGCCATCGCGGGCAAGGGTGCGGCGTTCAGCGCGGTTGGCGCCATGCTGCTGGGCGTGATCGTCACGGGCCTGTTCGTCGCCATCTCCATGACGTCGGGCGGCGGTGCCTGGGACAATGCCAAGAAATATATCGAAGAGGGCCACCATGGCGGCAAGGGTTCGGACGCGCACAAGGCGGCCGTGACCGGTGACACTGTGGGCGACCCCTACAAGGACACGGCCGGTCCCGCCGTGAACCCGATGATCAAGATCACCAATATCGTGGCGCTGCTGCTGCTGGCCATCCTGGCCCACGGCTGATGACGATGTAGGTCAGATCGGGTGAAGCCGAGCCCTGGCAGAACAGGCAATTGGCCATTTCTGTCAGGGCTCGCTCCGCTCGACCTGACCTGCTTTTGACCTCAGAAACCCGCCTCCGACCCCAGGAGGGTAGACAGTTTGGGCGTGACCGACCATTCCTTCACCAGGGTCTGGTATTCCGACACGGTTTGCGCATCCGGCTTCGCCCCGGTCTTGACGGCGCGCAGCAGCGTATTGCGCGGGGTATGTTCGGACGGCACAAATTCGATGATTTCCGTGCGGTAACCGGCCTGTCGCATCAGGCTGGCACGCAAGGCGTCCGTCAGCATGTCGGCGAAGCGTTCGCGCAGGATGCCGTGACGGGTTAGCGTTCCATAGGCCGACGGTGCCTCCCCGGCGCGCAACTGTTTCTGCAGATCATGGTGGCAGCAGGGCGCGGCCAGCACATATTTGGCCCCCCAGGCAACGGCGCGGCCCAGGGCGTCGTCGGTGGCCGTGTCGCAGGCATGCAGGGCCAGCACGATATCAGCCCCGTCCACCGGCGCCTCGGCGATCGTGCCTTCGATGAAGTGCAGCCCGTCCCAGCCCAGGGTGGCGGCCAGTTGCGAATTGCGTTCCCGCGCCTGCTTCTTGGTGTCGACGCCGGTAAATGCCACATGCAACCCGCGCACATGCGTGAGGAACCGGTAGGCCGCGAAGGTCAGGTAGGCATTGCCGCAGCCAAGGTCCACCACACGCAGGGACTGGTCGTCGGGGAAGGTCGCGCCCTTCAGCACGGCATCCAGGGCGCGGATGAATTCCTCCACCTGACGATACTTGTCCTGGCGGGTGGGCTTGATCCTGCCCTCATGGTCAGCGATGCCGACGGCCCGCCAGAAGGGGTCGGCCGGGTCCAGCAGGCGTGGCTTGGCCCGGTCATGGTCCAGGGCGCGGTCCTTGGGCGCTGTTGCCGCCGTTCGACTGACCATGGCCTCACCCTTCTTGGTGATGCGCACCTGCAGGGTCGCGTCCAGCGTTTCCACATGCCAGTTGCCCATGCCCAGGGCCAGCAGATCATCAACGGCCTGTGCCGCTGCTGCGCCAAAGCCAGCGTTGCTGGTATGGGCCTGACGCTCATCATAGGCGACGATCTGTAAATGCGGCCCGGCCTTCAGGGCGACAGGCCGCAGTTCCACCCGTCGCCAGGGCGGGGACATATTGCGCATGCGCCCGCTGGCCACAGCCCGCACCAGCCGGTCACCGTCCAGCAGCAGGGCACGGATTTCAGCAAGGGCGGGGCTAAGCGCGGTGGCCATGGTAACAATTCCGGGACAGGTAAAGGCCGCAGACCATAGGCCGACGGCCCCCGCCCGCAAACCGCCCAAAACGCGATACTGGCTCCCGCCCGCCGCTGATCAGTTCAGGTCGCGCAGGCCATAGCGCGACAGGATTTTCTTCAGTTCACCCGACTGCCGCAACTGCCGGATTTTGGCATCAACCAGACCGGCATAGGTCTTGGCATCCGGGTCGGCGGGGGAGAATCCGATGGAAACCGGGGTGGGGACGCCCAGCGGCGTATAGTCGAACAGGCCCTGCATGCCATTGGTTTCGACCAGATAGTCAATGACATTCACATCTTCGATGATGGCATCAACCTTGCCGTCGGTCAGCAGCTTGACCAGGTCCTTGGTCAGGTTGTCGCCCTTGACCGCGACCATCCGCGCCTCGCCCTTGTGCGCGTCGATATAGGCATTGATGCCGTCTTCATAGAAATACTCATCACCAAAGCCGACGCGGATGCCATCCAGCGCCTTCAGGCCTTTGCCCTGTAGTGTCCGCCCCTTCAGTGTGATCAACATGGTCTGGGTATTCCCCAGGCTTTCCGACGGATAGACCAGTTTCGGCGCTTCTTCGGCAGAGGCACCGACAGCGGCGGAGAACTGGCCCGCCTCCACCTGCTCCAGGGCGCTCTTCCAATCCATCAGCTTATAATCGACCTTATGTCCGGCCTGCGTCAATGCTGTGCCAACAATTTCAACCAGATAGCCCGGTGTCTTGCCAGGTTCGCAATTATAGGGGCACCAAGCATCAGCCCGCAGGGTCAGGTCCTTGGCCTGGGCCGCAGGAATGGCGGCCAGAAACAGGGCCAGAAGGGTGGCAAAGCAGCGTACTTTCATTATAGCAATCCGTGGAGGCAGGTGATTTCAACTGGGAGCAGCGTGTGTTGGTGATAACATTGCGTATCGAGAAGAATTCTGCAATACACTGCGCAATGCAACGACTATATGAAGACGCAAAACTCCCATGCTCTCGCCGGCCGTCGGAAATGAAAGTGTGGAATCGACAAAGTGGTTAATAAAGAAATTACGCTATGTGGAAATTAGGCATCAATATTTCAGATGGTCCGGTAAATGGGCCGATCCATTTGGATCGTTTCCCCATTCCGCACATACCAGCCACGGCCATGGGTTCGCCCAATCAACTTCATGGCGGGTGTGTCCAGATGCTGGTTTTCGGCATCCAGTACGAAGCTATCGGCCACGTGGGCTGCCAGGACTTCGCCCAGGATCAGGGTTTGACGGGGGCCGGTTTCGATCACCATATGATTGCGGCATTCAAAACTGACCGGTGCGCTGGCGATCAGGGGTGGGGCAACGATGCTGGCGGGGCTGGTCTTGATGCCGACATAGGTCAGTTCATCTACATCCGGCGGTGCGTCGGTGGATGTGGCGTTCATCTTCTCTGCATCCGCTTCACTGACCAGATTGACGACAAATTCGCCGGTGGCCAGGATATTGGCGGTTGTGTCCTTCAACCGCCCATCAGGCCGGTGCATCAGGCCGAGCGCCACCAGCGGCGGATCATCTCCCACCATGTTGAAAAAGCTGAACGGAGCGGCATTGCGCACACCGTCAGCTGAAACGCTGGTCACCCAGGCGATGGGACGCGGCGTGATGGTGCCTGCCATGATCTTGTACCGGGCGGCAGGCGACAGATCGCGCAGGTCGAAGCGCATGGGCATGTCCTTGCAATCGAAGGCAGACGGGAGCGGAGCATAGGGTCCCCATCCCTTGCCATCAATCCTGCGGCAATGCATCCCCGATCAGCGCCAGGTTCTGATAGGCCGCCAGCCCCCATTGCGAGACGCTGTTGGTGGACATGCCCGCGACCTCGTCCACCGGGTTCAGGACGGCGTTGCCGGCGATGCGGTTGCGGGTTCCGGCAATCTGCTCGCCCTTGTCGGCGAACTCCGCCCAGGCGCGGGCCGCCAGGGCCGGGTCTTTCAGGTGATAGGCGGCATAGGCGGTGAGGCGCGAATGGGCCAGACGCAGGCTGCGCCCCTTCACATCCTGACCGAACCTGGCGCGGAATTCCGCCGCCGGGGCATTGTAGAAGGTACAATATTCCAGCCAGGCAGCGCGGTATTCCGGCACGTCCAGCAGGGCCAGCAGTTCGGCATGCACCTCCACGGCCCCGAACACGGCCGACAGGTGCGAAATCCCGATCTTGTCACCGGGGCCGGAGAAGGTGCCCGTTTCCAGATCATAGGGCGCGCCACCCGCCATCCAGCGCGCTTTCAGGGCCGCGATGCTGCGCATGCCGTTTAGGATACGGTCCCGCCAGCGCCTATCGCCCGTCCGCTCCCACTCCGTCAGCCAGGCGGCGGCCAGCGAGGACCAGGTGGTACCGAACCCGGCCTCGACCACGCCGGGCGGGGCGGGATTTTCCAGCTTGCGGCTGATATCGACCTTGGCCAGCGTGCTGTCGCTGTCCACCAGATCGCGCATCAGGTCGCCCACTCGCTCATCCGCGGTCAGGTAATAATAGATACGGCGATAGGCGGCGTTGGACACGCGCGGTTGTTTGGAACTGTCGGCCCAATGCTGCACCCCGTGGCGGGTGCCAAAGCCCTTATAGGG
>JAIXTS010000521.1 GCA_027483805.1 Azospirillum sp. | reverse complement strand
TCATGCGTCGACCGGTCCACCCGCCAGGGGGCGATCACCCGCACCTGATCAAGCAGGCCGTCGCCATCGGCATCCAGCACGGCGATATAGATATGGCGGTGATCGCCGGGACGGGCCGGCCCCGGCCCGTCCTCATGCCCTGAAAACAGCGTCGGCACACCGCCACGCGCATCGCGCGCCAGGCTCATCAACGCCGCGCGCACCGCCTGGGTCACGGCGGCGCGCTGCGGCACCGGCGGGCGGCAATCAGGCGACAGGGTGTAGAAGACGGCGTCTTCCTTCACCGTGGGGGCGATGGCTGGCGCCGGCGCCATCAGGCCCAACCCCAGCCAGCGCCCATCGCCCAGCAGCAGGGGACCGGCCACCGGCCGGGCGAAAGTCAGGGCCACATGCCACAGGCGGTGGCGGGAAAAGCGCGTTCCATGTGCGAAAAGTTCCGCTGCTTCGCCCTTGGCGAAGAACGGCTCGCGCTGCAAACGGATGGACAGGACGGTGCGCGGGTCGATCCCGGCATGGCGGCAGGCATCCAGCACGGCGGTGCGGGCCTGTCCCTCTTCGGCCTGTCGTTCCGTGCCGTTCTTGGCCTCCGCCCACCGCACCGCTTCATCCGCGTGGTGCAAGCGGTTCGCCTCCATCCGGCGACGGGGGGCCGGCAGGGACAGCGGCGTGATGCTGATCCAGTCACGATGGCCAGCGGCGGCCCGACCGGGCAGTGACACGCCATAGTGACCGTCCATGCCATCGGCCGTGTCTGCCGGCACCAGGGTCACGTCGTCCCCGTCTTCGAGGAACTCCCCCGTTTCAGGGTTTATCGCCAAGTCGAGGCCGGCGAACACCGCCAGCACCTCGTCGCGGGGCAAGGGACAATCCGGCGGCACCTCCACCAGCAGGCGGCGGATGGAGGCATCCGTGTGCGGCGTGCCGATGGAGGGCAGGGGGATCAGGCGCACGCGCCGGTCTTTCTCTCCTGGCCCGGCATCAATGCCCACCAGGAGGCGGTCGATCAAGTCCGCCCGGTCCGGCAGCCGCGCCTTCAGCAAGGCGGTAGCCAGATCGCGGATGCGCGTGGTCAGGTCCACCGCCTTGTGCATCGGCTGCGCGGCAAAGCCCCCGTCATCCTGGCGCAACTCACAGAGCAGGCGGGCTGGTGGGCGGTCATAGGCGACAGTCTGGAACAGCGGCTTCGGCGGCCGGGCGAAGTTCAGCGTCAGGGTCCGCCCCTCCTTGCCCGGTTGATATTGCCGACGCGTGGCGGCGTGTCGGGCCTTCAGGCTGGAGAGCGAGCCGGGGACGGGGCAGCCGGGATCGCTGTCCCTGGCCCCGCCGGTGGCCGGGCGGGCGACCGCGCCACCATGGTCGCGCAAGCGTTCCTCCGCCACCGGCCAGTCCAGCAGCTCGGCCCTGGCAAAGGCCGGGTCGATGCCGCGCCCCAGCGTGTGCAGCCGGTCGGCCAAGGCGGCGATGCGCGCCGCCGGCTCGTCCGTTCCCTCATAGGGCCAGGCATAAAGCAGGATCTGGCTGTCCAGCAGGCGGGGACGCACCAGTTTCGGCACCCGCATTTCCGCCACGCGGGCCGGGTCGCCGCCCTTGGCATCCAGACCATTATTGGGCACGTAGTGCAGCACCCCGGAGCCTTGATGGGAGGGTGGGGTGGCGATGTGGGGGGGTGGCAGCGCCTCCATCCAGGAAAAAGCCGCGTCCTTGTCCGCCGTATCCTCCGCCGCCCATTGGCCGCCATAGGCGCCGGCTACCAGCGCCTGGAACAGACGCCAGGGGGCCGGCGGCCAGTCGCCCACACCATGGTAGCGGGCATCCAGCAGCGTCACCTCGATCAGCAGAGCGCGGGTCGGCATGGGCGAACCTCCTTTGGCGGGGCGTCAGCCCTTACTTGGTCTTTTTCTTGGACTCTTCCGGCTTCACGTCGGCCTTGGCCCTTTCCTTGGTGAAGGTCACCCGTCGGTCCGGCCCGACGCCGAAGGCCTTTGCCACCGCGTGCGCATAGTCCTGAGCGCGGGCTTCATCCAGGGCCAGGGCGTGGCGCTGGCCATTGCGCGCGACGACCTGCCAGACGGAGGGGGTGTCGAAATCCGGGGTCAGCAGGCAGCCCTGGCGCAGGAACCCGTCCTGCGGCTCCGTCGCCGCCACCAGCGACAGACCCAGGATGTACCGGCGCAACGCCTTGGCATTCTCGCCCCCCAATTGACGCAGGGCCACCAGATTGATGGTGACGGTGCGCCAGATGCCGCCGCGCGCGATGACACCGCCGGGCGCATTGACGGCGGGCACATGCACGAAGCCGCGCTGGGCCAACGGGCTTTTCGCGTCGCGTTCGGCCTTCGCCTTGTCCTCGTCATCGAACACACCCAGGGCCGCGTAATCCAGGGCCGGGTTGAATTGTGCCGACCGGTGCAGCACATCGATATCATGGGCGCGAATGGCCGATTGCACGATGCGCGGCAGCTTGGCCTGGGTGTCGCGGCTGTCCCACACGCCGAACACCAGGGAGGTCGGGGCCAGTTTGGCGATCAGGTGGGCGTCGCCATTATCCAGATAGGTCAGGAAGGCGGCCTGCGCCTCCTCCTTTAACTCGGTGGACCGGATCACCGCATCGCCCAGCCGGTGCCCGGCCTCCACGATGGAAAGGGTCTTTTCATTGCCATAAACCACGTCCACCTGCGGCACCAGCGTGGCGAGCGGGTTGGCCGGCTGGTCGGGCTTGGCGCGCTTGAACAGGGGCTCCATGCGGTTGGCCTGGGAACCCACGCTGTCCACCTGCACGATCTTCGTGCCGTCGGACAGGGTGTCGACGGCGTAACCATCCTTGGTGTCGGCATAGGTGGGCGGGAAGAACACGGCGCCTTCGCCCTCCACCGGTAGCAGCCGCTGTTTCAGTGACAGTGCCACGGGGCCGCGCGGGTCGTCGGCCCAACCATGGATGATATCATCGGTCAGTGACAAGAGATCGGTCATGGTTGCGTATCCTCCAGGGCGTCCTTGATGCAGCGGGCCTGGCCTTCCTGGCCGGGCCAACCCAGATGCATGGTGAAAGTGCGGATGGGAAAGCCGGGATTGCCCAACCCCAGCATGGCGCGGGCGAACAAAGTGGGCAGTTCCGCGCCCCACGCGCCGTAGCGGTACAG
>JAIXTS010000240.1 GCA_027483805.1 Azospirillum sp. | reverse complement strand
TGCGAGAAGCTCTGGCGCACGGTGCCGGACGCGCCTGCGCCGCCACCCGCCACCGGCTGTGCCGGGGCCGCCGGCTTCGGCTTATTGGCCCCACCCAGTCCAAGCGTCGGGCGACCACCCAGGGTCAGCACCTTTTTGTCGCGGTTTTGGTCGTTGGTATCGCTCATCCCTAATCCGACAGTAAGCCGTTGAAACCTATATACGCCCGCCCAAAGAATCAGGCGGCCGTTCCGCCGAGGGCGGAAAGCCGTGCAACTTCGCGGCGGACCTGTTTTGCCAGCGGACCCGCCGCCAGCACCGCATGAACCGCCTCGTCCCGGCCCAGAGCAGCCCCCAGTTCCGTCCGGTCGAATACATCGACCAGCGGTACACCCAGTGCCTGCGCCAAGGCGTGCAACTTTGTCCGACCATCGTCGGACCCGTCGCTCGCCTCCAACCACAACCCTACACTCTTTTGACCCGCACCGCCTGCCCGGCCTATGGACCCGGAACGCAATGCAGCCTGTACCTTCTCGAAACCCGCGATGGCGCCCCCGCCCTTACGGGCAAGGCCGATCAGGCCCAGGGCCCGACGGCGGATCAGCCGGCGTGTCAGCGCCAGCAGGTCCGGCACGGGCTTGACGCCCTTCCTGGCTGCCTTGGCGAAAAGACCCTTGGTCAAGGCCTTTTCAACCAAACCCACCTCAGCCGTCAACCACAGCCCGCGACCGGGCAGGGTTTCATCCACATCGGGCACCACCTGTTGGTCGGGCCCCACAACAAAGCGGATCATCTCCGCCTTGTCCTGGACCTTCCCGCTGGCGATACAGCGGCGCAGCGGACTTTTGCGGCCCGCCACGGCCTCCGGCTCGTCGGCCTGTGCCTCGGCGTCGAGTTCCGGCGGATAGCCGGGCGTCGCATCTGTGCCGGTGCTCATGCCACAATCCCCAAATAACCGGGTGGGAAGGCCTTAGCCTTCCGCCCCTTCCTCGTCGGCGAACCAATGCGCACGGGCGGCCATGATCACCTCATTGGCCTCGTCCAGCGACATCGCGTCCTTGCCGATAATGTCCAGAAGCTCGTCACCGGCCAGATCGGCCAGATCATCAAGCGTCTTCACACCCTTTTCACCCAGCTTCACCAGCATGGACGGGGACAGCGCCTCGATTTTGGCGACATCATCATCCACGCCCAGTTCGCGGCGCTTGGTTTCCAGGATTTCGTTCTGCTGTTCCAGGAAGGTGACGGCGCGGTTCTGCAGCTCGGCGGCCACATCCTCGTCGAATGCCTCAATCCGGGTCAGTTCATCCAGATCGACGAAGGCGATTTCCTCCACCGAGGTGAACCCTTCGTTCACCAGCAGGTGGGCGATCATGTCGTCGACGTCCAGGGCCTCCATGAACAGGGCCGAGCGCGACGAGAATTCCGTCTGGCGGCGCTCACGTTCCTCGGCCTCGGTCATGATGTCGATCGTCCAGCCTGTCAGCTGGCTGGCCAGGCGGACATTCTGACCACGGCGACCGATGGCCAGCGACAGCTGGTCGTCAGGCACCACGACCTCGATCTTGTTGCCTTCGTCATCCAGCACGACCTTGGCCACTTCGGCCGGGGCCAGTGCATTGACGACAAAGGTCGCCGGATCGGGCTTCCAGGGGATGATGTCGATCTTCTCGCCCTGCAGCTCGCCGACGACGGCCTGAACGCGGCTGCCGCGCATACCGACACAGGCGCCCACGGGGTCGATGGAGCTGTCCTTGGAGATCACGGCGATCTTGGCGCGCGAACCCGGATCACGGGCCACCGACTTGATCTCGATGATGCCGTCGTAAATCTCCGGCACCTCGGCCTTGAACAGGCCGGCCATGAACATCGGATGGGTACGCGACAGGAAGATCTGCGGACCGCGCGGTTCCTTGCGTACATCATAGATGTAGGCGCGGACACGATCGCCGGTCTTGAAATGTTCGCGCGGCAGGCACTCGTCCCGGCGCAGCACCGCTTCGGCACGGCCCAGATCGACAGTGACATTGCCATATTCGACGCGCTTGACCAGACCGTTCACGATCTCGCCCTTGCGGTCGATATATTCGTTGTACTGACGCTCACGCTCGGCCTCGCGCACCTTCTGCACGATGACCTGCTTGGCGGTCTGGGCGGCGATGCGGCCGAAATCGATGGGCGGCAGCGGATCGACGATGAAATCACCGATCTGGGCCTTCGGGTTCTTGCGACGGGCCTTGGCCAGCGTCACCTGAACGGCCTCATTCTCCACCTCTTCCACCACTTCCATGTGGCGGGTCAGATGGATATCACCCGTCTTGCGGTCGATCCTGGCGCGGATGTCATGCTCGTGCCCGTATTTGGAGCGGCCAGCCTTCTTGATGGCCTCCTCCATGGCTTCGAGCACATGCTCCTTGTCGATATTCTTCTCGCGGGCGACCGCGTCGGCTACTTGAAGCAGTTCCATCCTGGCGAACCCTGCCTTCTATCCTGATCGTCAGACCGCCCCGGCGCCGGTATCGGCGTC
>JAIXTS010000493.1 GCA_027483805.1 Azospirillum sp. | reverse complement strand
TGGGCGATGAAGGACCGGATGGCCTTGATCTGGTTGGCCTGCTGCTGCTGCGCGTCGGAAACTTTCAGATTGATGCCGCGCTTTTCCGCTTCCGACTTGGCCAGCTTGGTTTCCGCCGCCCGCCAGCCGGATTCCGACCCGATCTGCGAGAAACCGATGGTCAGGGCGCCGGCAGCCTTGCCGGCATCCGCTGCCTTGTCCGTCCCGCCCTTGTCGCCGCATCCCGTCATGGCGGCCAGCATCAGGGCCAGGGCCCCGTATTTCGCGAAAGCCTTCATCTCACCCTCTGTCGTCATCCGTCCCTGGGCCGGGCTTGTACCTTTCTTATTGAGGCTGCCCCGCCAAATCATGCTTGGAAAAATGATTAGTATTATTATATCACCACGTCCAGCGCCAAATGCCCGACCCGGACGGCGCCCGCAGACCAACGGAACCATCATAACCCATCCCCCGGAGAGAGCCCCCATGGCATGGCGTCTGACCCAATATCTGGACACGCAAGGCAACCGCGCCGTGGCATTGCGCCAGGACACGGCGCCGGGCCGGCGGCTGATCGGTGCGACAACCACCTATGAGCTGGCGCAGCAGGCCATCAAGGCGGGCAGCGACCTTCTGTCCCTGGCCCGGGCACTGGCAACGGGGGAAGAGATGGATGTGGCGGCCGCCCTGGCCGAGGGCCGGGTGCTGGCGCCGCTGGATCATCCCGATGATGCCCATATGCTGGTGGCGGGTACGGGGCTGACGCATCTTGGGTCGGCGGAGGGGCGGGACAAGATGCACCGTGACATCGCCGACCCCGCCAAGCAGACCGATTCGATGCGTATGTTCCGCATGGGGCTGGAGGGTGGAAAGCCGGCACCGGGGCAGGTGGGTGTGCAGCCGGAATGGTTCTACAAGGGCGACGGCTCCATTGTGGCTCGGCCCGGTAGCGACCTTGTTTCCCCCTTCTTCGCCCTGGATGGCGGAGAGGAGCCGGAGATCGCGGGGCTTTATGTCGTAGGGCCGGACGGTACGGTGTTCCGCCTGGGTTACGCGCTGGGCAATGAATTTTCCGACCATGTGACGGAACGGCAGAACTATCTCTACCTGGCCCATTCCAAGCTGCGCGTCTGTGCCATCGGGCCGGAATTGCTGCTGGGGGACCTGCCGGCGGATATAAGGGGCACCACACGTATCCTGCGTGAGGGCCAGATCATCTGGGAAAAACCCTTCCTGTCCGGAGAGGCCAACATGTCCCACAGCCTTTCCAACCTGGAATATCACCATTTCAAATATGACGGCTTCCGCCGGCCGGGCGACACGCATGTGCATTATTTCGGCACGGCCACCCTGTCCTTCAGCGACGGTTTCACGACACGGAAGGGTGATGTTTTCGAAGTGGAGGCCGGTCCTTTCGGCCTGCCCCTGCGCAACCGTCTGGTTCAGGCGCCGACGAAACCGGTGGTGGTAAAGGGGCTGTGATGCCCCGATCGTGACAAATGTGCGGTTCCGGTCTAGGAAGGGCTTTCCAACGAGAGGGAAAGCCCCATGGCCCAGGTCACCGTCATCGGCAGCATCAATTACGACATCCTGTCCACCATGCAGCGCGCGCCAAAAGCAGGCGAGACGGTGAATGGCGAGACGGTTCAATTGATGCCCGGCGGCAAGGGGCTGAACCAGGCGGTCGCGGCGGTGCAGCAGGGGGTACCGGTCCGGTTCGTCGGCAAGGTCGGGCATGACATGTTCGGCGACCGCATCCTGGCCTTCTTTGCCGAAAAAGGTATCGAGGCCAGCCATGTCGGACGGTCCGCGGACGAAGCGACGGGTTCGGCCCTGATCCTGGTGGATGCGACGGCGGAAAACCGTATTGTCGTCATCCCCGCCGCCAATAAACAGATCGACCCCGCCGATGCCGACGGGCTGGCCCTCACGCCCGGTGATCTTCTGGTCAGCCAGTTCGAGGTGCCGCGCACCACCATCGCGGCGCTGTTCGCCAAGGGCCGGGAAGCGGGTGCCCGCACCCTGCTGAACGCGGCACCAGCGCTGGACGATGCACCTGACAGCCTGTGGACCGACACCGACATTCTGGTGGTCAACGAGACGGAATTGGGCCATTTCGCCGGCGTGGAATTGTCGGGCGATGCAGCGGTGGCGGATGTCGCGGCAGCGGCGCGCCGTCTGCTGCGCCGGCCGGGTCAGACCGTGATCGCCACACTGGGTGTGCGCGGCGCCCTGGCCGTGACGGCGGAGATGGAAACGCTGGTGCCGGGACGCAAGGTGGCGGCCGTCGACACCACCGGTGCCGGCGATTGTTTTGTGGGCAGCCTGTCGGCCCGGCTGGCGGCGGGCGACGACCTGACCACGGCCATGCATTATGCCAATGTCGCCGCCTCCATCGCCTGTACGCGTATCGGTACGGGCACAGCCATGCCTTATGCGGAAGAGGTGCGGACCGCTTTGTGATTTTGCTTGGGGTGCGGGCCGGGGCTTCGCTACTCTATGCACCTTGATTCATCGGAGGGCCGGGCCATGAGCGACACCTATGTCACGCTCAAGATCCGTGAGGCATTGAAGGCGGCACAGGGCAGCCGCAGCCAAGCGCAGCGCGTGCTGATCGCCTGGGCGCTGGATGACGAGCAACTGCTGCGCGGCCTGTGCAAGCCCTTCTTGAAGGCCATTGCCGGAAGCGCCGTTGACCGTGTGGCCCGTGGCGGCGGCATCAGCACCGCGACACCCGCCCCCGGCCAGGGTGTGGTGCGGTCAGCGCGGCCCGGGACGGGACCGAAGAAACTGTCGCCGCAGATGCTGGATGCCATCATTTCCCGCATGGGAACCGGAGGGGGCGGTGCAACACCCCCAGCCGATGACGGGCATGAGCAGGCCGATAATCTGAAGGCCCTGGCGGCGGCCTTTACCCAGCGCAAGAAGCCATGAGGCGGCGCCTGGCCCTGGCGATGGTCCTGGCCCTGATGCCTGTGGCTCCCGCCGGCGCTCAGCAGGCAGAGGTCAAGGAAGCTGCACAGTCGGCCAACTGCAAGCCGACCAAGCTGGAAGTGATCAAGCAGGTTCCCGGCCGCATGGCGGAAACCCTTTACAAGGTCAATTGCACCGCGCCCAAGGATAGTTTTGTTCTGGTCCAGTGCCGCGACCGGACCTGTACCCTGGTGCGTTGAGGCAGCGGCATCCTTCCCGCCGCCCTGATTCACGCCACCTGGCTTTCCATCAGGGCGGCGGCCACCAGTTCGTGCCGGTGTTCCTCCAGGTAGCTGGCAACGGCCCGATAGATGGCCAGGCCCATTCCCTCGACGAATCGTTCGCCCGGCGTGCGGTGTGCCGTGCTGCCCTCAACCTCCAGCGTGGCGATCATGTGCCGGTAATCGCTGATGCGGTCGCTGATGATGCGGTCGAGATGGCGGGGCGGCAGAAGATGGCCGAAGCTGAGGATAAACATCAGGTCCGACCGCAGCTTGTCGGCCGACGGCGGCTTGATCAGGGACTGGTACAGCGCGTGACGGCCCGACGGTGTGATCCGGTACAGCTTCTTGTCCGGGCGTCCGTCACCATTATGGGGAAGCATGGTGATCTGGCCATCATCCAACAGCCGCTTGAGTGACGGATAGATGGAACCGAAGCCGGCATCACTGAAATGGCTGAGCGGGCCTTCCTCGAATTCCTTACGGATTTCATAGCCGGAGGCGTCGCCCCGGCTCAACACACCCAGGCACAAGGTCTTAACGTCAATCATCACACACCTGTCTGACAATTGGGGCACGATAGAGATTGTCAGGGCATAGTCAAGTGATGCATCGGTATGATATATAACGATCCGTTAATCATGTTTCCATGCGCAGCAGATGGACCGACAGGGTGACGGGGAACCGTCGTTGCTCATCGGCGTCGGCAGCGAAATCGGCGCTGATCTGATCATGCAGGCCCGCAAGCTCGTCCCGTGACAGCATGGCCAGCAGCGGGCTGAACGCCATTTCCAGGGTGGGCCGCCAGAAAGGCTGGTCCAGGCGGGCCGGCACGGTTGTGCACAGGGGTTGATGCCGGACAGCCGTGAAGCCGGCCTTGTATGCGGCATGGACCAGTTCCGCCGGATCGGCGAACCGGAACAGGGGTGCCAGCAACCGGTCTGCCAAAGGCCCATGATCGGTGGCAAGGCGGCGTCCCAGCCTGTCGAACAGCGTGTTCTGGGTCCGGGGGCCCCAGACCGCCAGGGCCGCCGCCCCGCCGGGACGCAGGACCCGCCGCATCTCCGTCAGCGCTGCGCCCGTATCCGGCACGAACATCAGCCCGAACCGGCAGAGAATGATGTCGAATCCAGCTGTCGCGAAGGGCAGGGCCCGCATATCCGCCGCCACCGGAAGGGGCGGATGGGGCTGCGCCATGCAGCGGCGGGCCAAACCGGTCAGCATGGCCGGGATCAGGTCGCTGGCCACGACCATCCCGCGGCCCCGCAGACGGTGGGCCTGGCTTAACGAGGGCTCGCCCACGCCGGCGGCCAGATCCAGTACAGCCTGTCCCGCTTTTGCTCCGGCAAGATCGAGCAGCGGCGCGTTGATGCGGTCCGCAGGGTTGGCCATTCCCTCTGCCCAGTTTTGCCAAGCATTGGCACTCTCGGCCCAGCGCCGGGCTTCATCCATTGATAGGCATCCGTTTCGTTTGGTTTTTGATAGAAACCGATCGTTTCTTGGTTAATGATTTCTTTACTTAACGGCCACTTCTGTAGCTGTTGCAGCCAAGGCACAGGCTAGCATGGTGACGCATGAATGAACCATCCCGTTAACACTATATAAATATCAACAGATTTTCATGGGGCCAAACTGGAAACAGGCCGGCTTATGCTTTGGGTGAGGTTCTCTGTGCTTGATTTTGTCGCGTGGATGACGATAGCTGTGGCATATCGGTTTCCCCCGAACCGTCTTGCCCAGTCCTGCTGAGCCGATGTCAAAGCAAACTTCGACCGGAAAATACTATCGCTTTGACGGTTTGTCCGTGCTGCTGGCGGATGACAACCGCTTTGTGCGCTCCATCATGGTCACGATCCTGAAGGCCCTGGGCATTGGCAAGGTGCTGCAGGCGGATAATGGCGAAGAAGCGATGGCCATCCTGGATGTGGCGGCGCAGATGGACAGTTCGGCTGGCCGCGATGTGGATATCATCTTCGCCGACCATCTGATGGAACCGATGGACGGAATCGGCCTGCTGAAATGGGTACGGGAGCATGAGAGCGACAAGGTCCGCTTTCTGCCTGTGGTGATGATGAGCGGGGAGGCGGATGAGGCCGCCGTGCGGCTGGCCCGCGACAATGGCGTGACTGAATATCTGGCCAAGCCGATGTCGGTGATCAATGTCGCCAGCCGCCTGCTGGCCATCATCGACAAGCCAAGGGCCTTTGTCCGGGCGCCCAATTATTTCGGGCCCGACCGGCGGCGGCAGACATTGCCCCATGAAGGGGCTGACCGGCGCTTGATGAGTCCCGAAGATGTGCGCGTTGTTGACGAGGGTGCGCATATGGTTATCGACAGCCAGGCTGTTTCAGGTGAGAATCCCGTAGAAAATGTTGACGGGAGCGCCGAGCTGTCGGAAGTTGCCGATGCCCGGCGGGCAGCAAGCGCATGAACGACAATCTGAAACCGGAGGCCCGTGTGTCGGGCGTTGAAATCATAAAGCGGCCGAACAAGCTGCGGGAGAAGGTGGGCGGTTCGGCCGACGGCAAGCCGGGCATGATCGACCCGGCCGCGCTGGCGCGTGCCAGCACCCATGTGGCGCGCATGTCCGACGCCCACATCACGCAGACCCGCGTCGACCTGACGGAGCTGCAGGATGCGTATCGCCGCGCCATGACGGATGCCGAAAACCGCCCCACACATCTGAAGCGCGTGATCAAGATCAGCGACGGCATCATGACGCTGGGTAAGACCTTCGGCTATGACCTGCTGTCCGATTTCGCCAACTCCTTGAACCATTTCCTGGTGCCGTTGCCCAATCCCAGCGTGTCGCAGCTCCAGGTCGTCGGTCTGCATATCGATGCCATGCACGTGCTGGTCCGTGACGACATCAAGGGGGATGGCGGCCAGATCGGTCAGGCTCTTTCCGTGTCGCTCAACATGGCGCGGGCCAAGCTGGGGGCCCGCCGGCCGGCCTGAATCGGGGCGGCCCCTCCGGCCTTTCTGTGGAATTTTTTACTTTTACGGCCCTTTGACCCGAAGGGGGTATGGTTTTTGTCTAGGCAACACGTGTGATCGTGATAAAAGGCGGTCATTAAAGACGCTCTATTTCACGCGTTCGGTGGCCCGGAATGAATGGAGATGGCCTTGCGTCAACCCTATTATGACAGCATCCTGCTCATTGAGCGGCTGCATCGCCATTTCCTTGAAGTACTGAAGATCGAACTGGACCGGTTAGGCATGCAGGACATCAACAATGTCCAGAGCCTGATCCTGTACAATATCGGCGACGATGAGTTGACGGTCGGCGAACTGACCGCGCGCGGCTATTACCTGGGCTCCAACGTCTCTTACAATGTGAAGAAGATGCATGAGAACGGGTACCTGACGCAGGAACGGTCCACGCATGACCGGCGGTCCGTGCGTGTGCGCCTGTCGGACAAGGGGCTGAAGCTGCGCGACCGCATCTCCGAACTGTTTTCCCGGCAGGTGGAGTCGCTGGACAAGTCGGGCCTGTCGGCAGAGGAACTGACCCGCGCCAATGATACGATGCGCACCCTGGAGCGGTTCTGGACATCATCCCTATCCTACGGCGCCTATGTGCCGTCAGGATCCTACTGATCCGAGGAGGGCGCCATGCCACGGCCGCCCTTGAGTGAGAAGGATGTGCTGATCGAATTTCAGCCGATTGGCAGCATCGTGCGCGTCAGCGCCATTGATCCCATGACCAATACCGAAGTGATCATTCAAGGCCCCGCCAGCGCCGGCAAGACGGTGCTGGCGCGCAATGCGCTTGCCAAGTTGAATTACGTTCTGCGCAAGGGCAACGCATAGGCCGGGGTTCGGCCATGCCGTTCCCCGGCCCCCTTGTGCGACACAAGGCTGTTCAGCCGCCGCGGTTGGCCGACCGTGTATCGCCCCGGCCCAACCCAATCTTTTTGGCGAATTCCGACCGCTGTGCCGCATAGTTGGGTGCGACCATCGGATAGTCGGGCGGAAGGCCCCACTTGGCACGGTATTCGTCGGGCGTCATGTCATAGGTCGAGCGCAGATGCCGCTTCAGCATCTTCAGCTTCTTCCCGTCTTCCAGGCAGACAATATATTCCGGCGTCACGGACTTCTTGATCGGCACGGCCGGGCGGGCCGGTTCAGCCGGCATGTCTTCGGGTGCGCCCTGCAGACTGGTCAGCGTCAGATAGACAGCATTGATCACTTCCGGCAGCTGCTGCATGGGCACCGTGTTCTGCCCGACATAGGCGGAAACGATCTCTGCCGTCATGCGCAGCAGGTCGCCAGCCAAAGCACCATTCTCGTGATGTTCCATTGTTCCCGATGTTCCTGAACGGTTGACCAAATACGGACGGGTCCTTCGCATGGGTGGATAAACCTGTCAACACGGAAGCGACAATATGGCGCCAATTTTTACTTAAATAACCAACAACGGTATCAATTGTTACCCACCGAAATCCCCGTGCCTGCTGATCTCATATCTGTCCAGGTCATTGTGGCGAATGGAGACGGATAGCTATGTCGTATAACTTCTGAATTCAGTGGTTCCAGCTATTTTCGGGAGTTGGCAAATTATCTGTGGTTGTTGATCGGGGCGCGGGGTGACAACAGCGTGACCCGGCCTATATTAATTTGCCGGAACACTGTTTCAAATATTTCTACTCGAGGTTATTCTCAGCGCGCGCCGCCGGGGAAGGCGCGCGTCACCGGCAAGGCGGGGCTGCTTTCGTGCCGGGGGCGGGAACTGGTGCAGCGTCAACACTTCTGCTAGGGTCGGCCGCGTCGATGACCCCCTATCAATGGGGTTGCTTCCGTATCAAGGGGTGCCGGGCGCCGTGCCCGGAGAGGGTGGAACCATGGGCAGTCAGACCATCGCCATTGCCGGCGACCATGCCAGTCCTGACCTGAAGGCTGTACTGTTGGAACAGCTGCGCGCCGCCGGTCACACCGTGATCGATCTTGGCACCAACGGACCTGAATCGGTCGATTATCCCAGCTTTGCTGATGCGGTTGCCGCTGCCCTGGCTGATGGGCGCGCGACGTTCGGTGTTCTGATCTGTGGCACGGGCATCGGCATTTCCATTGCCGCCAACCGCCACCGTCATGTGCGTGCCGCCCTGTGCCACACGCCGACGGAAGCGCGGCTGACCCGCCTGCATAATGACGCCAATGTGCTGTGCCTGGGCGCGCGCACCATCGGCGTCGAGGTGGCCAAGGATTGCACCGCCACCTTCTTCACCACGGAATTCGAAGGCGGCCGTCATGCCCGCCGTGTCGCAATGTTGGGCTGAAAGTGCGATCGCCCCGAATGCTTGCATTTGGGGCGTTATTCGCGCGATCAAAAAATGCCTGACCCGCAGTGCCAGAGGACCAGACGAACATGAGCATCCAGGGTTTCTTCACCGACAAGCTGTCCGACGTTGACCCCGATCTGTACGCCTCCCTGCGTCAGGAACTGGGCCGGCAGCAAGAACAGATCGAACTGATCGCCTCGGAAAACATCGTCTCCACCGCCGTGCTGGAGGCCCAGGGTTCGGTTCTGACCAACAAGTACGCCGAGGGTTATTCGGGCAAGCGCTATTATGGCGGCTGCGAATATGTCGACATCGCCGAAACGCTGGCCATTGAGCGTGCGAAGAAGCTGTTCGGCTGCGACTATGCCAATGTTCAGCCGCATTCCGGCGCGCAGGCCAACCAGGCCGTGTTCATGGCCTTGCTGCAGCCCGGCGACACTTTCATGGGCATGGATCTGGCGGCCGGCGGTCACCTGACCCATGGCGCGCCGGCCAACCAGTCGGGCAAGTGGTTCAAGGTCGTGTCCTATGGCGTGACCCGCGACACCAACCTGATCGATTATGATGAGGTGGAGGCCAAGGCGCGGGAGCATAAGCCGAAGCTGATCATCGCCGGTGGCTCCGCCTATCCGCGTCAGATCGACTTCGCCCGTTTCCGCAAGATCGCGGACGAGATCGGTGCCTACCTGATGGTGGACATGGCCCATTATGCGGGTCTGGTGGCCGCCGGCGTCTATCCGTCGCCGCTGCCGCACGCCCATGTTGTGACCACCACCACGCACAAGACCCTGCGCGGCCCCCGTGGCGGCATGATCCTGTCCAACGATCTGGATCTGGGCAAGAAGTTCAATTCCGCCGTTTTCCCCGGCCTGCAGGGCGGCCCGCTGATGCATGTCATCGCCGCCAAGGCCGTAGCCTTCGGGGAGGCGCTGCGTCCGGAGTTCAAGACCTACGCCGCCAATGTCATCGCCAACGCCAAGGTGCTGGCCGAGCGTCTGATCGCCGGCGGCCTGGACATCGTGTCCGGCGGCACCGACAGCCATATCGTGCTGGTCGATCTGCGTCCGAAAAAGCTGACGGGCAAGGCTGCTGAGCATGCGCTGGAAAATGCCGGCATGACCTGCAACAAGAACGGCGTGCCGTTCGACCCGGAAAAGCCGTTCGTGACCTCGGGCGTGCGCCTGGGGACCCCGGCCGCCACCACCCGTGGCTTCGGCACTGCCGAATTCGCGCAGGTCGGCGACATGATCGTGGAGGTGCTGGACGCGCTGGCGATCAGCAATGGTGACAATCTGGCGGCCGAGGGCCGGGTGCGCGCGCGGGTACAGGAATTGTGCCGCCGCTTCCCCATCTATCCGACGCTCTGATGATTGACAAACCCCGGTTTCGGCCCCATGCCGGAACCGGGGTTTCTGTACAGGCAACCATAACAATCACGGAGGGCTCACATGCGCTGCCCGTTCTGCGGGAATGACGATACCCAGGTGAAGGACAGTCGTCCCACCGATGATGGGTCCGCCATCCGTCGCCGCCGTTTCTGCCCGGCCTGCGGCGCCCGCTTCACCACCTTTGAACGGGTGCAACTGCGTGAGCTTTATGTGGTGAAATCCTCCGGTCAGAAGGAACCGTTCGACCGGGAGAAGCTTTTACGCTCCATGCGCATTTCGCTGCGCAAGCGGCCCGTGGATGCCGACCGGGTCGACCGGGTCGTGAACTCCATCGTGCGCCAGTTGGAAAGCAGCGGGGAGACGGAAATCCCCTCTACCCAGATCGGCGAGATGGTGATGAACCAGCTGGCCGGGATCGACAAGGTCGCCTATATCCGCTACGCCTCTGTCTATCGCGATTTCCGCGAGGCGGCCGATTTCAACGAGTTCGTTGAGAAGCTGCGCCCTGAGGAAAATGATTGAAGGGAGGCTCCGGCTTGACCGACGCCGACCCTGTTTTCAGCCTGGATGATCACGGCCATATGCAGGCAGCGTTGGGGCTGGCCCGGCGCAATCTGGGCCGTGTCTGGCCCAACCCTTCCGTTGGCTGCATCGTCGTCAAGGAAGGTGTGGTGCTGGGCCGTGGCGTCACCGCCCCTGGCGGCCGGCCGCATGGCGAACCGCAGGCGCTGGCCCAGGCGGGTGGCGCGGCACGCGGTGCCACCGTCTATGTCAGCCTGGAACCCTGCAACCATCACGGCAAGACGCCCCCTTGTTCGGAGGCCCTGATCGCCGCAGGGGTGGCCCGCATCGTCGTGGCCTGTGAGGACCCGGACCCGCGTGTATCGGGCAGCGGCATCCGGCGCCTGCGCGAGGCCAGCATCCAGGTCGATGTCGGCCTGTGTGCGGAGGAAGCGCAGGAAGTCAATCACGGCTTCATCACCCGCATTATGAAGGGCCGCCCCGGCGTCACCCTGAAGCTGGCCACCAGCCTGGATGCACGGGTCGCCACGGCGGCCGGACACAGCCAGTGGATCACCGGACCGGAAAGCCGGGCGCGCGGCCATCTTCTGCGCGCCCATCATGATGCCATCCTGGTTGGGATCGGTACTGTCCTGGCCGATGACCCGGAATTGACCTGCCGCCTGCCGGGCCTGGAGGCGGCGAACCCCGTGCGTATTGTCCTGGACAGCAGCCTGCGCCTGCCGGTGACGGCAAAGCTGGTGCAGGGTGCCGCCAGCGTGGCGCCCACCTGGGTGGTGACACGGGCCGGCGCCGATGCGGCAAAGGCGGCAGCGCTGGAGGCCTTTGGCGTGCGTATCCTGCGGGTCGATGGGGATGTGAGGGGGCAACCGCCGGTCCAGGCTGCCCTGAACGCCCTGGCGGGGCAGGGGATCACCCGCCTTCTGGTCGAAGGCGGGCCGACCGTCGCCACGGCCTTCCTGAAATCCGGTCTGGTCGATCAGGTGGAATGGTTTCGTGCCCCGATGCTGATTGGGGGCGACGGTCTGTCGGCGGTTGCCGGCTTGGATACTGACCTTCTATCCCAGGCTCTGCGGCTGTCCCCGGCGCATGATTTGGTGGACAGCTACCGACCCAGATAGGGTTGCCGCCCAACCCTTGGGCATCCGCCGCTTTTTCTGGCACCGGCGCCGTAACCGGCTGACGCGCCCCCTGGCCTGTTCACATGCAGGACCGGGCATTGCCTTGATTCCCGCCACACAAACGCCGTTGGCACGAAACCTGCGATGCTTTCCGGCTTTCCCAGGTTTTGACCTTGGCGTCACCTTTCAGGGGAGGCAGGATGGAGATCGGTGTTTTTATTCCCATCGGGAATAATGGCTGGCTGCTGTCGCAGAACGCGCCGCAATACAGGCCCAGTTTCGACCTCAACAAACAGATCACCCTGTCGGCAGAAAGGCACGGGCTGGACTTCGTGCTGTCGATGATCAAGTTGCGCGGGTTCGGCGGCAAGACGGAATTCTGGGATCATAACCTGGAAAGCTTCACCCTGATGTCAGGGCTGGCCGCCGTGACCAGCCGCATCAAGATCTACGCCACCGCCGCCACCCTGGTCATGCCGCCTGCCATCGTGGCCCGCATGGCATCGACCATCGACAGTATTTCGGGCGGTCGGTTCGGGGTGAATCTGGTTACCGGCTGGCAGCGCCCGGAATATTCGCAGATGGGCCTATGGCCGGGGGATGAGCATTTTGCCAACCGCTACGACTATCTGGCCGAATATGCCAGCATCCTGCGCGAGCTGTGGGCAACGGGACGCAGCGACCTGAAAGGCAAATATTTTCAGATGGATGATTGCCGCCTGTCGCCGCGTCCACAGGCGGATGTGAAGCTGATCTGTGCCGGGTCGTCCAATGCCGGCATGGCTTTTTCCGCCCAATATGCCGACTATAATTTCTGCTTCGGCATGGGGGTGAACACGCCCACCGCCTTTGCCCCCACTGTGGAGCGCATGCGGGCGGCGGCGGCGAAGACGGGGCGTGACGTTGCCTCCTACGTCCTGTTCATGATCATCGCCGATGAGACGGATGAAGCGGCCCGCGCCAAGTGGGAGCATTATAAGGCCGGTGCCGATCAGGAGGCTATATCCTGGCTGGGCCTGCAAAGTGCGGCTGACACCAGATCCGGGCCCGACACCAATGTCCGGCAGATGGCGGATCCTGTGTCGGCGGTGAATATCAATATGGGCACCCTTGTCGGGTCCTATAAGAGTGTGGCGCGCATGCTGGACGAGGTGCCGACAGTGCCGGGAACCGGCGGCGTGCTGCTGACCTTCGACGATTTTGTGAAGGGGGTGGAGGATTTTGGCACCCGCATCCAGCCACTGATGACATGCCGTCAACATATCAAGGGGCTGGCATGAGCAGCGCAGGCTATGTGCCACCGGCGGAACGCGCAAAATCGGTCACCCTGCCGGCCCGCCCGGAACCGCTCCGCCTGAACCCGGCAGAAACAGCCATTATCGTCGTTGATATGCAGAATGCCTATTCGACTGCGGGCGGCTATGTTGATCTGGCCGGGTTCGACATTGCGGGTGCCCGCGGCACCATCGCCAATATCCGGCGCACCCTGGATGCGGCCCGCGCGGCGGGCGTCCTGGTCGTCTATTTCCAGAATGGCTGGGATCCGGACTATGTGGAGGCAGGAGGGCCCGGCTCCCCCAACTGGCATAAATCCAATGCCCTGAAAACCATGCGGGCCCGGCCGGCGTTGCAGGGCACACTGCTGGCCAAGGGCACTTGGGATTACGCGATTGTGGAGGAGTTGCAGCCACAACAGGGCGACATCCTGATCCAAAAGACCCGCTATAGCGGCTTTTTCAACACCAATACCGACAGTGTCCTGCGGGCACGCGGCATTCGCACCCTGGTGTTTGTCGGCATCGCCACCAATGTCTGCGTGGAAAGTTCACTGCGCGACGCCTTCCACCTGGAATATTTCGGGGTGATGCTGGAGGACGCGACCCACCATCTGGGACCCGATTTCATCCAGAAAGCCACCATCTACAATGTCGAGAAATTCTTCGGCTGGGTCGCCACCGTCGATGATTTCTGCGGCACCATCTCGCAGGCCGCCCCCGTCCACGACTGATGCGACAACAACAGGAGCAGCAAACCATGCCCAAGCATATCATCGTTCCCGAAGGCACACAGAAGCCCATCGCCCCCTATTCACCGGGCACGCTGGCCGATGGTGTCGTCTATGTCTCCGGCACCCTGCCGTTCGACAAGAACAATGACGTGGTCCATGTTGGCGATGCCGGGGCCCAGACGCGCCATGTCCTGGAAACCATCAAGTCGGTGATCGAAACGGCGGGTGGCAGCATGGAAGATGTCACCATGAACCATATTTTCATCACCGACTGGGCCAATTACCAGGCCGTCAACAAGGTCTATGCCGAATATTTCCCGGGCGACAAACCGGCGCGCTACTGCATCCAGTGCGGGCTGGTGAAACCGGACGCGCTGGTGGAGATCGCCACTGTCGCCCATATCGGGAAGAAGTGATGCATGTGGACATCCATGGCCGGGACGACGAAGACGCCCCGGTCCTGATCCTGTCATCGGGGCTGGGCGGGTCCGGGGCCTATTGGGCATCGCAACTGCCCGCCCTGGCTCCGCATTTCCGCGTCATCACCTATGACCATCGCGGCACGGGGCGCACCGGGGGCGCGGTGCCGGAACAGGGTGGCATCACTGCCATGGCCGATGATGTGCTGGAGATTGCCGACCGGCTGGGCGTGCCGCGTTTCAGCCTGATGGGCCACGCGCTGGGCGGCCTGATCGGGCTGGACCTTGCCCTGCGCGCGCCGCAACGGCTGGACAGGCTTGTGCTGGTCAATGCCTGGAGCAAGGCCGATGCCCATTCCGGCCGCTGCTTCGATGTGCGTCTGGAACTGCTGGAAAAATCCGGTGTGCCGATGTTTGTGAAGGCACAGCCGCTGTTCCTCTATCCGGCCATCTGGATGGCGGAGAATGCCGAACGGCTGGCGCAGGAGGAAGCCCATGCCATCGCCCATTTCCAGGGGGTGGAGAATATCCGACGTCGGATAGCGGCGTTACGGGCTTTCGATGTTGATATGCGGCTGGCGACGGTGCGGGTGCCCACCCTTGTCATGGCGACAAGGGATGATCTGCTGGTGCCCTACAGCCGCTCTGTACGATTGGCGGAAGGTTTACCGGCGGCGGAACTTCTGCTGACCGATTTTGGCGGGCATGCCGTGAATGTCGTGGTGCCGGATGCCTTCAATGCCTCTGTACTGCGGTTCCTCCAAGGCTGACCGCCCCAGGGCAGGATCACCGCCGTCAGCAGCGTCGGGCGATCACGGCGCCATAGGCGGGCAGGGTGGGGGCGGAAAGGTCGGCGCCATTGACACTTTCCACCACTACCCAGTTGCCGGCATCGATCAGCCCATGTGCCGCCCGGTCGCCAGACAGGTTGACCAGCACCAGCAGGTCCCCGGCTTCATGCACACGCTCAAAGGCCAGGACGGGATCAGAAGGGGGGCGGAAACGGATATCACCCCAGCGCAGCGCGGGCTCGGCCCGGCGGCGGGCCACCAGACGGCGGGTCACCGACAGGGTGCTGGCCGGATCGACCGCCTGCACATCCACGGCCAAGGGCAGGTGACGCGGATCGATCGGCAGCCAGGGTCGGGCCGCCGAAAAGCCGCCATTGGGGGCATCTTTGGCCCAGGGCATGGGTGTGCGCGCGCCATCACGACCAAGCGTATGGGGCCAGTTGGCAATCGCCTCCGGATCGACCAGTTCCTCAAACGCAACCCGTGCCTGGGGCAGCCCCAGTTCCTCGCCGTAATAGAGAAAGACCGAACCAGGGAGGGAGACCAGCAATGTGTTCAGGCATTGTGCCAGGGCCGGCGGCGGTGTCTCGCCGCCCCAGCGGCTGACCGCGCGCGGCGCGTCATGGTTGGAAAAGGTCCAGGACGGCCAGGCGCCGCCGGATGCCTGGTTCCAGCCACCGATGATCCGGCGCGGCACCCCCGCATCCAGTTTTTTGTGATAAAGGAAGGAGAAATTATAAGCGGAATGGCAGCGTTTGCCGGGCAGCGTATAGTCTGCCACCATGTCGAACGGGGCTTCCCCCATCTCCGCCACCATGAAACGGTCGGGATAACCGTCCAGGACCGCACGCAGCGCTTCGATAAAGTCCAGGTTCTCCGGCTGCGAGATATTGTGGAGCTGCTGCTGAAATTCGTAGGGCCGTTTCGGCGCGGTGGCTTCTGGGTTGACAGGGTTGTCCCGCAGTGACCGGTCATGCATGAAGAAGTTGGCGGCATCGACCCTTAAGCCATCCACACCCCGATCCATCCAGAACCGGGCCACACCCTTGATGGCTTCCTGCACCTCCGGATTATGCAGGTCCAGGTCCGGCTGGCTGGCCAGGAAATTATGCATGTAATATTGCCGCCGGCGCGCGTCCCAGGTCCAGGCCGGGCCGCCGAACACCGATTGCCAGTTATTGGGGGGGGTGCCGTCGGGTTTGGCATCGTGCCAGACATACCAGTCCGCCTTCGGATTGGTCCGGTTCTGCCGGCTTTCCTGAAACCAGCGATGCTGGATCGACGTGTGGGAATAAACCTGATCAATGATGATTTTCAGACCCAGCTCATGGGCCCGCGCAATCACCGCGTCGCAGTCGGCCATGGTGCCGAAAATTGGATCGATATCGCAATGATCGGATATGTCGTATCCGAAATCATCCATGGGTGACTTGAAGAATGGCGATATCCAGATGGCGTCGGCACCCAGGCCGGCCACATGGTCCAGGTGGGCCAGCAGACCCTGCAGGTCGCCAATGCCATCACCATTGCTGTCGGCAAAGCTGCGCGGGTAGATCTGATAGATGACAGCACCCTGCCACCAGGGACGGGCAACGCCCTGATCCAGCCCGGCCGCTCCCTCGGCCCGAACCGCGCTTGCCGACACACTCATGATCAGGCTCCCCCGGACATACTTGTCTTGTTATCTGGCCCCCATCGTAAAATCGGGCGCGCCGGACGGGTATGGGGCGCATACGTATGCGCAATCATGCTGCGCTGCGACGCATACGTATTTACCGTTCACAGGGCCGAACATCGGGTGATCCTGACGCCAACAACAAGATCACGGGAGGTACCCCATGCCGATGCATTTCAGCCGCCGCGCGCTTCTGGCCGGTGTCGGCCTGCCGCTGCTGTCCCTGCCGATCCTGGCAGCGGGTGGGAGCGTCACGCCGCCGGTCCCGGTTCCGGTATCGGCCGGCAGCCTTTGGCGCTACGACCTGTTTCCCACCCGCCTGACTGAACCGCGCCGCATCGATGTCTGGCTTCCACCGGGATATGAGGGCGGACGGGACCGGTTGCGGGTTCTTTATATGCATGACGGGCAGAACCTGTTCGACCCCGCCTCCACCCCGTTCGGGGAATGGGGGGTGGATGAGGCCTTGTCACGCCTGATCGCTGAGGGCAAGGTGCCACCGACCATGGTGGTCGGTGTGTGGAATACCAGGTACCGCAGCCGGGAATATCTGCCCCAGCAGCCCTATGAACAGGTGCCGGCCGATATTCGTGCTGCCTATGAGCAGGGGTCCGGCGGGGCGGCGCTGTCGGACGGCTATGGGGACTTCCTGGTCAATGACCTAAAACCCTTCATCGACGCCACCTATCGCACCCGGCCCGGCCTGGCGGATACGTTCATCATGGGGTCCAGCATGGGCGGGCTGATCTCGCTTTACACCCTGATCCGCCATGTCGCGGTTTTCGGTGGGGCGGGATGCCTGTCGACCCATTGGCCCCTTGTCACCAACTATGACTGGATCCGGAACAGCGACCCGCGGATGCTGACCATCGCCGATCATTTCATCACCTGGGTGAAGGTAAATCTGCCACGCGCTGGCCAGCACCGGATCTATTTTGATCTGGGCAATGCGGAACTGGACAGTGTCTACCCGCCATTTCAGGCCCAGGTAGATCGGCTCATGCCCGGCCTTGGCTATGTTCGGGGAAAAGACTGGGTCACAGAACTTCACGACGGAGAGCCCCACAACGAAACCGCCTGGCGCAAGCGTGTCGGTCTGCCGCTGCGGTTCCTGTTATCGACCTGAGCGGCCAAACAAAAAGGGCGGGTGTCGCCACCCGCCCTTTTGCCAGGACCAACGGCCGATCCTTACTTCTGCGCCACCTGGGCCTGCTGCGCCTTAAAGCTACGCAGTTCGGCATTGTAGGCGTTCACAGTGTCTTCCAGGCGGTCGGCCACCTGATCGCGATGGGCCGACAGCTGGGCCCTGAAGGAGGGCTGCGCCATGTAGGAGGTGGAAGCCGGCTGGCTGTCCAGGCAGGACAGATAGGCCAGCGACTGATCCGCGAAGCCGCGAACAGAGCCGGCCACCAGGATCATGGAGGCTTCGGTGGCGGTCTTGCCGGAAACCAGTTCCGGGGCGGACGGCGCCGCGCCGCAGATGCGCTTCAGGGCGGGATGGGCCGCCTGCGACTGGCCAGCAGCCAGCAGAGCCAGGGCGGAAAGGATCAGAGCAGAATAAAGCTTCTTCATAGCGATACTCACAAAGCTGGAAGCGGGGGCAGGATGCCACCGACATTTCGGGCCTTGTACGTTCGCTCCCTTTAAAAGGTCCTGGTCGATGCCGGAAACCGTGTTCTTGTGCATTGCAGTATAATGATGTTGCGGCGCAGCGGAAGTGGAAAACATCGTTAGCTGACACCGCTAACATGATTGGCTGATATGTTTCACTGGCATGACAAGGCCGCGCGCTGGTTAACAGAATATCAAGCGCTTAGCGATGTTCGGCGTCCAAAAAATGTCTCCCTTACCGGTCATCCAGCCAAGCATAAAGGCCAACAATCCGGCTCGGACTTTGGTAACTTCACTACACCCATGATCCGATACGGGCTATGGCAGGGCACTGTACCAGAATGCGCGGGGCGTCCGTCGCGGCAGACCCGGCCGCCCGGATAGTGGCAATGCACCCGTCGATGGATGTCAGATTGCCGATGACGGACTCCAAGGCGGCGGCCCGAAGGTCCTGCAATGCGGAGATTATGACATTTGCGCCGCCCTTGGCCTTTTCCTCGGTCGAGATTCTCGGTCGATCAGTGTTTTCAGACGGTTCACGACCTCCATCGGCCCATTGATGTCGGTGGCCTATTTGACCACTTTCAGCAACCCGCCGCTGGGGTCCAAAATCGGGTAGTAGGCCGCCTTGATCCAGTCGACCTTGCCATCCTTGTCCAGGCGCTTGAACTGCCGTGCCTGGAAGTCACCGCGACGCAGCGCGTCCCAGAACGCGCAGTCGTCCTGACCCGCTTGGTCGGCGGGATCGACGAACATGCGGTGGTGCCGGCCCTGGATTTCCGACATCGAATAGCCGACGGTCCGGTACAGATAAGAAGCTATATTCGTTTGTATGGTTTACAGAACAAGGAACCCACCGGCAGATGGCCAGCATCTTGTATTTTCCATAATTTACCTTATCGCGTTTTTTACTCTAGGGGGTGGGTTCTATTTTGAAGTGCGACTCTCCTTTATAATCAGATGGTTAGCAATGGAGGCCGCCCTGGGCCTGTGCGACCCTACCGTCGGTTAACAGGTTTGTCCGGCGCGATCACACCTCCACCCAGCGGCGCAGAAGGTTGTGATAACAGTTTGTCAGCGTCAGAATGCCCGGATGGTCCGGCATATCCTTGTTAAGGGCCAGGATGGCCATGTCCATGTCGAACAGGA
>JAIXTS010000132.1 GCA_027483805.1 Azospirillum sp. | reverse complement strand
TTCAGACCCCACTGCTCGGTCTTGACGACGGAGCCGCCCTGTTCCTTCAGGATGTTGCTGAAGGTCTCGGTCAGGGTTTCAACCTGAGTCGAGGAGATGTCCTGACGGAAAATCAGGATGGTTTCATACAGTGCCATATAACTCCCCATGGCTATTGATGGTCCGCCGCTGTGTCCGGAACGGGTTCCGGCTCAGCCGCACGGTCCTAGCCGGCGCCTTGGCCAAGCGTCGGCGGGGTTTCGGAAGGCGCGCACTATACAGAAAGGCGGGCGACACGCAAGGGGACGCACGGGCATGGCCCGGCATGGAAGGGGTGTTTAGGCCGCATGCGCGCCCCGATCACGGATCGCCGGCCGTTCCGGGCAGCAACGTACTCAACGCTTCGCGGTGCAGCTGCCGCGCCTGCGGGGTGCGCAGGACCAGTTCCAGACGTCGCCGCACCTCTTCCGGCATCGTGCGCGAACAGGCCAGCCAGGTTCCCACCTCCGGCAATTCCGCCACCACACGCAGGTTCAGCGACCGGATTTCCGGTGTCGACAGGGAGCCGCCGATGAGCAGCCCGAAACGCGGATCGCCGGAACCGACCATGCGGGCCAGTTGCCGCTGGTCATCGATGACGACATAGCGGATGCCCCGGTTGTCCAGGATCGTCCGATAGACGCCGCTGGGGGCGCCCAGCTGGCCGCTGACCTGCGGCAGCAGAAGCGTCAGGCTGCCCGCGAAAGGGTCGGCGTGCCGCGTAACGAAGACCAGACGATCGCGTTTCACCTCGAACAGCCAATGGACCGTCTGCTCCCGCGCTGGCAGGCGGGCATAGCCCAGGGAACAGGTATCCGCCTCGCGCATCAGGTCTTCCAGCGGGCCTGCGCCCGTGTGGGGGCGGATCAGCAGTTGGACGCGGGCCTTGTCCGCGATATGGGCCAGCCATCGCCCCAGCACCGGCTGTGGGCGGCCATGCGTGTCCAGGACGGTCGGGGAGATGGAAACCATCAGGGTGATGGGTGGTGATCCGTCCGCGCCGTAGGTGACGGTCTCGTCGGCCCGCGCGCCGCCCATCATGGTCACCAGCAGCCACACCGCCAGCAGCAAGGCCAGGTACGGGTGCGGCATGCGACCTGTCATTGGGTGGGTGATCCCGCATCGGTATGCCCTGGCGGCGGTTCGTCCAGGGCCAGTTTGCGCAAGGATTCCGCCGTGCGTTCATTCAAGGCCGCGACCAGCCGCGTCGCGATCTTGTCGGGCAGTTCACGGCTGCAGGTGAACCAGTATTCCTGCGGCGGCAATTCACCAACGATCCGCAAGGGCAGCGATGCCACCTCCGGTGCTTCCAACGTTCCCCCGATCACGATGCCGAAACGGATGCGGCCAACGGCGACCATCCGGGCCAGCGCGCGCTGATCATCCACATTGATATAGCGTACGGAATTTGCTGCCAGGATGTCGCGGTAAAGTCCCGTTGGCGCGGCAATCCGGTCGTCGGCTTCCTTCATCAGGGCCTCCAGGGGGCCTTTGAAGGGGTCGCTGGCGGCGGCAATCATCACGATACGGTCGCGCCGGATCACATCCATCCAGCGAACGATCATTTCCCGCTCCGGCAGGCGGGCGACACCCAGGATGCAGCTGGTGGGGATGCGGCTGGTATCGGCGATGCGCCGATCGAAGCCGGCCGGCTGCAGGCGCATGCGTAAATCGGCGCGCGTGGCAACATGGGTCAACCAGCGCACGATGGCCGGCTGCACGTTCTGCTGGGCGTCCAGAAGCCGTGGGGTGAGCGGGACCAGGACCGTGATCGGCTCCCCCGTGGCCGGGCCAACCTCCTGCGCGCCAACACCGAAGGTGCAGGCCAGGAGGAGGACGATCTGAGACAGGGCGAAGCGGAGGCAGGTGTGCCGCATAGAGTATGTCCGGTACAAGAAGCCGAATTATAGGTTCGGCTGCTGTCCCGACAGAAGTGGACGCGGAGTCTATTCCGTATGGGTTTCCGCCCCTTTGACAAGGGATCGGTACCATGGAGGCCATGCTGCCTCCCTATGATTGGAGGCCAGAGAACAATCCAAGCGTTCTCCTGACCCTGACCAGGATCGCCCCCGTGAACTTGCAGTCCAGTTACGGTTATCGAAATGGTGATGCGCTGGCGCCGATCCCGCAGATCATTGATCAGTCCGCAGGAAACCTGGCCAAACGTGCGCTGAACGGCATCGCGAGCAAACGGAGCTTTTCAGCTTTTTCCGATTGCAGCGCAGCCGTCAACCGGTCGGCGATGTCGGTTGGCAGATTGCGCGAGCATGCAAACCAGAAGTCAAGCGGCGGTGTTTCTGCCACAATCCGCAGTCCCATGGCCTTCACATCCGGTGTTTGCAGCGTGTCCCCGATCAACATGCCAAAACGGACACGCCCTGCCGCCACCATCAGGGCGACGGACCGCTGATCGTCGACCGCGACATGCGGGATGTCCCGTAAGGCCAGAAGTTCACGATAGATACCACTGGGGGCGGCGACCTGATCGGGCAGGATGGACATCAGCGCGTCAATATCGCCATCAAAACTGTCGTTGCCGCGGGCGACGAACAGGATGCGGTCCTGTCCGATGCGGGCCAGCCATAATACGCCTGCCTCCCGTGAAGGTACCCGGTCGTACCCCACGACGCAGTGGTTGGGCCTGCGGGTAATGTCGGCAACTCGACGGTCAAAACTGGCCGGCTGTATTTCCATATAAACCGACGCCTGGTCGGCCACCTGGGCCAGCCAGTTTGCCATCGCCGGCTGCAAACGTGCGCGGCTATCGATGAATGTCGGCATGATTGGCACGGCCAGCGTGATCTTCGTCGATTCTGGATTGCCAAAATACTCAGCCATTTCCTGTCCCGACCCTGTCACTGCGAAGGTCGTGACCAGGCAGATCGCCAGACATGCGGCTGACAGCCAACGCCGGCGGGCTGCCAGGCCGGGCTTTCGGTTTTTGGTGACCATGCTGGCTTCCGATGGGCCCGTGGATGGTGAAGGTAACACAGAAAACCTCGAGGTGCCGAAGGCGGACCGGGAATCGACCATTAAATTTCATGTTTCCATGACGGCGGGGCCGTCTGGATCCGCCTTCGCCTTGAAGAAGTTTCCTGGCTATTTTGCGCTAGACTACGCTGTGGTGCCAGTATTTCCATTAGCTTACCGCAGCCTTCCGTATTCGTAACCAACAAGCTGCTGCTGTTCAACGGGGTGGGACGGCTTGACAGGGCCATTCGCCGCTGTATCAAGGCCGCACCCTATTTATGACAGGACTTATCCATGACCCGCGCGTTCGTCTTTCCCGGTCAGGGCAGCCAAGCCGTCGGCATGGGCCGCGAACTGGCCGAGCGGTTCGCCATCGCCCGCGATACTTTTGCCGAAGTGGACGAAGCCCTGGGACAGAAGCTCTCCGCCCTCATGTTCGAGGGGCCGGGCGACGAGCTGACCCTGACCGAGAATGCCCAGCCGGCGCTGATGGCCGTCTCCGTGGCCGTGACCCGCGTCTTGCAGGCGGAAAAGGGCCTGGATCTGTCCAAGGCCGCCTTTGTGGCCGGCCACAGCCTGGGCGAATATTCGGCCCTGTGCGCCGCAGGTGCCATCACCCTGTCCGACACGGCCCGGCTGCTGAAGCGGCGCGGCCAGTCGATGCAGAAGGCTGTTCCGGTGGGGGTCGGTGCCATGGCTGCCATCCTGGGCGCCGACCTGGACGCCGCGCGCGAGATTGCGGCGGAGGCCGCCCAGGGCCAGGTCTGCACCGCCGCCAACGACAATGCCCCCGGCCAGGTGGTGGTGTCGGGCCACCGGGAAGCCGTGGAACGCGCCATCAGAATCGCGGCGGAACGCGGTTTCAAGCGTGCAATGCTGCTGCCGGTCTCCGCCCCCTTCCATTGCCCGCTGATGCAGCCGGCCGCCGATGCCATGGCCGAGGCGCTGGCCGGCACCACCATTCTGGCGCCCGCCGCCCCGCTGGTCGCCAATGTCACCGCCTCGGCCATCACCGACCCGGAGACCATCCGCCGCCTGCTGGTGGAACAGGTCACGGGCGCCGTCCGTTGGCGCGAAAGCGTGCTGTTCATGAAGGAACAGGGCGTGACGGAACTGGTCGAGCTGGGTGCCGGCAAGGTATTGGCCGGTCTGGCAAAGCGGATTGACAAGGAACTGCTGGCCAGTTCCGTGGGCCTTCCGGCCGATATTGATAGCTTCTCCCTTGGCACCCAGGCCTGACCCGCCTTTCATTTCTGGAGGTTTTCCATGTTCGACCTGAACGGCAAGACGGCCCTGGTCACGGGTGCATCGGGCGGCATTGGTGCTGCCATCGCCCGTACCCTGCATGCCAAGGGCGCCAAGGTGGCGCTGCACGGCACCAAGGTGGAGGCGCTGGAAGCGCTGGCTGCCGAATTGGGTGACAATGCCGTGGTGGTGCCCGCCAACCTGTCCGATCCGGCGCAGGTGGAGGATCTGTTCAAGAAGGCCGAGGCCGCGCTGGGCGGGGCCGTCGATATCCTGGTCAACAATGCCGGCCTGACGCGTGACGGTCTGATCCTGCGCATGAAGGACGAGGACTGGGACAGCGTCATCAATGTCAACCTGACGGCCGGCTTCCGTCTGGCGCGCGCCGCCGTGAAGGGCATGATGAAGCGCCGCTGGGGCCGCATCATCGGCATCACTTCGGTGGTCGGCGTCACCGGCAATCCCGGCCAGGTGAATTATGCCGCCAGCAAGGCAGGCATGATCGGCATGTCCAAGGCGCTGGCCCAGGAAGTGGCGACGCGCGGCATCACAGTGAACAGTGTGGCGCCCGGCATGATCGCCACCGCCATGACGGACGTGCTGAACGATGCCCAGAAGGAGGCGATGAACAGTCGCATCCCCGCCGGTCGCCTGGGTACGCCCGACGATATCGCTGCCGCCGTGCTGTATCTGGCCTCCACAGAGGCATCCTATGTCACGGGCCAGACGCTGCATGTGAATGGCGGCATGGCGATGATCTGATCCAGGGTGGCGACGGGTTGCCTGCGGGGCCTGCCGTCGCCACCTGCTGCGAATGCTGGTCACGGGCCGCTGTTCATGATAGATGACGGCTCTTTCCTGACCGGCGTCGCGGGCCGGGCAAGGAATATGCTTGTTCCGTTCCCGCGTTGACCCTTAACAACCGGCTCCGGCCGGTCCCACCGGAAGATCCTGAAAGGTCAAATAAATGAGCGATGTTGCTGAACGCGTGAAGAAGATCGTTGTCGAGCACCTGGGCGTCGACGAGGCCAAGGTCACCGACGAAGCCAGCTTCATCGACGATCTGGGCGCTGACAGCCTGGACACCGTCGAGCTGGTCATGGCCTTCGAGGAAGAGTTCGGCATCGAGATTCCGGACGACGCCGCAGAGAAGATCCTGACGGTCAAGAACGCCATCGAGTTCATCAGCTCCAAGCAGGGCTGATCCCGAACGGTGGGATGAACGGGGCTGGCAGCCATGCCGGCCCCGGTCCTGGCAATCCCGCTTGGGCGTGACTATCTTTTTTCCGGGTCTGTCCTGTCGGTCTCGACCCGCTATCGTTTTCACTTCTTAAGGTCGGATACATGCGCCGCGTCGTCATCACCGGTATGGGTCTCGTGACTCCGCTCGGGGTCGGGGTGCAAACCAACTGGGATCGGCTGATCAAAGGTCAGTCGGGCATTCGCACCAT
>JAIXTS010000534.1 GCA_027483805.1 Azospirillum sp. | reverse complement strand
GGCAGTGCCTGTGGCACGGGTGGCGGGGCGTCGGGGACGTCGGGGATATCCTCCGGTCGGCCACGCGGGTCGGTGGTGCGGGCGCGCAGGGCGTCACCGGTGGCCTGGCCTTCCGCCTGATCGGCCTGCAACCGGTCGATCAGGGCCTGGCGTTCGATCGGATTGGAGAATTCTTCCGGCCGGGGCGGCACGCTGCCCAGATTGGCGCGACCCTTCAGCGACGGGTCGGCACGGCGGATGGGCCGGGTGCCGGTCAGGGCATTGACAGGATCGGCATCGGTGATTTCCGCTGCCTTGGCGGGGGCCGGCCCGTCATCGAACACGATGTCGGGCACCGGCAAACGCGCGCAACCCGCCAGACCCAGCATGGCCATGACAGCCAGCAGGCGGAGATGTCGGGGCGATACGTATGTGTCGGTGAAAATCATGATCGGATCGTGTATGAAAAAAAGCGGGACGGCAACCCGCCCGCCATACCGCCATCGGACAGGCTGGCATGCGGGACCGATCCTGGACAGAGCCGACGGCCCCGCCCTGGGGCAAGGGAGAATCGGCCTGTTCCCGCACCCCTGTTCCCGCACCTGGGGAACGTGTCGTCAAGGAAGTCAGCATGGCCGAGCCGCAAAGCCCCGAGATCAAGATCCCCGATCCGGTTGAAATGTCGCGCAACATGGCGCGCATCGCCGAACAGAGCCAGCGGCTGGTGGCGGATTTCCTGCAACGGCAGAATGGCGGCGACGCGTCTGCCTCCCAGGGCATGATGCATATTGGTGCCGCCTTCATGGAGATGACGGCCCGGCTGATGGCCGATCCGGCCAAGCTGATGCAGGCGCAGATGTCGCTGTGGCAGGATTACATGTCCTTGTGGCAGCGGACCACCCAGCGTCTGCTGGGCCAGGAAGCCGCCCCCGTGGTGGCGCCGGCCAAGGAGGACAAACGTTTCAAGGACAGCGCCTGGGACGAGAACGCGCTGTTCGACTATATCAAACAATCCTATCTGCTGACGGCCCGCTGGCTGCAATCCACCGTGCATGAGGTGGATGGCATGGATGACAAGACAGCCAAGAAGGTCGATTTCTATACCCGCCAGTTCGTGGACGCGATGGCGCCCAGCAATTTTGTGCTGACCAACCCGGAGGTCCTGCGCGCCACCATCGAGTCTGGCGGCGAGAATCTGGTGAAGGGTCTGGAAAATCTGCTGGGCGATCTGGAGCGCGGCAAGGGCCAGCTGGCCATTTCCATGACGGATTACAAAAAATTCGAGGTGGGCCGGAATATCGCGGCCACGCCCGGCCAGGTGATCTATCAGAACGAGCTGATGCAGCTGATCCAGTACAACCCCACGACAGAGCAGCAGCACAAGCGCCCGCTGCTGATCGTGCCGCCCTGGATCAACAAGTTCTATATCCTGGATCTGCGGCCAGCCAATTCACTGGTCAAATGGCTGTGCGATCAGGGGCATACGGTCTTTATCGTCTCCTGGGTCAACCCGGATGAGGCGCTGTCCGCCAAGACCTGGGAAGATTACATGACCGCCGGCCCGCTGGCCGCCATCGATGCCATCGAACAGGCGACGGGGGAATCTGAGATCAATATGGTCGGCTACTGCATTGGCGGGACGCTGACGGCCTCGACCCTGGCCTATATGGCCGAGAAGGGGGATGAGCGGGTGAAGAGCGTGCTCTACCTCGTCACCCTGACCGACTTTACCGAGCCGGGTGAACTGTCCGTCTTCATTGATGAGGAACAGCTGGCGGCGCTGGAAGAGAAGATGAACAGCCAGGGCTACCTGAACGGGCAGGCCATGGCCACCACCTTCAACATGCTGCGCGCCAATGACCTGATCTGGTCGTTCGTGGTGAATAACTATCTGCTGGGCAAGGACCCGTTCCCGTTCGATCTGCTCTATTGGAATTCCGACGCCACCCGCATGCCAGCGGCCATGCACAGTTTCTATCTGCGCAACATGTATCAGCGGAACCTGCTGGTGCAGCCCTGCGCAATAAAACTGAAGGGGGTGGAGATTGATCTGCGCCGGATCAAGACGCCCACCTTCATGCTGTCCACACGCGAAGACCATATCACGCCGTGGAAATCCACCTATGCCGCCACCCAGCTTTATGGGGGACCGGTGAAGTTTGTGCTGGCGGCATCCGGCCATATCGCCGGCGTCGTCAATCCGCCATCGGCCAATAAATACAGCCACTTCCTGAACGCCAAGCTGCCCAAGGACCCCGAGCAGTGGCTGGCCGGCGCCAAGCAGGTGGAGGGCAGCTGGTGGCCGGAATATGCCAAATGGCTGCAGAAATATGCCGGGCCAAAGGTCCCCGCCCGCACGCCCGGCGACGGCAAGCTGACGCCCATCGAGCCGGCACCCGGTTCCTATGTGAAGGTGCGGGTGGTGGAGTGAGAACGACCGATTGAGGGGCGTAGGTCAGGTCGAGCCGGAGGCTCGCCCTGAGAGGAGAAGATCGACGGCCTGTTCTGTCAGGGCTCACCTGCGGTTCGACCTGACCTACGGTCGCCAGTCAAACATGGTCAGCAGCGTGCGCTGAATAACCGGTTTGAAGTTATTGTCGGAGACCAGATAGACCGCGACCCCGCCACCCGGCAGCGGGCGCGTGTCAATGCCTTCATAATTTTCTGTCACCATGGGCGGGTTCAGGCGCGCGATCTCCCGCCCCTGCATCACACCGCCAGGTGCCAGGGACGCCGACAGCGTCGCGGCGTCGACATGCAGAATGCGGCTGCCCCAACCGCCCAGCAGCCCGACGCGGCGTTCCAGCACCAGGATGCCGCCATCGGGCAGGCGGGCGGCATCAACCGGCAGGAAGGGCGGCAGGGCCTGATATAGGAACGCCACCCAGGCACCGGACCCGCCGACCCAGGCCCGGTGCCGCCCCTGCCCCGCATCATTCTCCGCGATGGCCAGCAGGCGCCCATCGGGCAGGGCTGTCAGCGTCTCGATCCCGGCATTGAAGGGCAGATCGGCAAATCCGGCCGGCGCGTCCAGCAGGACTGCCGCCGATCCGGCCAGGGCCGGCGGATAGCGCAGGATGGAATGGCGGCGTTCCATGGACACCGCCCAGCCATCGCCCGGCCAGGGCCCGATCAGGGCCAGCCCCTCCGTATCGTTGAAAAGGCCAGGCAGCGGCTGACCATCCGTGCCCAGCAGCGGGTTGATGCTGTATCCCCCCGCCCCGGAGAGGTGCCCGTCCCGGTCATAGGAAAGCCGGCCGGCGACACGTTTGCCCCGGTCGCTGATGGCCACGAACTGGGTGCCGTCGGGGCTGACACGCAGCGACGACAGGCCGCCGAAATCCGGATTGGCGTCGCGCAGATGCACGGTGCCGCGCCAGACCAGCTCCCCCGCCCGCACGGGCGACGGCGCTTCTTCCAGCAGGGATACCGGCACGCTGGGCGGTCCGTCCTGGCCGATGGCGCAGCCGGACAGGCCCAGGGCCAGGACCAGGGCGGCCGTCAGGCGGCGAAAGGGACGGGACATTCACTTACTCCCTTCAGGGGACCCGGGGCGGATCGGCTTATCTCCATCGGAGAGGGGGCAAGGTCCCCCCTTCCTATCGCGGATGCGAAACGTTTATCCTCTCCGCTGGTCTGAAAACAGTAGGCACAAAGACAGGCGGCTGGCGTGATGAGTGATACCGAATTGACCCCGCAATCCAACCCCGTGGCCCCCGCCCTGGCCGACCCCGCCGCCGAGACATCCCGGCTGGACCGGATTGAGGCGCGGCTGGCGGCGCTGGAGGACCGGCTGGCCGGTGCAGGCGCCGCCCTGCCGCCGCCGCGCGATACCGATGCCGCCGCGGCAGCGACCCCGCTTCCGCCCGGCACTATGCCCGCCTTCCTGGGTCCCCTGAATGACTTCGTGCGCAACAATCCGATCGTGACGCTGATCGGCGTCATCATCGTGCTGGTTGTGCTGTCGCACCTGTTTGACTGAGGACCGGGCATGAACACCTATAGCTTTGAAACCACGATGAAGTTCAAGAATCGTGGCGACATGGAAAAGGCCGAGGACTGGATCAGCGCCAATATCAAGGGTCTGTGGGCGCTGGAATTCCTGGGCATGCAGGAAGAGATGAGCGTGGATACCGGCATGCGCAGCAATGTGCTGAAGGTCCTGTTCAAGTTCGGCCGCAAGGAGGATTTCGAGCGGTTCCGCAATGAATATGTGCTGGGCAAGCCGACCATGCCGCAGAAGGCCGCCGCCCCCAGGGCAGCCGCCAAGCCCAAAGGGTTTTTTGCCCGCCTGTTCAGCTGACACCAACAGAGCTGGACCCTTGTTCCTGTTCCAT
>JAIXTS010000442.1 GCA_027483805.1 Azospirillum sp. | reverse complement strand
GGGTCGCGGTTCATCATCACCAGCCCGATCGTATGTTCGATCACCGGGTCCACCAGCGGGATGGCCTCCAGTTCCGCCGGCAGGCCCAATGCCTCCATCAGCACGGTGGGCATGATGCTGGTCCAGCGGCCCGTGCGCACATGGGCGGCCAGTGCGGTCATGGAGTTGCTTTCCACCGCGACCTCCGCCGTCACCCCCACCTGATGCAGGGCGCGGTCGATGATGCGGCGGTTCTGCATGTCGGGTGACAGCAGGCACAGCGGCACATCCTGTAGTTCAGACCAATGCACCTCGTCGCGACCGGAAAAGTCGCTGGCCGGACCGGTAATCAGGTGATAGCGCTCCCGATAAAGCGGGATCTGGATCAGGTTGCCGACCGGTTCATTGTCCAGATAGGTGAGGCCGGCATCGATGGCCAGGTTTTCCACCTCCTCGATGATCTTCTGGGAGTTCGAGGCCAGGATCAGGAAATCGACGCCCGGATGCTTGTCGATGACCGCGATGGTCAATTTCGGCACCATGGCCAGTGCAGTGGGCACGGCGGCCAGCCGGAAGTGACCGCAGACGGTCTTGCGCAGCGCCTCGATATCCTGGCGCATGGACCGCCAGTCGCCGACCAGCCGGCGCGACCATTCCAGCAGCCGTTCGCCTTCCGCCGTGAAGCCCTGAAACCGCGATCCCCGCACCACCAGTGGCACGCCCAGCATCTCCTCCAGCTGCTTCACCCCGGCGGACAGGGTGGGTTGGGATACCCCGGCCTCTTCTGCCGCGCGGCCGAAATGGCGGGCGCGGGCCAGCGCCAGGAACAGCTCCAGCTTGTCGATCACGGTTCGGCCTCCCCCGCCTTTTCATGCATGTCGACATGGATCGGTGGGGTTTGCAACGGCAGGGGGCTGAAACGGGCCAGCAGTTGCGGGAAAATCTCCCACATGGGCAGCGGTCTGGCATCTGCCGCGGGCCGCATGCCGGGGGCAAGGTTCAGCCCGTCGAGACGGTCCAGCAGGGCGGCATCGCGGGACAGGATATGGATCGGCACACGCTGCCCCCCGCCGGTGGAAATCCATTCCAGGGCCGGATGGTCACCCAGGATGAGGATCAGGGCATCATCCGGGACCTCCTGCAAAACCCAATCGGCCAGGGCCCGCAGGCTGTAATCCAGGGAGCGCCCATAGGCCGTAGCCATGTCGGTATAGTCGCTGCGCCTGTCGTCGCCGGCATAGGCCGAACCGTCGATCAGCCCCTGGCTATAGGGTTTCCAGGCCGGCAGCGGCGTCCAGGGGGCGTGGCTGCTGGTCAGGACGATTTCCAGGTAAAGCGGGCGCGGCCCCCCCCAATCGGGCGACAGGCTGGCCAGCAGCGCCTGGTCCGGCAGCGGGGACCAGCCGTAGGCCGGTCCGGCATAGGCGAAGTCGGTGCGGTCCATGACCCGTTCAAAGCCCCAGGCTGGACCCTCCAGCCAGGGCAGGGTCAGGCCCGGCATGGCGGCCAGCGTGCGCCAGCCGCCCTGGTTCAAGCGACAGACAAGGCCGCAGCGGTCGCTATCCAGCAGCATGCGCTGGGCCAGAGGCTGGTCCTGCCGGATGCCCGACCGCAGCGTGCCATGAGCCAGCCATGAGCGCCCGCCAATCACCGGGCTATCCACCAGACCGGACCGGATATGGAAACCGGCACCGGTCAGGTCCTGCTGCATCATCCGCAGCCGGTCACCCACCGGCCCCGCCTGACGCGGATCGGTCAGGGCCGACTGGCCGTAGGATTCCACCCAGGCCAGGATGATGGGCCGGCCGCGCAGGGTGGCGAACACCTGGTCTGAAGGGATGCCGGCGGCCGGGTCGCGGGTCAGTGCGGCCGCCATTTCTGCCTCCAGCCGTTCGGCCGCGTGCCAGCGCTGCCCCTGTTCCCAGAGGGCGCCCAGCGGGCCGCGGTCCAGCGGCTGCAGGGTGACCAGGGTCAGCAAGGCGAGAATGCCCAGGACTGGCAGCGCGGGCGCCGTGGCACGCAGCAGCAGCCCCGCCAGCCAGCGGCACAGGCACAGCAGGCCGGCCAGTGCCGCGACCAGGGCCGCCCCGATCAGCAGTCCGCCCGGTCCGCGTACCATGACATCCCACAAGGCCGGCACCAGGGCCGGGTCGAAGGCCGGTTCGAACAGACGTCCGGCCGTCATCATGCTGACCAGATCGGCCAGACGCAGCAGCAGGATCAACCAGCAGAAGATGGCCAGGGTCCAGATGGCGATACGGCCAGGGCGCCGTGGCAGCAGGATCATGACGGCGAACAAGACCGACAGTTCCAGCACCGGCCCGCGATGTCCCGGCCCCAGCATATCGCCCGGTATCGCCGGCAGGCCCAGCAGCAACGACAGGGCCAGCAATGCGCCCAGCCCGATCAGAATGCTGGCGTTGCCCTTAAGCGCCATAGCGGTGCAGCCGGGCGCCATTGGCGCGCAACCAGTCGCGATGTTCGGCCACACCGTCCGTCAGGCTGGCGCACAGCGCCCAGAAGCGAGCGGAATGGTTCATTTCGCGCAGATGTGCCACCTCATGGGCCACCACATAGTCAAAGACCGGGTCGGGGGCCATGACCAGCCGCCAGCAATAGGATAGCCGCCCGTCCGGCGAACAGCTTCCCCAGCGCGACCGGGTGTCGCGCACCGTGATGCCGGTGATGCGCGCGCCCAGACGGGCGGCCTTTTCCTGGGACCGCGCGGCCAGAAGGCGGCGTGCCTCCGCTTTCAGGTAATCGGCCACGCGGCGGGGTACAAAATCCAGTTCGCCCCCGACGCGCAGCTCATGCGTGCCGTCGGACAGGGTCACAGGCTGCGGCGTGCGGCGGCCTGTGGGAACGTGGCGGATGACATGGTCGATGCCCAGGATGGGCACGGTGGCGCCGGGCACAAAGGCCACCTTGTCCGGCACCGCCGACAGGCGCTGTTGCAGCCACTCGCGGTGACGGCCCACGAACAGGTGCAGATCCTTGTCCGGTATGCGTGGGGGGGTGGACAGGCGCACGATGTTGCGCGCGGTATCCACCCGCATGGACAGGCGCCGCGCCCGCGCCGAAACCCGCACCTCCACCGGCACCGGTACGCCCTCCACCGCCATCAGGCGCGGCGGCGGCAGGGCCGGACGCACCCGCTTCTGCACGGGTACCGCCTTGGGGGCCAGGATCTTGCGCAGGAAATTCAATGCGGCCTCATCGCCAATCCGGTTCCGGGCACCGGCGGCCCAACCCATTTAAGGCTGGATCGCCGGTGTCTGTCGTCAACCCTCCAGGCTGCGTGCGATGATCTCATAGACATCGCGCGACAGGTCGGGTGTGTGGGCGACCCGTTCCAGGGCCACCTTGGCCGCCGCCTGCCGCTCCCCATCATATTTGCGCCAGCGGGCGAAGGATTTGGCCATGCGGCTGGCGACCTGCGGGTTCAGCTTGTTCAGCTCAATCACCCGGTCGGCCAGGAATTCATAGCCCGAGCCGTCAGCAGCGTGGAACGCCACGGCATTGCCGGTAAAGCCGCCGACCAGGGAATAGACCTTGTTCGGGTTGCGGATATTGAAGCCGGGATGGGCCAGGAGGGCCGTGACATTGCCCAGCGTGTCGGGGCGGGAAGATGTGGCCTGGATCATGAACCATTTATCCATGACCAGGGCCTCATCCTTCCATTTGGCAGCGAAGGCGGCCAGCGCGTCGGCGCGTTCCGGCATATCGCTGTCGGCGATCAGGGCCAGCGCCGTGATCACGTCGGTCATGCCGGTGGCGGTGCTGTACTGCGTGAGGGCCAGCGCCTTGCTCTCTTCATCGTCGGCGGCCAGCAGATAGGCGAGCGCCGCATTTTTGCACGCGCGACGGCCGATGGCGGTCGGGCTGACGCTGAATTCCCCCTGTTCGGCATTGGCACGGTAGGCGGCCAGCAGGGCGTCGCGATGCGTGCGACCGATGGCGGCGCGGACCAGATCGCGGGCGGCATGGATGCCGTCCACATCGATCACCTCCATCAACTGCCCCAGATAATTTTCAGACGGCAGGGTCAGGGCCAGCGCGGCGAAGGCCGGGTCTTCGCCCGCCCGCGCCAGCGTGGCACCGATCGCATCGATGAAGCCCTTGGGCACCAGCATGTCGCGCCCCGCCGCCCGGTCGGCCACAAGGCCCAGCAGCAGGCGTGAAGCCAGCGTCTGCCCCGCTTCCCACCGGTTGAACGGGTCGCTGTCATGGGCCATCAGGAAGGTCAGGTCAGCGTCGGTATAATCGAAGGACAGCTTGATGGGGGCGGAAAAGCCGCGGAACAGCGATGGTACCGGGGCCGCCGGCACATCGGTGAAGGTGAAGCTCTGTTCTGCATCGCTGAGGGCAAGGACACGGGTGCCCTCTGTCGCGGCATTTTCACCGGCAAGCCGCAGCGGCTGATCCCTGCCGTCCGGCCCGACCAGACCCAGGGAAACGGGGATCAGCATGGGCAGCTTTGTGGGTTGGCCCGGCGTGGGGGCCAGGGATTGGCGCAGCGTCAGGCGATAGGTGCGGGTGGTGGCATCGTATGCACCCTCGCCGCTGATGCCGGGGGTGCCGGCCTGTGCGTACCAGCGGCGGAACTGTTCCCAATCCACGCCCGCATCCGGGTTGGCATCGCGCATGGCGGCCAGGAAATCATCGGTCGTGACCGCCTGCCCGTCATGGCGGGCGAAATAAAGGTCGATGCCACGCCGATACCCCGCCGCACCCAGCAGCGTGTGATACATGCGCAGAACCTCCGCCCCCTTTTCATAGACGGTGGGCGTGTAGAAATTGTTGATCTCGATATAGCTGTCGGGCCGGACCGGATGGGCCGTCGGGCCGGCATCCTCCGCGAACTGCACCTGGCGCAGGCGGGTGACGTCCTGGATGCGCTTGACGGGTGCCGAGTTCATGTCGGCGCTGAACTGCTGATCGCGGAAGACGGTGAGGCCTTCCTTCAGGCTCAACTGGAACCAGTCGCGGCAGGTGACGCGGTTGCCGGTCCAATTGTGGAAATATTCATGCGCCACCACCGCCTCGATCCCTAAGAAATCGGTATCGGTGGCCGTGTCGGGGCGGGCCAGGATGTATTTGGTGTTGAAGACGTTGAGCGACTTGTTCTCCATCGCCCCCATGTTGAAATCGCCGACGGCCACGATGTTGAAAATGTCCAGGTCATATTCCAGACCATAGACGTCCTCGTCCCACTTCATGGATTTGGATAAGCTTTCCATGGCGTGGCTGCACTTGTCCTCGTTCCCCGGCTCTACATAGATGCGCAAGCTGACGTCGCGGCCCGACCGGGTGCGGAATCGGTCCTCAATATGGACCAGATTGCCGCCAACCAGCGCGAACAGGTAGCAGGGCTTGGGCCAGGGGTCTTCCCACAGGGCCCAATGGCGGCCATCGGCGGCGTCGCCCTGATCCACCAGATTGCCGTTGGACAGCAGCACGGGATAGGCCGCCTTGTCGCCTTCCACCCGCACCCGGTACCGGGCCATCACATCGGGCCGGTCCTGGAAATAGGTGATCTTGCGAAAACCTTCCGCCTCGCACTGGGTGCAGTAATTGCCCGATGATTTGTACAGGCCCTCCAGGGCGGTGTTCTTTTCCGGGTGGATGCGGGTGACGATTTCAATCTCCACCTGATCGCCGGGCAGGTCGGGGAGTGTCAGGTGGTCAGGGGTGATGGCGTAATCGTCGAGGCCCAGCGGGCGGTTGCCGACCGTGACCGACAGCAGTTCCAGTTCCTGTCCATCCAGGACCAGAGGGGCGCGGACCCCGTCCGTATTGCGACGAAGGCCCAGGCGGGAGGTGACGATGGTCCCCCCATCGCGCAGATCGAACGACAGATCGACCGTTTCGATCCACCAGGCCGGTGCAGCGTAATCCTTCAACAGGATGGCCTTCGGCGAACCCTTGTCCATGACCAGCATCCCCAACATCAGATCGTTTCGGCGCCTCGGCGCCCGGTTGCACGGCAGGATAGCCAAGGGGCGCGGCGACAGGTGAAAAATTTCACTGTCGTCGGGCGTGTGTGTCCGTATCATCGGCGTCGATACCATACGTCCGGCTCTCGCGGGCGACAGCCTGGGAGGGCGGATGCAGCTGGATTTATCGACCTCTGACATTGTGGTCCTGTCGGGGGCCGCCGCCTGCCTTGTGGCCATTGTCCTGCTTGAACTGCTGCGCGTGGTCATCCCGGACATTTATGAATGGGTGGCCGATCATAACAAGGTGAAGCGGGAAACGCGGGAGGCGCAGGCGGCGCTGGAAAAGCTGATGGCCCGGAACCGGGAGAATGCCGCCCTGCGTGACCGGCGCAATGCCGAACGCTTCCGTATGAAATCCCAGCTCGCCCGTCTGGAGATGACGCTGGGTGCGGTGGAGCGCGACCGGGTGGAGGTGTGGCACGAGCTGGGGCGGCAAGGCGTGGCCGACAGCCTCTATACGGCGCGCGTTGCCAACCGCCTTCTGGCCGATCAGGCCCAGCGTGATTTTGACAGTGCACCCGTCATCTGGCGCTATACCAACAGCGTGCGGATATGGGCGCCGGGAGAGCGGCCGGCGCGGCAGATGCTGACCACCGAATTTCCCGCCGATTCGGGCTATGCGGTCCAGGACCTGACCTTTGTTTCTGCATCCAGGGGGGCTGATCCGCGATGATCACCAGCTGGATGAACCTGATCAGCCTGTTGGTGCTGGCCCTGGCGGGCGCCGGCTTTGTCATGGCCGGGCGTCGCCTGATGGCCGTCATCCGGTTGGTGGAACGTAAGCTGTCCCGCGCGGTGGACGAGAAGAACATGGTGGCCGCTGCCCTGCGCCACGCGAAGAAAGAAGATGCCGCCATCCGGCAGGTGCTGGAGGAAGCGGAGCGCCATATTGTGCAGATGCAGGGGATTATTGCCATGGCGGAAACCCGAATTGAAAGGTTTCGCGCCATGCCGAGACGGGTTGTTTCCATGGTGGATAGGCAATGGAATCGATTCGACCGTTTATGGGCGGTCAGGGTCAGCAATCCGTCGCTGGGCGGCTGGACTGATGGAAAGACACTGTACGGATTCTCCCGATCGGGCGATGATCTGTCACGGCGGGTGGTGGCGGAATATCCGCCGGGCGACGGATTTTCCGTCGCCACACCCATGGTTGTCGATCTGTCGGATGACGGGGGCGGGTCAGTCGCGGTAGACCAATCAAGGGGCACTTCCGGATGAAGGGCGGGGGGAAGATGGATTTCCAGGTGGCCGGTGAAACGCTGGACGGGACCGAACGGGCTCGCATCGCCGCAGAGCTGGGCTTGCCATTGGCGGATGGCGGACCGCATGCGGAAGGCACACTGGTCCGGCTGATTGCTGAAGGGGCGGCTGTGGAGCTGATCGCCGCGTTGCGTTCGGGCTGTGCCGCCATCGTGGAGCAGGGGCCACCCGGGACCCTGCCGGCGGCCAAGCTGAACATCGCCCTGCAGCAGGGGCATCTGCTGGTGTCCCTCACAACGCGGCTGGCCTGGACGCTGGATACGGCGGCGCAGTTCTGCGAAGGGCTGCTTGTACGCGGGCTGCTGCCCGCGACCGTCCGGCACGATGCGGAACTGTCGCTGCATGAGGCGATCATCAATGCGGTCCTGCATGGAAATCTGGCCATGGGCGGGTCGCTGGTCGATGATCCCAGCCAGTTTGATGCCTTCTGTCAGCGGCTGACCGCAACCCTGGCCGATCCGGACAAGGCGACACGGCGCATCGACCTGTCGGCCTGGATGGCCAATGGACGGCTGAATATCCGCGTTGCCGACCAGGGTGGGGGATACGACCCTGACAGCATCCGCCCCCCGGTCAATGTGGAAGCAAAGTCGGGTCGCGGTCTGGAGATCATGCGGGTCATGTCGTCGGGCCTGACCGTCACCGATGGCGGCCGCACGGCCACGCTGGCCTTCGCTGTCTGACAGATCAAGGGAATGGGAAGTGACCGATCTGCGTGTTCACCAGGGCGATATCG
>JAIXTS010000520.1 GCA_027483805.1 Azospirillum sp. | reverse complement strand
GCCCACCAGGGAATCCTGGCCATCCAAGCCATCCAGCGTGTCATCGTCATTGCCGCCCACCAGCGTGTCATTGCCGCTGGTGCCGGTCAGGAACAGTCCAGCCGCCATCGTGTCACCATGCGTTGCAGGGTCGGTTGTGTGGTGCGGGCGAATCCGCCGCTCAGATCAGATCCTCCGTGTAATGCAGCGGCCGGCCCTCGCGATAGCCATAGAGCAGATAATGGGTCAGCGGGTTCATGCCGGTGGCGGCGACATCGGGGTTTTCCGACAGGTAGCGGCTTGTATCAAACCAGCGGGACGGGTCGCGCCCTTCCTTCCAGCCATAGAGGACATAATGCGTCAGCGCGTCCATGCCGCTGCCCGCGATATCCTTGTAGGTGGAGAGATACCAGTCAGTGTCGAACAGGCTGTTGGGATCGCGTCCTTCCCGCACACCATAGCGGCTGAAATGGTTCCAGGCCTCCAGGCCGGGATTGTTGCCGATGGCATTGGCCACGTCCGGGTTCTGCTGCAGGTAGAAATTAGCATCGAACAGGATCTGGGTCCCGTCCTCCCTGACCGGCGCAGTCCGCCCCTCCACCCGTCCGCGCGACAGATAATGTTCCTGACCGCTGGCGAATTCGCCCCGCGACACGGCGGCCGCGACATCGGGATAGAGCGCCAGATAACGGGATTCGGAGAATTGCGCGGGATCGAACAGCGGGATGGAGGTGATGCTGGGATGGGGCCGCAGCGGGATGACCTGATCCCCGAAAATGCCGAGTTCCACCCCGTACAGGATATCCGTTCCCTCGCCACCGGGGCGCGTGTCGGTCAGGCGGTAATGGTACTGGGTGGCCGACACGCCGATGACATCGATCTTGATGTTCTTGTTGATCTCGCTGGCGCTGGCCTTGAACCGGGCGGCATCAATGCCGGCCCCGCCATCCAGCACATCATTGCCCTGACCGCCGACCAGCAGGTCCGACCCGTCGCCGCCGGTCACGGTCTTGGGGATATAGCCCTTGATGGTCAGGTCGATATCCTGGGCGAAGTTGGCCTTGGTCAGGGCGGAGAGGTCGGTGTTCAGGATACGGACCAGGGCCGATGGCGGACGCGGCAGGTAGGGGCTGCCATCCAGCGGGTCGGGATCGGCCATCAGCACCAGATCATTGCCATCCTTGACGAAACTGAAATAGGGGCTGATCGGCTTGCCGCTACCATAGTCCCACAGATTGGACAGGATGCCGGACAGGTCGATGACATCGCCTTCGGCCGCGCTGAAATCCGTGATGGTCACGGCCACATTCGACATTCCGCTGTCAACGCGGTACAGGCCCAGGGGCAGGAACCGGTCGGCGCCGGCCCCACCGGTCAGCCGCCCCGTCACCGCCTCCAGCCGGTCATTGCCGGCCCCGCCATCCAGGCTGGACGCGCCATAGGCGGAAATCAGGACATCGTCGCCCGCATCGCCGAAGATCAGGTCATTGTCGCCGCCATTACGGATCGTGTCATTGCCGGCCCCGCCGCGCAGCGTATCGACCAGGGTATCGGCGCCGGGATCAAACGCGCCGGAATAAAACAGCAGCAGGTCGTTGCCGTCCCCGCCTTCCAGCGATTCCGCCCCGCCGGCGCCATACAGCGTGTCGCTGCCGGTCCCGCCGAACAGCCGGGCATTTCTGCCGCCGCTGATCAGGTCGGCCCCGGCCCCGCCCTCCACAATGGTCTCCGCGCCACCGGTCAGGACATCATCACCATCGCCGCCGAACAGCCGGTCGCGGTCTGCACCGCCCCGGATCGTGTCATTGCCCGCCCCGCCCGACAGGCTGTTGGTGCCCGATGCGTCGGTGATGAAGTCATTGCCGTCATTGCCGTTGATCGTGTCATTGCCCCAGCCGCCGACCAGCGTCTCCCCGGCCGCGGTGCCATTCTGCACCCGGTCGGACTGATCGCGGACTGATCCTGGCAACTGACCGGTAAAGAAGTTGCCCACCACCAGATCGGCGATCTTCACATTAGGAAGGCGGGCCAGCATATAGGCGGGCTGGTCGCCTGCGGCGTCCAGATCCACCGTCAGTTCTGAATAAACCTCCCCATATTGGGTGATCATGAAATAGGGCGCCGTGGGATCGCCCGGCTTGTACCCGATCAGCAGGGGGATGATCTGCGACAGATCGATGATGTCACCGCCCGTACCCGCCCGGAAATCGGTGATCACCAGATCCTGCAGGGAAGAGGAGTGGGCATAGCGGTTGCCGATAATAATCCGGTCGGCGCCCAGGCCGCCGGTGACGCTGCCGCCCGTCAGGGTCAGGGTATCGTCGCCGGCCCCGCCATTGATTGTGGAGGATATGGCCGTCAGCACATCATTGCCGTCGCCGCCATTGATCTGGTCCACGCCGGTGGCCGCCGTGATCGTGTCATCGCCGGCATCGCCGTTCAACTGCCCGCCCCAGTTGGACGGCGCCGTGGTGGCATCAATCCAGTCATGGCCCTCACCGGCATTGACCGTGTCATAGCCGCCCCCCGGAAGGATCGTGTCATTGCCGGCCCCACCGGTCAGCAGGTCGCCGCCCGGTCCCCCGACCAGCGTGTCATTGCCGTTGCCGCCCGTCAGGACATTGCCTTCATTGCTTTTGTCGGACAGGTAATCGTCGCCGCCGGCACCGTTGATCGTGTCGCGGCCCCATCCGCCCGACAGGGTGTCGTTGCCGTCGGACCCCAGGATGCTGGCATTGGTGCTGTTGTCGATGCCGGTCCGCGGGGTGAAGGCGCCCGTGAAATGTGTGGCGTTCAGCACCCAGGACGAGACATTGCGGAAGGTGACCAGGGTCTGCGTGCCATATTGGTCGCCGGCCCCGTCGCGGTCGATGCGCAGATAGGCTTCCGTGCCTAAGGGCGATTGCTCCAGCCAGACATAGAGTCCGAACGGGTTGCCGCCATTATAGCCGACAAGAAGCGGCAGGATGGCGGTCAGGTCCAGCGTGTCGCCGCGCAGGCCGGGGGCAAAATCGGTGATTGTGACGGACCAGTCCTGGCCCAGGTCCGGGTTGCCCAGGCTGCCGATGACGAATCGGTCGCGCCCCGCCCCGCCCACGGCGGTGCCATGGGACAGGGTCAGCACATCGTCGCCCGCACCACCCGCGACGGTGCCGCCGACGGCGGTCAGCACGTCGTCGCCGACGCCGCCATCGATCTGCTCCTCCCCCAGGCTGCTGGTGATCGTGTCATTGCCGGCGCCGCCGCGCGCAATGTCGATATCCCCAAGCGCGCCCGCTGTCAGGTCGATCCGGTCATCGCCATTGCCGCCATCCAGCGTGTCGAAACCCAGGCCGGCGGTCAGGCTGTCATTGCCGTCACCCCCGGACAGACTGTCATTCCCAGCCAGACCGGTGATCGTGTCATCGCCTGCCGTCCCGGTCAGCACATCGTCGCCCGTGGTTCCCGTCCGTACAACACCCGCCGCCATGATCCACCCTTTCCCGCCATGTTGTCTTTTGGAAACAACATGAAAGGCGAAGTATCTGTCAATTATGATCGTAATCAACCTGTCCGGACAGACGGGGAGGTCAGCAGGAAACCTGCCATAAATTCGCCGCGGGCGGGGCGCAGGCTGCGAACTGAACATTGTTCCAATGCTGGAACCTTATTGGACGAGGACATCATGTCTTTGCGTGATCTGGGCAAGCTGGCCGTTGCCGCCGCCATGGCGCTGTCGCTGGGGGCGCCGCCCGCCATGGCGGCGGATTGGGACCGCGACGGGCGTGGGCACTGGCATGACCGTCATGATGATCGTGACCGGGGGCGGGGGCGTGATTGGGACGATGATCGTTTCCGTTCCGGCCCCGATTACCGCTATGGTGGGCCGCCGCCGGGATGGTACGACCGGGGCGGCTATCCCGTGCGCCACTGGGATGTGCCGCCGGCCCGCCGCCGCGTCTATCGCGACGTGGTGGTCGTCCGGCCCTATGGTCACTGGTATGGCGGCTACGGCCATTACCGCCGCGATGATGACGCGGCCCTGTTCCTGGGTCTGACCGCCATTTCCCTGGTGGCGCTGGGCGCCCTGTCAGAGGCGCAGCAACGGGCACATGAAGATGCACAGGTCCGGGCCACCATGGCGCCGGTGGGCCAGCCCATCATCTGGTCCGACGGGCCGGCGACTGGGGCGGTGACCACGATGCGCGAGGGGCGCACCCCCCAGGGCGCCTATTGCCGGGAATTTCAGCAGCAGGTGACCATCGGCGGCCGCACGGAGGATGCCTATGGCACCGCCTGTCAGCAACCCGACGGGTCCTGGCAGGTGGTTCAGTAAAGGGGTGCCGTAGGTCAGGTCGAGGGCGAAGTCCGAGCCCTGACACCTCGTGGGCACTGACGCCCGTCAGGGCTCGGACTTCGCCCTCGACCTGACCTACGGGCTGCTGAAAATCACGGGCCGATCGATTCCAGCTCGGCCCGGACATCCGTCACCTGCACCGGTCCCCGGTCCGTTGGCACAGCCTCTCCCGGCTTGCAGCCCTCATCCATCAGGAAGCGCAGCTTCAGGTCGGGGCGCGTGCTGTTGAAGGCATGGGCCGGTACTGCCGCGTCGAACCACAGGATGCCGTCATCGGCGGGTGGTGCCTTGGGGTCACGCATGATCTGCGCCACAAAGGCGGGGCCGGCGGGCACATCGACCAGGATATGGCGGGTGCCGTAAAAACTCTCTTCCCGGACGCCGATGCGCAGCGCCACCAGTTCCCGAGCCGTCGGCACCCGCTTCAGCGGCACCTGCCGCCAGGCGGGCCTGTCCGCCGTCACTTCCGTGATCTCGCCGGCATTGGCCCCTGGGGCCAGCCCCAGGACAGCAAGCAGCAGAATGACGGCGCGCATGCGGAAACCCCCATCGACATCTGCCGTCATGATGCGCAGCCGGGAACAATCATGCAATGAAAAAGTAATAGGGAAATGACGCCTATAGGTAGAATATGGCGATGATCCCCTGGCCGCCATAGCCACAAAAAGTCAAACCCGCCGCGGCCGGGGCCGGGCGGGTTTGTCGCTTCTGGCCGCAAAGGCGGGGCAGGGCCTACTTGAAGGCGATGCCCACAACCTCATAGCTCTTGGAGCCGCCGGGGGTGGTCACCTCGACGCTGTCGCCGACGGACTTGCCGATCAGGGCGCGGGCCAGCGGGCTGGTGATGCTGATCAGGCCCTGCTTGATGTCGCTCTCATCCTGGCCGACAATCTGATAGGTCACCTCTTCGTCGGTGTCCTCATCGGCCAGTGTGATGGTGGCGCCAAACTTCACGGCATTGCCGGACAGCTTGGTCGGCTCGATCACCTCGGCCCGGCTGATCTTGTCCTCCAGCTCCATCACACGGCCTTCGATGAAGGACTGGCGTTCGCGCGCCGCGTGATATTCGGCATTTTCCGACAAGTCGCCATGTTCGCGGGCTTCCGCGATGGCCTTGATCACGGCGGGCCGCTCAACGCTCTTCAGGTGCTTCAACTCATCCTGCAGCCGGTTGTACCCCCGAGCCGTCATGGGAACTTTTTCCATCGTGCCCTATCCCAGTAAAGGTAGCCCAGAAACAGAACCAACAGACTTCACCGGGAGCTGCCCTGGTGCAGGCCGTTGGAGGCTGGCGACTGCCAGCCCGGCACTCATGCGCCGAAAGCAAGCCGCCGGATGGCGGCGCCCCGGCGCCTGAGGGAACAAAAATGGCCTGACGGGGCGGCGTTCCGCCCCGACCGACCCGACCGTCCTTAGTATGAGCCGCTCAAGTAAGACTGAAGCGGGGCCACGTCCAGACCGCCGACCTTCAACGCTGAGATGGCTTCAACTGCCGCCTCGGCTCCGGCCACCGTGGTGTAGTACGGGATGTTATTGGTCAGAGCGGCGCGGCGCAAGCTGAAGCTATCGGAAACGGCCTGCGACCCTTCGGTCGTGTTGAAGATCAGCTGCACGTTGCCATTGATCATGGCATCCACAATGTGCGGCTGGCCTTCCACCACCTTGTTGATGGCCGCGACCTTCACACCATTGTCGGCCAGATGCTTGGCGGTGCCACGGGTGGCGATCACCTTGAAGCCCATTTCCAGCAGCTTGGCCGCCACCGGCACCATGGAGGGCTTGTCGCCTTCGCGGACCGAGATGAAGACGGTGCCTTCCTTGGGCAGGGTGACGCCGGCCCCCATCTGGCTCTTGGCGAAGGCCAGGCCGAAATTCTTGTCCAGGCCCATCACCTCGCCAGTGGAGCGCATTTCCGGCCCCAGCAGGATGTCCACACCGGGGAAACGGTTGAACGGGAACACGGCTTCCTTGACGGCCGTATGCGGCGGGAAGGGGCCGGACAGCTTGAACTGCGAGAGCTTTTCCCCGGCCATGACGCGGGCCGCGATCTTGGCGATGGCGGTGCCGGTGGCCTTGGCCACGAAGGGGACCGTGCGGCTGGCCCGCGGGTTCACTTCCAGGATGTAGATATCGAAGCCACCGATGCCCGACCCGTCCGCGCTCTGCTTGACCGCGAACTGGATATTCATCAGGCCGACGACGTTCAGCCCCCGGGCCAGCTTCACCGCCTGCACCGTCAACTCGTCGATGACGGGCTTGGACAGGGTATAGGGGGGCAGGGCGCAGGCGCTGTCGCCGGAATGGATACCGGCTTCCTCAATATGCTCCATGATGCCGGCGACATAGACTTCACCGTCGGCATCGGCCACGGCGTCCACATCCACCTCAATGGCGTTCTGGAGATAACTGTCGATCAGCACCGGGTTGTTGCCCGACACCTTCACGGCCGTGGCGATATAGCGGTGCAGACCGGCCATATCATGCACGATCTCCATGGCGCGGCCACCCAGCACATAGGACGGACGGATGACGACGGGGAAGCCGATCTTCTCGGCCACCGCGACGGCCTCTTCCAGCGACCGGGCCAGGCCGTTGGCCGGCTGGCGCAGTTCCAGCTTGTGCAGCAGCTGCTGGAACCGCTCACGGTCCTCGGCCAGGTCGATGGCGTCCGGCGTGGTGCCCAGGATGGGCAGGCCCGCCTGTTCCAAAGCCTTGGCCAGCTTCAGCGGCGTCTGACCGCCGAACTGCACGATCAGGCCGACAACCTCGCCATTCTGCTTTTCCCGCTCGACCAGCTCGATCACGTCCTCAGCGGTCAGGGACTCGAAATACAGGCGGTCGGCGGTGTCATAATCGGTGGAAACCGTTTCCGGGTTGCAATTGACCATGATCGTCTCATAGCCCGCTTCCTGAAGCGCATAGACGGCATGGACGCAGCAATAGTCGAACTCGATCCCCTGGCCGATACGGTTGGGACCGCCGCCCAGGATGACCACCTTCTTCTTGTCCGTCGGGTCTGCCTCGCACTCCGCCGGCTCCAGGCCATTGCCTTCATAGGTGGAGTACATGTAGGGCGTGTCGCTGGCGAATTCGGCGGCACAGGTGTCGATCCGCTTGAACACCGGGCGCACGCCCAGCCCACGGCGATGGGCGGCAACGGCGGATTCGGGCTGGTCCAGCAGGGTGGCCAGACGGGCGTCGCTGAACCCCATGGCCTTGATGCGGGCCATATATTGGGCATCGATGCCCGACAGGCCGGCCGCCTTGATGGAAGCTTCTTCCTGCACGATGGCTTCGATCTGGCGCATGAACCAGGGGTCGTACTTGCACTCTTCATAGATCTGCTCGACCGTCCAGCCATGGCGCATGGCCTGGGCCACGATCAGCAGGCGTTCGGGCGTCGGGCGGCTCAGCATATGGCGCAGGCGACCCTGGTCGACATTGCCATTGGCATCGCGCAGGTCGATCTCGTCAAAGCCGGTCAGGCCGGTTTCCAGACCGCGCAGCGCCTTCTGCATGCTCTCCGCGAAGGTGCGGCCGATGGCCATGACTTCGCCGACCGACTTCATGGATGTGGTCAGCGTGTTGTCGGCACCGGGGAACTTCTCGAACGCAAAGCGCGGGATCTTGGTGACGACATAGTCGATCGTCGGCTCAAAGCTGGCGGGCGTGGAGCCGGTGATATCGTTGTCCAGCTCATCCAGCGTGTAACCGACGGCCAGCTTGGCCGCGATCTTGGCGATGGGGAAGCCGGTGGCCTTGGAGGCCAGCGCCGAGGAGCGCGAGACGCGCGGGTTCATCTCGATCACGACCATGCGGCCGGTATCGGGATGGATGCCGAACTGCACGTTCGACCCGCCCGTATCCACACCGATCTCGCGCAGCACCGTCAGGCTGGCATTGCGCATGATCTGGTATTCTTTGTCGGTCAGCGTCAGGGCCGG
>JAIXTS010000422.1 GCA_027483805.1 Azospirillum sp. | reverse complement strand
GAATCGCCATTGCCAAAGGGGATCGGCAAGCAGGGTGGACAGGCGGTGAAGACCGCGCTGGACCGGTTGTTCGACCATGTGAACCGGGTGATCCTGGTGCGTCAGCATCCGATCACCGGGCTGCTGCCGGCCAGCACGGCGGTCACGGTGCATGGCAATTACACCCATGCCTGGGTGCGCGATAATGTCTATTCGATCATCGGCCCCTGGGCCCTGTCGCTGGCTTATCGCCGCCGTGGCGACAGCCCGGCCCGCGCGCGCCTTCTGGAACAGAGTGTCGTCAAGACCATGCGTGGCCTGTTGCAGGCCATGATGCGGCAGGCGGCCAAGGTCGAACGGTTCAAGCATACCCAGGCGCCGCTGGACAGTCTGCACGCCATCTATTCGGCCAGCACGGGCGAGGCGGTGGCGGCCGATGATGGCTGGGGGCACCTGCAGGTCGATGCGACCTCGCTGTTCCTGCTGATGCTGGCGCAGATGACGCGGTCCGGCACCTCGGTCATCTACACGATGGACGAGGTGGCCTTTGTCCAGAACCTGGTCCATTACATCGGCCCCGCCTACCGCATCGCGGATTTCGGCATCTGGGAGCGGGGGCGCAAGATCAATGACGGGGCCGTGGAACTGAATGCCAGTTCCATCGGCATGGCCAAGGCGGCCATGGAGGCCATGCAGGGCCTGGACCTGTTCGGGGAGGATGGGGGCCGCGTCGCCGTCATCCATGCCGTCCCGGATGAGATCGCGCGGGCGCGGGCGACCGTGGAGGCGCTGCTGCCGCGCGAATCCGGATCGAAGGAGGTGGACGCGGCCACGCTGGGCATCATCGGCTGGCCGGCATTTGCCGTGGACGCCCCCGATCTGGTGGAGCGCACCCGCAATGAGATCCTGACCAAGCTGGCCGGCCCCTATGGCTGCAAGCGCTTCCTGACCGACGGGCACCAGACGGTGCTGGAGGACCATACCCGCCTGCATTATGAGGCGGGGGAGTTGGAGCGGTTCCGCGGCATCGAAAGCGAATGGCCGCTGTTCTATACCTATTTTTATGTCACGGCCCTGCTGACGGGTGACGCGCGCGGGGCGGCGTCCTGGCGATTGAAGCTGGAGGACCTGCTGGTCGAACGCGGTGGCGACGCCCTGCTGCCCGAACTGTTTATTGTTCCCGAAGAGGCGGTGGCGGCGGAGCGCGCCCATCCCGGCAGCCAGAAGCGGGTGCCGAATGAGAATGTGCCGCTGCTCTGGGCACAGAGCCTGTTCATCATGGGGCTGCTGATCGATGAGGGCTTGCTGGCGCCCGGTGATGTGGACCCGCTGAACCGCCGCGCCAAGCTGAAGCCCAAGCCACCGGTGCCGGTACGGCTGGTGGTGCTGGCGGAGGATGACAGGGTCCGGGGACAACTGAAGGAACAGGGTGTTTCCTGTCAGACACTGGCCCAGGCCGGCGGGTCGATCAATATCTGCCATGTCGATGTGCTGGTGGGCGCGCTGGCCGAATTGGGCCGGTGCGAGGCCTTGGGCCTGTCGGGCCGGCCGCCGCGCCGGCTGGGCACGCTGATCACCGCCTGCGGCTTCCGCTTTGCCGGGCAGCCGGCGGTGATCGTGCCGACCTTTGTCGATGAACAGGACGGTTTCTATTTCACCTATGACCACCGGTTCCTGGTGGACCGGCTTCTGTCGGAAATCGCCTATATCAACCGCACCTGGACCTTCACCAAGCCGCCGCTGCTGGTCTTCCCCGTGTCGAAGGGCATGGCGGCGGGCGATGGGTTTGCCGAACTGGCGCGGACCCTGGCCGATCTGGTGTCGGGCCGGGTGGCCGATCTGGTGGTGCGGGGCAGCGACCTGATCGATGCCTATGGCGGGGCCCGCATCGTGGCGTTTGAGGAGATTGCCCCCTCCTGTCCCGTCACGGCCCGTCCTGTGCGCGCCTGGGCCGGGGATGATGCCTTCGACTTCAAGGCCCCGCCGCCGGGCGGGGAGGATCGCCGCTGGATCGAGGAAGGGGACACGCCCTGGCTGGCCAAATCGCTGGAAGGCGAGCGCCGCGCCGACTGGTACCTGCTGATGCTGATGCTGCTGCTGGAACGCCAGGGGCGGGACTTTGTGCCCGATGGCGGCGTGCCGCTGTGGCAGCGGGCGGAAAATCTCTACCGTGCCGCCGGCCATGCCGGACGCTGGGACATTGTCCGCCCCCTGGCCCATCTGCTGAACCGCCATGATGAGCGGTTGCAGGATGCGGTGAAGGAGATCGTGGTCCGGCAGAAACATGTCATCCTGGGCGCCAGCACTGTGGACCGGCCGCTGGCCAATGCCGACATTTCCGCCCGTCTGGCCACCATCGGCGGTGACCCGGCCACCCTGATGCTGCGCGAAGAGATGCTGCTGTTCAGCGGCACCCTGATCAAGGCCAGCCCCGAACTGTTCCGCTACACCCTGTCCCTGCGCCCGGCCGATCTGCTGGGCCTGCTGGTCCGGTCGGTGGCGCGGCAGCGCGGCCTGTCGGATACTGGCGGGCTGGAGGTGCTGAAGGCCGAGGGGCCGCACGCCATCCTGACCCGCCTGCGCCGCCTGATCTCCCGCTGCCCCGGCATGACGGGGGATTTCTGCCTGCCCGTGCTCTCGCGTGGCAGTGCGGTCGACCGCCCCGAATTCGCCATGGAGGATTGGACGGCCACGGTGCTGACCGGTGGCGACTGGTGGGGCTGGCGCGATACCACGGGCACGCTGCTGCCCGTACCGGATGCGTTTTTCCACCGGGTCTGGGGGCTTCTGCGCCATGGCGACGGGCTGATCATCGCCGATCCCAGCCATCAGGAAATGCGCCTGGACAGCGCCACCCTGCGCGCCGACCGCACGCCCGGTGAACGGGATTTCGCGCGTGAGGTGGAGGCCCGGCTGGACCGCATCATGGCGCCCGAATACCGGCAATTGACGGTAGAGGCGCTGTGGGCCGTGTCGGAGATGCTGTCGGTTCACAGCTCCGTGCGCCTGCCGGGACTGATCTCCACCGACCGCATCATCGCCGCTGCCGTGGAACGCCACTGGCGCCTGACCCATCCGGGGCAGGCAGAGGTGAACCAGGCCGCCGCCTGGAAGGGTTTCTACAACCTGTCCCCGGTAAAGACCGCCGAACATTTCGCCGTAGGTGCGCTGGTCCTGGCGGGACTGGCCGAAACGGTGTCCGACGCGGCGTGAATGGGCAGCGCTTCCCCATAGGTACCTGATGATGCAGCCGTGGAGGGATTGCCACCTGTTCTGGGGCGAATGTGCCGGTTGATCTGCTGGCGCTGTTGTCAAAGGGCCACCGGGCCATTATCGCCGATATCACCCAGGGCCTTCGCGAGGCCCAGGACCACGCCCAGGGGAATGGTGTTCCCGCCCGATCGGCGTCTCGACCGCAACCCGCGGGTGGTGCAGGAAACGCTGACCCGAGAGGCGGCCATCGCCCAGGCTGCGGCAACCGATCAAGTCCCTGGCGCATCCCGTATCTTGTGGCATAAGGGGGCCAGCTAACCCCCAGGAGCCCGGCCGCCTGTCATGATCCGTCTTGAGAATATCAGCAAACATAATGGTCATCGCATTCTGTTCCTGGAATCCTCCGCAGCCCTGAACCGGGGGGAGAAGGTGGGGCTGGTCGGGCCCAACGGGGCGGGCAAGACCACGCTGTTCCGGATGATCACGGGCGAGGAACTGCCGGATACGGGGCAGGTATCCGTGGAGAAGCAGGTCTCCATCGGCTATTTCAGCCAGGATGTCGGCGAAATGGCGGGCCGCAGTGCGGTGGCCGAAGTGATGGACGGTGCCGGGCCGGTCAGCGACGTGGCCAAGGAACTGGCCAGCCTGGAAGAAGCCATGGCCGACCCCGATCAGGCCGACCGGATGGATGCCATCATCGAGCGCTATGGCGAGGTACAGGCCCGCTTTGACGAGCTGGGCGGCTATGAGCTGGAGGGAAGGGCGCGTGAAGTGCTGGCCGGGCTCAGCTTCAGCCAGGAGATGATGGACAAGGATGTGGGTGCCTTGTCGGGCGGCTGGAAAATGCGCGTGGCGCTGGGGCGCATCCTGCTGATGAAGCCGGACGCCATGCTGCTGGACGAGCCCAGCAACCATCTGGACATTGAAAGCCTGATCTGGCTGGAAGGGTTCCTGAAGGGTTATGACGGCGCGCTGCTGATGACCTCGCACGACCGGGAGTTCATGAACCGGATCGTCAACAAGATCATCGAGATCGATGGCGGTTCGCTGACCAGCTATTCCGGCGATTACAGTTTCTATGAACAGCAGCGGGCGCTGAACGAAAAGCAGCAGCAGGCGCAGTTTGAACGCCAGCAGGCCATGCTGGCCAAGGAGATCAAGTTTATCGAGCGGTTCAAGGCCCGTGCCTCGCATGCCGCCCAGGTGCAGAGCCGGGTCAAGAAGCTGGACAAGATCGACCGGGTCGAGCCGCCGAAACGCCGGCAGACCGTGCTGTTCGAGTTCCCTGCCGCCCCGCGCTCGGGCGATGATGTCGCGGTCCTGCGCAATGTCCACAAGGGCTATGGCAGCCGCACCATCTATCAGGGGTTCGATTTCACCATCCGCCGCAAGGAACGCTGGTGCGTGATGGGTGTCAATGGTGCCGGCAAATCCACGCTGCTGAAGCTGATCGCGGGCGTGGACCGGCCCGATGCCGGCACCGTCAATGTCGGCGCCAGCGTCAAGATGGGCTATTTCTCCCAGCACGCGATGGAATTGCTGGATGGGGAGCAGACGGTGTTCGAAGCGCTGGAAAGCGCCTTCCCGCAGGCGGGTCAGGGTTCGTTGCGGGCGCTGGCCGGCTGTTTCGGCTTTTCCGGCGATGATGTGGAAAAGCGCTGCCGCGTCCTGTCGGGCGGGGAGAAGGCGCGGCTGGTGATGGCCATCATGCTGTATAACCCGCCCAATTTCCTGGTGCTGGACGAGCCGACCAACCATCTCGACCTCGACACCAAGCAGATGCTGATCAGTGCGCTGGCCGCCTATGAAGGGACCATGCTGTTCGTGTCGCACGACCGGCATTTCCTGGCGGCCCTGTCCAACCGGGTGCTGGAGCTGACACCGGACGGCATCCATCAATATGGCGGCGGCTACACGGAATATGTGGCGCACACCGGGCAGGAGGCGCCGGGCCTGCATAGCTGACTTTTCCGTCGGCCTGTGATAACGTGGACGGGCATAATGGATGAATGCTGCGGGTCCATGATGCCCCTCCACACCACCACATCTGTTTCTGCTGCCGCCCCAAGTCGGAGCGCCGCATGGTCGCTCCTGCTCTGAAACATCCCTGGTTTTTGTGTTTCACAATGTTGCACAGGGCGGGCAGAACAGGATCAGCAAGCCGCAGGTCAGGTCGAGGGCGACGCCCGCGCCCTGACGGCATCGGATTGAGCGCCTGGTCTGTCAGGGCTCGCCTGTGGCTCGACCTGACCTGCCGCCATGGGGCGTCGGGCGGGGGCGGGTCAGAAGGTAGAGCGGCAGGGTCAGCGCCAGGATCAGGGCGGCGATGGCCAGCATCCAGACCTCTGACAGGCCGATGATCAGAAGGGCGAAGGCCAGGCCGGCCAGGGCGGTGGCGCGGGTCCATCGGCGCCGGGCCGGTGGGGTGATGGCGGGGGAAAGGCGCAGCAGGGCCAGGCAGGCATAGGCATAGACCAGGACATTCAGTACGACCGCCATGTTGACCACCATGCTGAACTGCTCGCCCAGTGTGGCCGACAGGGTGGCGATACAGACGACACTCATCAGCAGGGCGGTGACGATCAGGTTGCGCGACGGGGCGCCATGGGCATTGATCTTTGACAGGGCGCGCGGGAACAGGCCCAGTTCGGAGGCAGCCTCCGCCGTTTCCGCCCCTACCAGCATCCAGCCGGCCAGCGTGCCCGCCGCCTTCACCATGGCACAGACGGCCAGGATGCTGCCGGCCACGGGGCCCCAGATGCGGGCCGCGACCTCGGCAAAGGGGGCGGTGGAGGCGGCCAGTTCCGCCGCCGGCATCACCCCCATCAGGGAGGTGCAGGCGATGATATAGGTGAGGCCCGCGACCAGGATGCCGCCCGCGGTGGCCAGCGGCACGTCGCGTTCCGGCCGCTTCACCACGGCGGCGACCACGGCGGCACTTTCCAGGCCCAGAAAGGCCCAGATGATCAGGCCCAGCGAGGCCAGCAGCGCCTTTCCGTCCGACCCGCCCGTCACGTTCCAGCCGGCGGCGAACAGGGCGGGGTCGAACCAGACCCAGCCCAGCCCGCCAACCAGCAGCACCGGCGCCAGTCCCAGCACCAGGGCCGCCCCTTCGAACCGGGCGATCAGGCGGGCACCCGACAGGTTGATCAGGGTCATCAGCCAGATGATGGCGATGGTGGCCCCTGCCAGCATGGCGGGCACCTTCATGGCGGCGACAAAGCTGCCCAGATAACCGGTGACGGCGAGAGCGATGGCCACATTGCCGAACCAGGTGGCGATCCAATAGACAAAGGCCGACTGGAACCCCAGATAGGGGCCAAGCGCATCATGCACATAACCGGTCAGGCCCAGCCCGCCCGGCCGCAGCATGGCCAGGGTGGCGCAGACCCAGCCCAGCAGCAGGCATCCCGCCAGCACGATGATCCAGCCGACCAGGGTGATGGAGCCGATGGCGCCCAGGCTGGCCGGCAGCAGGAAAACGCCGGACCCGATCATGTTGCCGGCGACGATGGCACCCGCCGCCACCGGCCCGATCTTGCCGCCGCGCCCCCTCATGCCAGCCCTCCATCATGCCGGCCCGGAGCGGGGCCGATGGGAAAGCGTACCTGTTATTGAGCGTTCGTCCAGGGACTTGTGGGGGCGGAGGCGTGGGGCGGTTCACACCCGCCCGGCATGGATATCGGCGATGATCTCCCGCGCGGCATTGTGGCCCGGCGCCCCGGTGACGCCGCCGCCTGGATGGGTGCCGGACCCGCACTGGTACAGGCCCCGGATGGGGGTGCGGTAATCGGCATGGCCCAGCATGGGCCGGGCGGAGAAGATCTGGTTCAGGTCCAAGGCGCCATGGAAGATATCGCCACCGATCAGGCCGAAGGTGCGTTCCAGGTCCAGCGGGCTGTTGATCTGCCGGCCGATCACCGATGCCTTGAAATTGGGGGCATAGCGGGTGACGGTATCGATCATCAGGTCGGCCACTTCCTCGCGATGGGCGTCCCAGGACCTGCCGCCCGGCAGTTCCGGGGCCACATGCTGACAGAACAGGCTGGCCACATGCTGGCCCCGGGGCGCCAGGCTGTCATCCAGGGTGGAGGGGATCAGCACCTCGACGATGGGCCGCTGTGACCAGCCGTCGCGGCGGGCATCCATATAGGCGCGGTCCATGTAATCCAGGCCCGGCGCGATGATAATGCCCGCCGTATGGTGGGGCGCGCGGGCCTTGCCGGGCAGGGCGGTGAAGTCGGGCAGTTCCGACAGGGCCACATTCATGCGGAAGGTGCCGGACCCGCAGCGCCAATGGCTGATGCGGCGATGGAAGTCCGCCGGCTGCTCATTGGCGGCCACCAGCTGCCCGAACAGCAGGCGCGGGTTCAGGTTGGAGACAACCAGCCGTCCCCGCATAGCCTCGCCCTTGTCCGTCACCACGCCCGTGGCGCGGCCCCTGTCGATGATCACCTCCGTCACGGCGGCATCGGTGATGATCTCCACGCCCGCCGCCCCGGCGGCCTTGGCCATGGCCTGGGTGATGGCGCCCATGCCGCCGATGGCATGGCCCCAGGCGCCCTTCTTGCCATTCACCTCGCCAAACACATGATGCAGCAGCACATAGGCGGAACCGGGCGTATAGGGGCTGGCAAAATTGCCGACGATACTGTCAAAGCCGAAGGCGGCCTTGATGGGCATGCTTTCAAACCAGCGATCCAGATAATGGCCCGCCGACATGGCAAACAGGTCCAGCAATTCACGGTGCAGGTCGATATCCAGCCGGTTCAGCCGCCCGCCGACCCGGGCCAGCTTCAGCAGTTCCGGCACGGCTGCGAAGATACCGCCCTGCACCAGGTTGGGCGGGGTTTGCAGGACCAGGTCGCGCAGCACATCGGCGATGGCGCCCGTGACCCGGTCATAATCGTCCAGCCGGTCGGCATCGCGGGTGGAGAACCGGGCCACTTCCCGCTTTGTCAGGCCGTTGCCGCCAGTTTGCAGGCAGGTGCCATCGTCAAAGGGCAGAAAGTTGGAAATCTCCCGTTCCACCACCCGCAGCCCGTGCGCCGCCAGCCCCATATCGGCGATGATCTTGGGGTTCAGCAGGGAGACAGTGTAGGAAGCGACGGAATTGCGGAAACCGGGATGGAATTCCTCCGTCACGGCCGCCCCGCCCACGACATGCCGGCGTTCCAGCACCGTCACCTTCAGGCCGGCCTTTGCCAGATAGTAGGCGCAGACCAGTCCATTATGGCCGCCGCCGATCATTACCACGTCGCGCATCAACCCAATCCTCCTGTCCGTCGCCCGCTCCATCCCGGTGGCGGCGCCTGGGGCAGGCGGCTTTCGGGGATCAGCGAACGGATACGCCAGGCAAAGGACCGCAAACTGACCTCGTTGCGGCCCAGCGGCCCGGTGCTGTAAGCGCGGCTGCCCATGCCCTGCTGTACCCGCTCGATCAGTAGTTTGTCCTCCAGGCTGACCTGGCGGTTGATGCGCCAGTTGGCATAGCGCACCGCCCGCATTTCCCGCCGGTCATCTGCATGGACATAGGCGATTTCGCGGATCACGCAGTCGGTGGGGGAGACCGGGATCCATTGCATGAAATCGATCTGATCGGGATAGAGGTCGAAGGCCTGGTTGGGCCAGAGCTTAAAATAGGTCCACAGCCGCTGACGCGCCGCCGGCAGGTGCGGCACCGGCGGCAGGTAGGTCTGGTAGAAGCGTTCTGATCGGTTTTTCGACAAGGGATCGATCAGGTGGCCCCACATCTTGTCGACCCATTCCTGCGCTTCCAGCCCATAGCCATGGCCGAACAGCCGGGTCAGGCCGGGATGGGCCACGGTGATATGCAGGCTGTCGGAATAATTGTCGCCGACATTCTTCCAGTTGACCGCGCGTGGCCGCAGGGTTACCCGGCCCAGGGGCTGCAAAGCCTGCATACGGTAGGGCTCAATCTCCTGCGCGTAGGGGGCCATCATGTCGGCCACGGCGGGACCGCCGTGATCCTCCAGCCGGATGAAGATGAATCCGTGCCAGACCTCATGCGTCACCGGCAGCAGGGGATAATCCTCCAGCCGGAAATCAGGGAATTCCCGGCGGTGGGGCACGCCGGTCAGCCGGCCGGTGCTGTCATAGGTCCAGGCATGGTAGGGGCAGGTGATGCGCCGGCCACAATGGCCCGCCTGCCCATCCAGCAGGCGGGCCGCGCGGTGGCGGCAGAAATTGTGAAAGGCGCGGACCTGCCCATCCTCCCCGCGCAGCACAACCACGCTTTCGCCCAGGAAATCGAGGCTGTGATAATCGCCCGCCTGTGGGATGTCGTTTAGGTGACAGACGATCTGCCAGCTGCGGCGGAAGATCACTTCCCGCTCCACCGCCAGGAAATCGGCGTCGCGGTAGATCCAACCCGGCAGGCTGAGATCATCCTGCGGGTCGGGCGGGGCTGCTCCCTGCATCGCACCTGACTCCTCTGAAGCTTGTTGAACATTCGTGCAAGAGAGGCGGGCCCCTGTCAATGGGCTGACGCGGCCCTGATCATCGGGCTTTCAGGACGACAGGCCTTAAAACCGCATGATACACAGGTCCCCCGTCGGAGAAGGAGGGCAGGCATGGCCGCGCGCACCCCGAAATTTTCCCGCATTCCGCCGGAAATGCGGCGGGACGAACTGGTGGATGCCACACTGCGCTGTCTGGCCCAGCATGGGCATGCAGGGGTATCGGTGCGCAAGATCGCCGCCGCCGCCGGGGTGTCCATCGGCCTGATCAACCATTATTACCCCAGTGCCGACCAGTTGATCTGTCACGCCTATGAGAGATTGTCGGGCGGCATCGCGGCCCATCTGCTGGCCGTGTCGGCAGGCGGGACGGACCCGCGTGAATGTCTGTCCCTGTTCATCCGCGAAAGTTTCGGGCCGGGCATCTTCGATCCGTCCACGCTGGGCGTCTGGGTGGTGTTCTGGAGCATGGTGCGCCATTCCCCCGACATGCAGGCGGTGCAGCAGGGTACCTATGCCCAGTACCGCCAGGTGCTGGAGCGGCATCTGGGGGCGCTGGCGGGTGAGGCGGGGCTGCCACCGCTGAAGATCCAGGCGGCGGCCACGGCCCTGAACGCCCTGCTGGACGGGCTCTGGCTGACCTGGTGTCTGAATCCGGCGGATTTCAGCGTGGAGGAAGGCATCGCCATGTGCGAGGGCTGGGTCGATGCCTTTGCCGCCGGGGCCTTTGCTGGCCGGCTCAACATTCCGGGACGTTGACGGCCAGACCGCCCAGCGAGGTCTCCTTGTAATGCTCGCTCATGTCGGCACCGGTGCGGCGCATGGTTTCAATAACGCGGTCCAGCGACACATGGTGCGACCCGTCGCCCATCATGGCCAAGCGTGAGGCGTCAATCGCCTTGATGGCGCCCATGGCGTTACGTTCGATGCAGGGGATCTGGACCAGCCCGCCGATCGGGTCGCAGGTCAGGCCCAGATTATGCTCCATGCCGATCTCTGCCGCGTTCTCGATCTGGGCGGCGGTGCCGCCCAAGGCTGCAACCAGGGCACCGGCCGCCATGGAGCAGGCCACACCCACTTCCCCCTGGCATCCGACTTCGGCAGCGGAAATGCTGGCATTGCGCTTGTACAGGCCGCCGATGGCGGCGGCGGTCAGCAGGAACCGGTGCCGGCCATCGCGCGTGCCATTGCAGAAGCGGTCATAGTACCGCAAGACCGCCGGCACCACGCCGGCCGCGCCATTGGTGGGCGAGGTCACGACCTTGCCGCCGGCGGCATTCTCCTCATTCACGGCCAGGGCCCAGAGATTGATCCAGTCCAGCACCGACAGGGGATCGGTCAGCATGCGTTCCTGGCGCGCCACCAGATCGCGGTGCAGGCGTCCGGCCCGGCGCTTCACCTTCAACCCGCCCGGCAGCAAGCCATCCTGCCTTATGCCGCGGTTGATACAGGCCTCCATCGCGGCCCAGATGGTGTCCAGGCCGGCGCGCACCTCTGCTTCGGGGCGGCTGACGCATTCATTGGCCAGGATGATGTCGGGGATGGACAGGCCCGTGCCCGCGGCGATGGCCAGCAGACCGTCGGCCGTTTCGTAATAATGCGGGGGCGGGGTGGGGCCGCTGTCGCCGCCCTGGTTCTGGCGGGCCTCATCCTCGTCCAGCACGAAGCCGCCGCCGATGGAGTAATAGGTACGGGCCGCGACCAGCATGCCCTCCGCATCAAAGGCGCTCAGCGTCATGCCGTTGGGATGGAAGGGCAGGCGTTCGGCACCCCGCCATTCGATGTCACGGTCGGGGTCGAAAGCAATATCCCGCGTGCCGGCCAGGGGCAGGCGGTGGTGGGCGGTCACCGCCGCCACCAGCGCCTCTGCCGCGTCGGGATCGACCTGGGCGGGCTGATGCCCGGCCAGACCCGTGATCACGGCGCTGTGGGTGGCATGCCCCCGGCCCGTCAGGGCCAGCGAGGCATAAAGGGCCACGGTGACACGGTTGGTGTGGGTCAGCCATCCCGTCTCGGCCAGCCGGGCCGTGAAGCGGAAGGCAGCCGTCATCGGCCCCATCGTATGGGAACTGCTGGGCCCGACGCCGATCTTAAACAGGTCGAAGACGCTGATGGTCATGGTGTTCCTCACCCGCCCGGCCAGGGGCGGGGGTTCCATGCCCCATCCGTATTTTTGCCTGAGAGCTTCGCCGCCGCACCCCATGTGCGGCAGGCTTTCTCCTCCGGCGGGGCGCGTGCCGGCGACCGGTCACACGTCCACTCTTCGGATGTTGTCAGCCCCATGCGGTTCGGGTGCCTGAGAGATTCCGGGGCGGTTGCTCCTTCGGCGGCGGCCTGGTGCCGCGCTCTCCCGCATGGGCGTGGCGTGATCTGGCCCCAAGCGGGCCCCGCGGTCAAGCCTGTTACCGGTCCCGGCCTGATGATGGTGCGTGATCAAGGGCCGTGTCTGCCGTCACCACCAAGTGGCGTATAGGGCGATGAGGATCAGGATGACGCCGATACCGGCGATGTTGAAGGTAGCGGGCGTGGCAAAGGATACGCCCTGCATCGTGATGCGGTTGGCGCCGCCCCGGTGTTTGAAGGCCAGACTGATGGTGGCGGCCAGCAGCAGGCTGGCGAGGAAGACAATGCCCATGCGGTTCATGAAGGGGATTTCCGGCGCCCCCATCTTTAAGGCATAGGACAGCACCACCGAGGCGATGGCGGCGGCGATGGCACCGGCTTCGCTGGCCTTTTTCCAGAACAGGCCCAGCAGGAAAATGACCGTGATGCCCGGCGTGAAGAAGCCGGAAAATTCCTGGATGAACTGGAAGGCCTGATCGGAATTGCCCAGCAGCGGACGGGCGGTCAGCAGGGCAATGATGACGGCCACGGCGGCCACCAGCCGACCGACCAGCACCAGATGCTTCTGGCTGACCGCATCCTGGCCGCGGGCCTTGGCATAGAGGTCGAGGGTGAAGATGGTGGCGATGGAATTGATCTTGGAGGCGGTGGAGGCGATGATCGCGGCAATCAGGGCCGCGAACACCAGACCCAGCAGCCCGGGGGGCAGCAGCCGCATCATGGTGGGATAGGCCTCGTCCGGCTTTGCCAGATCAGGGGCCAGGACCACGGCGGCGATGCCGGGCAGCACGATGATCACAGGCATCAGCAGCTTCAGATAGGCGGCAAAGACCACGCCTTTCTGTGCCTCCGCCAGGCTTTTGGCCGCCAGCGCCCGCTGGATGATGTACTGGTTGAAACCCCAATAGCTGAGATTGGCGATCCACATGCCGCCGACCAGCACGGCGATGCCGGGCAGGTCCTTGTAGAAGGGGTGGTCGGTTTCCAGGATCATGTTGAAATGGCCGGGCACCCGGTCGGTCAGGATCTGGAAGCCGGCCAGCACACCCTGGCCACCGCCGATTTCCTGCAAGGTCAGATAGGAGATGACCAGCCCGCCCAGCACCAGCAGCGTCACCTGCACGATATCGGTCAGGGCAACGGCCTTCAGCCCGCCATAGAGTTGATACAGCAGGGCAAAGGCGCCCAGGGCCACCAGGGCGACATTCTGGTCCACCCCCGCCACCTTGTTGACCGCGATGGACCCCAGCCAGATGATGGAGGTGAGATTGACGAAGATATAAAGCGCCAGCCAGAAGACGGCCATCAGCACCGGCAGCACCCGTCCATACCGCTGTTCCAGGAACTGCGGCATGGTGTAAATCTCGTTTTTTAGAAAGATCGGCAGGAAATACTTGCCGACGATCAGCAGGGTCAGCGCTGCCATCCATTCATAGGACGCGATGGCGAGCCCCAGCGCGTAACCCGACCCCGACATGCCGACAATCTGTTCCGCCGAGATATTGGCAGCGATCAGCGAGGCGCCGATGGCCCACCAGGGCAGTGCCTTCGACGCCAGGAAATAGTCCGACGTATCCTTGGCATGGCCGGCCTTTTCCCGGCTGACCCACTGGGCCAGCCCGAAAATCCCGATGGCGTAGACCACCACCACCACAAGATCGATCTGCGAAAGACTGGTCACAGCATCCCCCCCTGTCCCCGTCCGGTCCGTACCGCCGGCCATGGGTGTCCCGCCAACTGCACCCTTGTTGGAGTGGTCACATATATATGATTATATGATTAAAGGCTATGGTCCGACAACCCTGGCGGTGGGGGCCGCTGGCGGTGGCCGGATCAATCCACGGCCACCTCATCGGCATTGTCCAGATTGTCGACACTGGTTGGCCGTATCAGGAGATACAGCACGACAATACCGGCCAGCAGGCCGACGGCCAGCGCCGGGGCCCTCCAGTCGCCGGTGACCAGCCGGTTGCAGAACAACAGGGCGCAGATGAGGGCGCCGCCGACGGGCACGAAGGACGGCACCTCGAAAACGCCCTTCACCTCGCTGGGGCGGCGCTGCAGGATCAGCAGGGCAATATTGATGATGGTGAAGACCGCCAGCAGCAGCAGCACCGTCGCCGACGCCAGCTGTGCGATATCACCGGACAGCATAAGCGCCGTAATGATCACCAGCAGGGCGGCGATGGCGACATGCGGGGTCCGCCGCCGGGCATGCACCCGCCCCAGGACGCGGGGCAGCAGTTCCAGCCGCGCCATGCCATAGGCCAGGCGGGAGGCCATGATGTAGTTCAGCAGGGCGGTATTCGACACCGCGAACACCGTGATCACCACGAACACGACACTGGGAATCCAGGGCGCGGCGCGGTTCACCACCTCCACCAGCGGGCCCGAGGCGGTGGCCAGTTCCTGCCAGGGCACGACCGACACGGCGGTGATGGCGACGGCCAGATAAATGACCGTGGCCGATGCCATGGCGATGATGATGGCCCAGGGCAGGGTGCGCTGCGGGTCCTTCACCTCTTCCGCAACATTGAACGTGTCCTCGAATCCGATGAAGCTGAAGAAGGTCAGGACGGCCCCTTGCAGGATCATGGCGGCATCGATCCCCCCCGACGAAGGCGGCACCTCCAGCAGGTCCACCCCGCCCCAATAGGGAATGCCCACGGCGATGACCACCAGCAGCCCGCCCGCCTCCATGGCGGTGCAGGCCATGTTGACCCACATGCTCTCCTTGATGCCCCGGAAGACGATGCCGGCAATCAGCAGCAGGAAACCCAGGGCCAGCGGCAATACCGGCACCCCATCGAACAGGGGCAGGCGGGTCAGCGCTTCTGCCACCACCCGGCTTTGTGTTGCCACGGATGTCAGACCGGAAGCCATCACCGTCAGCCCGACCAGATAGGTCAGCAGCGGCCAACCATAGGCGCGCTGCGTGACATAGGCGGCCCCGCCCGCGCGCGGGTAGCGCGACCCCAGCGAGGCATAGGACAGGCCGGTCAACAGCGCGGCCACCATGGAAACAAGGAAGGCCAGCCAAACGGCATTGCCCATTTCCCCCGCCGCCTTGCCGATCAGACCATAGATGCCGGCCCCCAGCATGCTGCCCAGGCCATAGAGCGCCAGTTGCGGCAGGTTGACGTGACGCGCCAGGGTCGGTTCGCGTTGTGTCCGGTCCGTCACTCGTCTTCTCCTGCGCTGTTGCGGCTGCTTCCCCACAAACAGGATCAACGTTCGCTGACGGTCTGGCAAGTTTCCTGGCTGGGGGGATCTGCAACGTTGCCCATGCCTTCGACCTGTCCTGGCAGGACAAGGTACGGGGCCTGATGATCACCTGGTACCTGGGGGGACAATAGGGTCCGGCCCTGGCCCAGGTTCTGGCCGGGAACCGGCGGGACGCCTGCCCGTCAGCATCGCGACGCGGGAGGCGGATTACCCTGCCTTCCAGCCCTTGTCGTTCGCCGTCCGGGCGGGGCAGTGAACGACAGGGGCAGACCGTCAGCGCTTGGCCAACCTGGTTTCCAACTGGGCCAGCACGGTGCGGATTTCCTCCCGCCGGCCGGCATCCGCCACTTCGCGCCCTGGGCGCGGCGCGGCGGCCAGGGCGTGGTTCAGCACGTCGCGCGCCTTGGCATAGTCGCCCTGCCGGAACAGGAAATCGCCATAGAAATAGTTGGGGTCGATACCATCGGGATTCTGTGCGACGGCCTTTTCCAGATAGGCCTTGGCCTGCTTGTCGCTGCCGAAACCGATGGGCCAGCCGGGCACCTGATAATAGAGGCTGCCCAGCGACGTATTGACGGAGCCGTCCAG
>JAIXTS010000107.1 GCA_027483805.1 Azospirillum sp. | reverse complement strand
GATCTGGCCGTCATCGACGACAAGGTCTATATGAAGACCACCGGCGGCCTGCGCCGGGTGGACAGCATCTATCGCCGCATCGGCGATGATTTCCTGGACCCCAAGGCTTTCAATCCGGACAGCATGCTGGGCGTGCCGGGGATCTTTGAGGCCTATCGCAAGGGCAATGTGGCGCTGGCCAATGCCATCGGCACCGGCGTGGCCGATGACAAGGCCGTCTATGCCTATGTCCCGCGCATGATCAAATATTACCTGGGCGAAGAAGCCCTGCTCCCCAATGTCGATACCTATATCTGCCGCGAGCCTGACGCGCTGCAATATACGCTCGACAATCTGGACAAGCTGGTGGTGAAGCCGGTGGGTGAGGCCGGCGGTTACGGCATCACCATCGGCCCGCGCGCCAGCAAGGCCGAACTGGAGGAATGCCGGGCCAAGCTGTTGGAAGACCCGGCCAATTATATCAGCCAGCCCATGGTGCCGCTGTCGGTCTGCCCCACCTTGACGGAGGAAGGGATTGAGCCGCGCCATGTGGACCTGCGCCCCTTCGCCATCACCGCCAAAAGCACCTGGGTGCTGCCGGGCGGGCTGACGCGTGTGGCGCTGAAGAAGGGGACCTTGATCGTGAATTCCAGCCAGGGCGGCGGGTCCAAGGATACCTGGGTCCTGACGGAGGGCGGGGAAGCGGAAGTGGGGCCGGTGGCCGATGACAGCACCGATCCGTTCCACACCCAGTCACAGTCACAGTCGCAATCGTCGTCTCAGTCACAGTCGCAAAGCCAGTAAGGGGAGAACCGGACATGGCAGCCCTTCTCGCCCGCTACGCCGAATGCATCTTCTGGATGGCCCGCTATATGGAGCGCGCCGAAAATCTGGCCCGCATCCTGGATGTGCACGAGACCTTTGCCCGCGACAGTTTCGGGTCGACCAACTGGTTGCCGATCCTGCGCCTGAATGCCGATGAAAAGCGCTTTTTTGAGCTGTACCCCACGGCCAGCGTCAAGAATGTGCTGAATTTCTATGTGCTGGATCAGAACAACCCCACCTCCATCATCGCCGCCATCGCGGCGGCACGGGAGAATGCGCGCCAGCTGCGCCCCCTGATCTCGACCGAGATGTGGGCGCATCTGAACATGTTCTATAACCGGCTGCTGGCGCTGGAACCGGCCACCGATCTGGCCCAGCACAATATCCAGCGGCTCTGCGCCTCCATCAAGGAAGCCTGCCAGACCCATACGGGCATTACCGAGGGCACCTTCTTCCGCGACCAGGGCTGGTATTTCTATCAGCTGGGCCGCAATCTGGAGCGGGCGGATCAGGCGACCCGCGTGCTGGATATCAAGTATCACACGCTGCTGCCCAGCCCGCGCGACGTGGGCACGCCCATCGATATCAGCCAGTGGAACAGCCTGCTGCGCTCTGCCGCCGGCTATCACGCCTTCCGCCGCGTCTATCCGCGCGGCATGACCCCGGCGGCGGTGGCGGGCTTCCTGCTGTTCAATGACAATTTCCCGCGCTCCGTGCTGGTCTGCATGCGGGAGGTGGACAGTCTGCTGAACCGGCTGAACAGCAAATACCGGCTGCGTCGCGGCACCCTGCCGCTGGAACGGTCGGACGAATTGCTGGGCAACCTGTCCAACCAGACCATCGAGTCTGTGATTTCCGTGGGCCTGCATGAATATCTGGATGGTTTGCAGATCAATTTCTCCAAACTGTCCAATGACATCGCACAGGCCTTTTTCCTGATCGACCAACCGGGTACCCTGTCGGCCTGATCCAACCCCACCCCGCGCCAGGGCACCCATGAGCGTCATTCCGCCCCTGCACCGGCCCTTGCAGCAGTTTTTCCGCTCCGGCCCCATGCCCTGCCCTTATCTGGTGGGGCGGGTGGAGCGGAAGCTGTTCACGCGGCTGATCGGGCCACAGGCGGGAGAGGTGAATTCGGCCCTGTCGCGGGCGGGCTTTCGTCGCAGCCACGACATTGTCTATCGCCCCGTCTGTCCGGGGTGCAGTGCCTGTGTACCGGTGCGCGTGCCGGTGTCAACCTTTGTGCCCAACCGCAGCAACCGCCGTATCCTGCGCGCCAATGCCGGCCTGATGCTGGAGGTGGTGCCCGCCGCGTCGACCCCGGAGCAGTTCGAGCTGTTCGCGCTGTATCAGGACGCAAGGCATAATGACAGCGACATGAACCGCATGTCGCCGGGCGACTTCGCCTCCATGGTGGATGAGGGCCGGGTCAACACTTTCATGGCGGAAACGCGCGATGCGGCGGGCCGGCTGCGTGGGGCCATGCTGGTCGACCGGCTGGAAGATGGCTATTCCGCCGTCTATAGTTTTTATGATCCCGACGAACCCAGGCGCAGCCTGGGCACGCACCTGATCCTGGCCATGATCGAACGCTGCCGTCAGGAAGGGCTGCCCTATCTCTATCTGGGCTATTGGATCAAGGGCAGTCCTAAGATGGAATATAAGGCCAATTTTCAGCCGCTGGAGGCGCTTGGCCGCGACGGTTGGGCGCCTCTGGTGATTTAGGCGTCCATGAGATCAAAATGGAAGGTCTTGGCGATGATCTGCCAATGGCCATCCAGTTTCACCAGGCTGAGGAAATCCGTGAAATGCTTGGGCCCGATGGCGCAGCGCGCCTGGACCAGGGCCGTCACGGGGCCGGCGAAGGTGATCGCCACCACCTCGTCCCGCCGCCCCTCCCCCCGGCTGGCCGGCGACGGACGGGCGGCCACGATGGGCAGGTAGGCGTCCATGGTCAGATGGGTCAACCGCCCCTCCGTCGCACAGGCATAGACGGCCTGTGGATGGAAAATCCGGCCAAGACGGGAGGCATCGGAATGATAGAGCCCGTCAAAATAATCGGCCATCAGGGCGGTGACCCCGGCGAAGTCCGGTGCTGCCGGGGTCGTGCCTTCCATCAGATCAGGCCCTCCGCCCTCAGCGCTGCCTGCACGCCCGGACGGGCGGCGACGCGGGCGCGATAGGCCAGCAGGTTGGGCCACCCGGTCAGGTCCAGCCCGACATAGGGCGACCAGCCCAGAACCGTGAACAGATAGCCGTCGGCCACGGTGAAATCGGCGCCCAGCAGATAGGCGCGGCCATCGGCCAGTTGCGCTTCCAGGGCGTCGAAACGGCGCCCGACATTGGCCGGCACGGCGGCCTTGGTTTCCGGGTGCGTGGTGGGGTTGAAGAACGGGCTGAAGCCCTTGTGGACCTCCGTCGCGATGAAGTTCAACGCCTCCTGCACCCGGGCGCGGGCCAGGGTGGCCGGCGGCGGCAGCAGCTTGGCGTCGGGCTTCAGGTCGGCCACATACTGCATGATGGCCACGCCTTCGGTCAGCAATTCCCCGTCATCCGTCATCAGGGCGGGGACATAGCCCTTGGGGTTGATCGTGTAGAAATCAACACCGCCCGCCGTCCGGTGGGTGGCCAGATCCACCACCTCCACCTCTGCGTCGAAGCCGGCCTCACGCAGCGCGATGTGGGAGGCGAGCGAGCAGGCGCCAGGCTTGTAATAGAGCTTCATCTTGATCCTCGGTCGTTGAATGTCAGGCCCTGGGAAGGGCTTTTGATGGCGCGGAGGATCGCGAAATCAGTTGCCGTTGTATAGCTGGTTACTTCAGGTAACCTGCATTATCAGGTTTCGAACCGGTAACCGGAATATCCCAACCATGGCCTTGAAAATCCGTAAAAACCCCGTTGTGCCCGCCCCCTACTGCCCCGTGTCGGAATTCATGAACCTGCTGAGCGGGGCCTGGACGACCCATGTTCTCTGGCATCTGCAGGCAACACCCAGGCGGTTCGGCGAATTGCGGATCGACTTGCCGCAGATCTCGGCCAAGACACTGACGGCCAGGCTGCGCATGCTGGAGCAGCACGGGCTGGTGGTGCGGACGGTCATGCCCACCTCCCCACCCTCCACGGAATATGCGCTGACCCATATCGGCCGGGAGTTGATCCCGGTTCTGAGCGCCATCGCGGAGGTCGGGCGGAAACTGAAGTTGAGCCGGACAGGCACCGTCTGCGAAGAGGCGGCCTAGGGCCCTATTGTTTCCCGGTGCAAGCGCCACCAAACCTGCTATGATTTGTCGCAGTGGGTTCGACCGATCGCCCCTTGCGGCAGCCGTCACCCGGTATGCCGACTTTGATTCGCCGGGCCAGCCGGCCGAACCATGACACGCCGGCCATCCGACCGGATGGCGGAAGGCTGGCCTTTGGGGAGGTTGAGGATATGGCTTATCGCATGGCCGCCGATCAGGCGGCGATGAAGCAGGATCGTCCCATCGCCATGCCGGAAATCCGGCGCATCAATGTGCATGACCTGATGGAAGCATTATCCATGGGTGTGCGCGACTTCATGGCCGCACCGACACAGCTTCTGTTCCTGGGGCTGATCTATCCGATCGTGGGCGGTCTGGCAGCGGCGGCGGCGGCGCAGAATGATCTGGTGCCCCTGCTCTATCCGGCATTGGCCGGCATCTCCATCATGGGGCCCATCGCGGCGCTTGGCATGTATGAACTGTCGCGGCAGCGCGAAATGGGGGTGGACATTACCTGGCGCAACGCCCTGGACGTGCGGCATTCCGGACAGTTGATGCCCATCGCCTGGCTGGGCGTGATGCTGCTGACGGTGTTCCTCGTCTGGCTGGGCGTCGCGGAACGGATTTACACCGCCACCCTGGCCAGCCAGCCGCATGAGGGGATTACCGGCTTCATCAATGCCCTGATCAGCACGCGCGAGGGCTGGACCATGTTCATCATCGGCAATGGGGTCGGGTTCCTGTTCGCCATGCTGGTGCTGACCATGACGGTCGTGTCCTTTCCCATGCTGCTGGACCGGCATGTAGGGCTGGTGGATGCCATGGTGACCTCAGCCCGGGCCGTCTGGCGAAATCCCGTCATCATGGCGATCTGGGGACTGATGGTGGCGGGCCTGCTGCTGCTGGGCAGTCTACCGCTTTTTGTCGGTCTGGCCGTGGTGATGCCGATCCTGGGCCACGCGACCTGGCACCTGTATCGCAAGCTGGTGGTTTGAGGCCGGAAAGCCAAAACCAACAAAAATGGCTGCCGGGTCGCACCGGCAGCCATTGAGTTGCAGAGCAGTCCACCCTGTCGAAAAATCAGAACTGTTCGACGTCCAGATCCATCATGGACTTGGCACCGGACATCAGGCTCTTGAAGCGGAAATCCACCTCCGGCAGCATCTTCTCCACGAAGAAGCGGGCCGTCTTGATCTTGGCGTCGTAGAAGGCTTCCTTTCCGTCGGTGCCCTCGGCCAGCTTCTCGCGGGCCACCTTCACCATCTTCAGCCACATCCAGCCAACGCTGACCAGACCGAAGATGCGCAGATAGTCGGTCGATGCCGCCCCGGCCTCGTCCGGGCGTGCCATGCCCTTCTGCGCCACGATTGCGGTCGCCTGCTGCAACTTACCGAACGCCTTGGCCAGCGGAATGACGAATTCCAGCAGGGCCGCGTCTTCCTGGCTCTGCTCCAGCTCCGCCTGCATCGGGTGGAAGAAGCGGCGCAGCAGCCGGCCCAGATTCTGCGGCATCTTGCGGCCGACCAGATCCAAAGCCTGGACGCCGTTGGCCCCCTCATAGATCATGGCGATACGGGCATCACGCACGAACTGTTCCATGCCCCATTCACGGATATAGCCGTGACCGCCATACATCTGCTGGCTGTTGGTGGCGACCTCATACCCCATATCGGTGAAGTAGGCCTTCACGACTGGGGTCAGCAGCGCCACAAAATCGTCGGCTTCCTGGCGGACGACCGGGTCCGGGTGCTTTTCCACCAGGTCGATCATCATGCCGACCCAATAGCCGAGCGCGCGCGCGCCTTCGGTAAAGGCCTTGGCCTGCATCAGGTTCTTGCGCACGTCGGGATGCACAATGATCGGATCGGCAGCCTTATCCGGGGCCTTGGTGCCCGACAGGGCGCGGCCCTGGATACGGTCCTTGGCATAGACAACGGCGTTCTGATAGGCCACCGCCGCCACGCCCAGACCCTGCATGCCCACGCCCAGACGGGCGGCGTTCATCATAGTGAACATGGCGCGCATGCCCTTGTGCGGCTCGCCCACCAGCCAACCCTTGGCGTCATCGAAGTTCATGACGCAGGTGGCATTGGCCATGATGCCCATCTTGTGCTCGATGGACCCGCACATAACGCCGTTGCGCACACCCGGCTCGTTATTCTCGTTGGGCAGGAATTTCGGCACCAGGAACAGGCTGACGCCCTTGATGCCCGGCGGGCCGTCCGGCAGCTTGGCCAGCACCAGATGAATGATGTTGCTGGTCAGGTCATGCTCACCGGCGGAGATGAAAATCTTGGTGCCGGTGATGCGGTAGCTGCCATCATCGCTGGGCACGGCCTTGGTCTTCATCAGGCCCAGATCGGTGCCGCAATGCGGCTCCGTCAGGCACATGGTGCCGGACCATTCGGAAGAGACCATCTTGGGCAGGTACTGGGCCTTCAACTCATCCGACGCATGCGCGCGGATGGCGTTCATGGCGCCATGGGTCAGGCCCGGATACATGGCAAATGCCATGTTCGATGAACACATCAGTTCTTCCAGCACGAACCCGATCGTGTGCGGCAGACCCTGCCCGCCATAATCGGGATCGAAGGCCATGCCCTGCCAGCCGCCTTCCTTGTACAGGTCATAGGCTTCCTTGAAGCCCTTGGGCGTGCGCACCACGCCGTTCTCATAATGACAGCCTTCCTCGTGACCCGAACGGTTCAGGGGCTGCAGAACGTTTTCGCAGAGCTTGGCGGCCTCTTCCAGGACGGACTGGATCAGGTCCGGTGTCGCATCCTCGAACCCAGGAAGCTGGGTCAGCGACTGGGCGTTGAGGACATCGTTCAGCACAAAGTTGATATCTTCGAGCGGGGCTTTGTAGACGGGCATGGGAGGGTTCCTTCCTTCCAAAGGCGTGTGACGCACCGTCCACCCGGCACCAGATTTATACATCCGGATTCAGGAAAACCGGCACCAGCACACCAAGCTGATATCGCGGCCAGCCATCATGGAAAACCGCCATGATCTTTTACCATAACGTAAACGTAATGGATAGCGACTTTAAGGCCCGACCGTTAATGCCCCACCCCACAAAAAACATCCCATCTCAGAGGCTTAGGCCTACCACAATCTCTAGTACGCACCCCGTGGCATTGATGTCCGCCACAAAATAAATGATTGATAGGTACATAATTCATGTTACCAAACCGAGGAGAAAATAGATGAGTAATGTCACTTCAGATACCATGGACTGGTTGAAAGGTGCCGGTGAGGATTTCCTTACTGGAATTGACGACGCCATTTGCGGATGGGCAGAAATATTCACAAACTCCCGCAAGGAGAAGCTGGAAAATGCTGCAAAGCGTCTTGAGCGGATGCAGGAAAATGCCAGAAGCATCGAACAATTTTACGGAGAGTTAACCAGGAGCCACAACGAAGTCGTGCAAGCCCTGGCGTTGCAGATGAACAAATTCAGTTCCCACTTCGAGCGAGAGGGCACCGGCTGGGGCCTTGACGCCATGCGAATTGGACAGGGCGCCACCGTGGTGGTTAGCGGCGTCGCCGGCGTTACTGCCGGTGCAGCGCAGGTCTCTGTCTGGGTCGCCAAGTTGTGGACGCTGGCAGGTAACCTGACCAACGTCAGCACGGCTGCCGCGAATGTAACCCAGATCGAAATGGCGTTGCTGGGCAACCTGGCGGCAGCCGGCGCGGACGCTGCGGCCATCGCCAATGCCGCCCACGCCGGGACAGCCGCCGCCACCGCGTCTACTGTAACAAAGCTGCAGAATGTCGCCAAGGTCGCCGGCACGGTCGCATTGGTTGCTGGCGGCGTCATCGTTGTCCTGCAAACCGTTCTTCAGGGTATCCAGGTCGCGCACCTGCGCAACGAGCTCAAGAAGATCGACAAATCCCGCACGGAATTGGAACCGCTGATCGGGAGTTTAAAGAATCAACTTCTCTCTTTAAGAGATGACCTGAAAGGCACTTATACCAATCTGACGCCAAAAATAAACGATAAACACGTTATAGAGTTCAAAAGTGAACATGGAGACGAAGCGCCGATCAAGGTCGTCCTTGAAGAGTTCTTTGACAATATCACGCGACTGCCGGAGCTAATCGACAATGGCGGCGGCGACGTCCAGAAGAAGTTTGATGATTTGCGTTCTAACGTAGTGTCGCAAAACACCATCATCCGTAATGCTCTACAATCCGCTCTCAGCAAAGCCGATGCTGCTATACAGGTCCTGATTCAAAACGCCAACAGCGCGCTAATCATGTTCCATGATGGGTTCACTCCCACCCAGGTAAAGCGATACAATGACTCTTTGCCCACCGATCTGGTAGAAAAAATCTATACTTACTATCAAGGCACAAAAGGCAATCCCGGTGGCAAGATAAAATTGAAGCGGAATGCGGAAGGAAATTACTTCGTTACCTCCGCCTAGTGACAGCCAGTCTCCCTTGATCATAGCCGATCAGGGGAGACTTCAGGTAGCCCCAAAGCGCCCGGCAGGCACATCCGCGCCCTTGGCTTGGCCGACCCTGAGCCGGCGGGCACCGACCGCCAAATCGCCAAAAAGCCACTTCTAGGCGGTTTGGCATATCCATTCCACTTGACACTCTCCGCATCAATCAGCGGTTCGGTGCTGGAACAGGAATACGATACGATGGAATTCTTCTCTGACCTCACAGTTGCGGCAGATGATCTCGTCTGCAGTCTTGAAGAGACTTTCACTAAACGACGAGAAAAGTCTCTGCACGCCATGCGCCAGAAGATCAGCACCCTGATTGATGATCTCGGCCATGGGCAGGCTGTCTATCGGGCGGTTGCGCAGTCGGTTGATGAAGTGACGATAGCAATGACCGGCATGCAAGGCGAGTTCGACCGCACCGTCAGCGTCTCCCTGCCCCCAAACCTGCAAGCGGGTGATATCCGCCCACTGGCGGTCAGCATGGCCAAATATGTGGAGAAGATAATCAAAATCAGCGATTGGGGGCTGACCTCCTATCAACAGCTTTTGATGGTGGCATTATATGCCCGACACGGCAGCGACATCGCGCGGCACATCATTCAGACCAGCGAGGCCGCCATCCTGGGCACCATCGGTCAAGCAACCGCCAGCAGCCGGCTGTTGATTCGAACGGGCACGCTGGGCAGGCAAACCTTGTATTTGACCAAAATCAACCGATGGGTTGAAACGCTGGGCCGCATCGCCACGGTCGCCAGCGGCGTCATCGTAATCATCGACGTGATCATGGGAGCACGCGAAATCGCCTTGATGCGTCACAAGATCGACGAACTCAAGGTATCGCTGCGAGCGCTCGAAGCGGAAGTGAACAAGATCGACAACGCCTTCTCATATCTGGCTGAAGCCGGCAGTACCCTGTACCTGGCCATCATCAATGACGATACAGATGCCGATGGGCAAGTCCCGAAGGCGATGGTCACCGGGATGTTCGACAAGGTCAGGAATCTGTCCAAATTAGTGTCCGGCGACCCGATGGCGCACAAGCTGTTCCACGAACTTCGGATCGACCTTAACCAGGAGAATGTCCGGCTGCGCTGCCATCTGCTGGCGCGCATTCATCAGCAACTGATTGATCTGCTGCTCTGGCAGAAACAGGTGGAGAAAGGGTACCGCATGCTTGCCGATGGCATCCCGATCGACAGGGTGCAGCGTACCCTGCCCGATCTATCGATCGAGTTGCTCTCCATGCTGGGCACCTTTGTCAACGTCACCGCAGGCGCCAGCAGGTTCATGCCGCACTTCACCTTGGACGCCAATGGTGAGATCAGAATCCAGTCCCCGACCGATGACGTCGCAACGATGACGCTGCGCTGATATTCCACACGACAGGAGGAGCGAATGAGCATTTGGGATGCTCTGGAGGATGCCGGGCAATGGATTGCCGGCGCCGCCCAGGACACCTGGACAGGTGTCGATGACGGTGTCAGCGGATGGGAAGAACTATTCACCGGAAACCGCAAGGAAAAGCTGCAGCGGGCACAAATGCGGATCAACGCCATCGTGCTGGATGTTCAGGACGCGCAAACGTTGTACAGCGAGGCATCCACAACTCACGCGCAAATCGTCGAGGCCCTTGGGCGTCAAGCCGCTGCAATGAAACAAACCATCCAGTATGCGCCCGGTGCCACGATGGGGGATTTGGGTCGTATGTCGGCGGGCCTGAGCGGCGTCGCCTTGGGTGGGGCGGCATTGCTGGAACTGACGGGCATGGTCTCCACGACGGTCGCAGCCTTCAGCGCGGTGGCGGCTCCGGTCATGGCGGTCGCCGCGATTGCGGTCGCTGCGATCCAAACGATCTTCCAGGGCATCGAAGTTGCGCAAATGCGCAATGAAATCAAGCGCCTGGACACGGCCATACAGGGACTGAACGGCATGCTGCCCAACTTGCTGACGGAGTTCACCAAGCTGGTTGGATTGCTGCGTCAGACTTATGAGCCGCTAACCCCAACGGAAGAAGGACGGCACTTTGTCAAAGATCCGGGTGGAACGAAATACTATCTGGGTGAATATTTCAGCAATCTGCTGAAGATTATCAACATCATCCAGCATCAGGACGACGGAGACCGTCGTGAGATGCAGAAAATGGTGGCTACCGTCAGCCACGAGTGCTCAGTTATCCGCAAGGCCCTGCTCGATTCCATCCAGAATAGCATGGCGGAAATTTTCGCCATGGTGCTTAAGGTTCCTTCCATCGCCGACGCGATCCAAGATGGCATGACGGACGAGCGCATAACTTTCTATCTCAATGTCGACGCCCCCCTGGTTGCAGCCGTCCATCGCTTCTTGAGTGAATATCCTGGGCATTCCGCCAAGCAGGTACGTCTGCTGGCTCAACCTGGCAAACATGTCTCCATCATTCCGCAATAGGGCCGGATGATAGTAAGAAAAAAAGGCGCCGCGACTTTCTTCGCGGCGCCTTTCCCACAAGTGAAATCTACTCAATTCCGCAGCGGCTTGCCGGTTTCCAGCATATGCTCGATGCGGTTGATGGTACCGTTGGTCTTGGTCAGGGCCAGGAACCCTTCCCGCTCCAGCGTCAGCAGGTCGTCTTCGGTCATCACCTGCGTGATGTCGGTGTTGCCACCCGACAGCACGAAGCCGATGGCCTTGGAGACGACCACGTCATGCTTGGTGGCCTTGCCCTGAGCGGCGAAGCCCTCGACCGCCATGGAGAATGCGGTCGCTGCGGCCGGGCCCGGCAGGCGGATTTCCGGTTCCTGCGGCGGGGTGTAGGTCGCCGCCATCTCAAGGGCCTTGGCCTTGGCATCGGCCAGCAGACGGTCCTTGTTGAAGGTGATACCGTCGGTCGGACGCAGGATCAGCATGTCGCGTGCCTCGAACGCCGACTTGGCGACCTTGGCGGTGCTGATGGCCTCGAACGCCTGGCTGAGCGCCGGCATTGGCCCGCCCGGACGACGCTTGTTGGCCAGATGGCGGATGACCATCTCCTTACAGCCACCCCAACCCGGCAGCACACCGACGCCGACCTCCACCAGACCCGAATAGGTCTCGGCATGGGCCTGCACGGCGGAGCTGTGCAGCAGGATTTCGCAGCCGCCCCCCAGCGCCATGCCCGACGGGGCGGCGACGGTGGGGAACGGCGCGTATTTCAGGGCCTTGTAAGTGTTCTGACCCTCGGCAATCGTCGCCTCAATCTGCGGCCACAGGCCGATATTGATGGCGAACAGGGCCAGACCCAGATTGGCACCGACGGAGAAGTTCGGCGCCTCATTATGGATGACCAGGGCCTTGTAGGCACCAGACTTGCCATCGCCGATGATGCCCATGGCCTTGCGGATCATGCCCATGATGTCCTGATCCAGGGCATTCATCTTGGACGTGAATTCCAGGCACAGGACACCGTCGCCGATATCCCACAGGCTGGCGGAGCCGTTCTTGGCAACCGGCTTCGACCCGCGCTTGATATCGGTCAGCAGCAGCACGCCGTCCGGGCGCTTCACCTCGGCATACTCGCCATCGGTGCCCAGGAACAGCAGCTTGGACCCTTCCACCTTATAGAAGGGACGGCCAGCGGCCACCTTCACCATGTGCGGAACGGCCTTGCCCTCGGCGGCCAGCTTTTCGGCGAACCAGCCGGTACCCAACTGGTCGATCAGCTCAAACGGGCCGGACTTCCAGTTATAGCCCAGGCGCATCGCCTCATCGACGGCCGTGATCTGTTCGGCAATCTGCGGCACCAGATCGGCGGCATAGGAGAGGGCCTGCGACAGGACGCGCCAGGCATAGGCACCGCCGGCATCGCCGGTTTCCACCAGCGCCTTCAGGGTCTTCGCCGAAGCCGACGCCAGCGTGGCCTTTTCCGACGTGCGATAGACGCCGGTCTTCAGGTCGATGGCTTCCTTGACGCGCCGTCCATCGGCCAGCTTGGTCTGACGGTAGAAGCCGCCCTTGCCCTTACGACCCGTGTAACCTTCGGCGATCATCTTGTTGGCCAGCGCGTTGTCGCGATGGATACGGCGATAATCATCGTCAGCCGGCAGGGTGGACAGCAGCGACTTGGAAATCAGCGGCATCAGATCCAGACCGACCAGATCGATCAGGCCGAAGGTGCCGGTCTTAGGGATGCCCATGGGGCGGCCGGTGATGGCATCCGCCTCTTCCACCGTCAGGCCGCCATCAATGGCCTCGTTCACGGCGACGGCCATGAAATAGGTGCCGATGCGGTTGGCGATGAAGCCCGGCGTGTCCTTGCATTCCACCACGCCCTTGCCCAGGACGCGGTCGCAGAAGGCGCTGACCGTATCAAACGCATCCTGGCGGGTCTTGGGACCCTTCACCACCTCCAGCAGGCGCATGTAACGCGGCGGATTGAAGAAGTGGGTGATGCAGAAATCGGTCGCAAACCGCTCCGTCTGACCTTCCAGCAGGATGTTCAGCGGGATGGTGGAGGTGTTGGACGAGACGATGGAGCCGTCCTTCCGGACCGCTTCCAGCTTCTGATACAGGTCGTGCTTGACCTTGGGGTTCTCCAGCACGGCCTCGACGATCCAGTCGACATCGGCCAGCTTTTCCAGGTCATCCTCTATATTGCCGGGGGTGACGAGGCTGGCGGCCTTCTTGTGCATGAACGGGGCCGGATCGGTCTTCAGCATTTTGTCGATGGCTGTCTTGGCAACGACCGACCGGTCGCCGCCATTGTCCTTCACCGCCTGCGGAACGATGTCCAGCAGATATACCTGAATGCCCGCATTGGCGATGTGGGCAGCGATACCGCTGCCCATGACGCCGGAGCCGATGACGGCGGCTTTCTTGATGGTCATGGGTGTTTCCTCCCGCTTGAAGCCGCCGATCAGACCG
>JAIXTS010000151.1 GCA_027483805.1 Azospirillum sp. | reverse complement strand
TGGGAAAGCCCGACGCTCGGCGCCTGGGGCCTGGGCTGGGAGGTCTGGTGCGACGGCATGGAAGTGTCGCAGTTCACCTATTTCCAGCAGGTGGGCGGCATCGGGGTGGAGAAGGTGGCCGCCGAACTGACCTATGGTCTGGAACGGCTGGCCATGTATATCCAGGGCGTGGAAAACGTCTACGACCTGCGCTTCAACGATCCCGTGGGCGACCGTCCGGCCGTGAAGTACGGGGAGGTGTTCCACCGCGCCGAGCAGGAATATTCCGCGCATAACTTCGAATACGCCAATACGGAGATGTTGTTGCAGCATTTCCAGAATGCGGAGAAGGAGTGCGCGGCCCTGCTGTCCCATGGTCTGGCCCTGCCGGCCTATGATCAGTGCATCAAGGCCAGCCATCTGTTCAATCTGCTGGATGCGCGCGGGGTCATTTCGGTGGTGGAACGACAGAGCTATATCCTGCGGGTACGCACATTGGCCAAGGCCTGCTGCGAGGCATGGCTGGCCGACGGCTACCGCAAAGGCAAAGCCGCCTGATCCAGATCATTACGATACCAGAACAATAATCTCCGGACGCTTGTGACCAAAATGGCCGAACTGCTGATCGAACTGTTCATGGAAGAAATCCCGGCCCGCATGCAGGTGCGTGCGGGTGAGGATTTCTACCGTCTGGTGACGGACAAGCTGTCGGCGGCGGGTATCGCCTTCACCACGGCCGAGGTCCATTCCACCCCCCGCCGTCTGACCCTGGTGGTTGACGGTCTGCCGACCGCGCAAGCAGACGTGCGCGAGGAAAAGAAGGGTCCGCGCGTCGGCTCCCCCGAACAGGCGCTGGCCGGCTTCCTGAAATCCGCCGGCTTGTCCAGCATTGATCAGGCCGAACAGCGCGACACCGGCAAGGGCGTGTTCTATTTCGCGGTGATCGAAAAGAAGGGCGGCGCCACCATCGACGCCCTGCCCGGCATCATCGATGCCGCCATCCGCGAACTGCCCTGGCCCAAATCGATGCGCTGGGGCGCCAACGAATTCCTATGGGTGCGCCCGCTGCATTCCATCATCGCCCTGTTCGACGGGGCCGTCATTCCCGGTGCATTGGACCTGGGCGGCAGCAGCATTCCATATGGCAATCAAACTGAAGGGCATCGTTTTATGGCGCCCGGTATGTTCGCCGTTACCTGCTTCGAAGATTACGAACAAAAGCTCAAGGCTGCCCATGTCATGCTTAATCGTGACTGGCGCAAATCTGTGATAAAAATGCATGCGGCGGACGCCGCCGCCGCCGAAGGCTTCGTCCTGAAGGATGATCCGGGCCTGCTGGAAGAGGTCGCGGGTCTGGTCGAATGGCCCGTCGTCCTGACCGGCGCCATCGACAACCAGTTCATGGATGTGCCGGCAGAGGTGCTGACCACCTCCATGCGCACGCATCAGCGCTATTTCGCCCTGGAAACCGCCGACGGCAAGCTGGCCCCGCGCTTCGTGGTCGTCGCCAACCGCACCACCATCGATGACGGCAAGGCTGTGATCGCCGGCAATGAACGCGTCCTGCGCGCCCGCCTGTCGGACGCCAAGTTCTTCTGGGACCAGGATCTGAAGGTCAAGCTGGAAGACCGCGTCGCCGGTCTGAAGGACATCACCTTCCATGCCAAGCTGGGCACCCTGGCGCAGCGGGTGGAGCGGATTGAGGCGCTGTCGGTGGCCATCGCCAAGGCCCTGAACTGGGATGACCAGACAGTGGCACAGGCCGCCCTGGCCGCCCGCCTGTCCAAGTCCGACCTGACCACGGGCGTGGTGGGCGAATTCCCCGAGGTCCAGGGCATCATGGGCCGCTACGTCGCCTATCACGAGGGCCTGCCAGCCCCCGTGGCCGAGGCGATTGCTGACCATTACAAGCCCCTGGGACCGTCCGACCGCGTGCCGACCGACAAGGTGTCGGTGGCCGTAGCGCTGGCGGAGAAGATCGATACAGTGGTTCGATTCTTCGAGATCGAAGAAAAGCCAACGGGTAGCCGCGACCCATTCGCCTTGAGACGGGCCGCCCTTGGCGTCAATAGAATTCTCGACTCAAATCAAATCAGAATAAACCTAAAGCCGTTATTGGGCATTGCCTTGGATATGCTGCACAAGCAGCTACCGAGCCTTGTTTATGACAGCTATTTCAACTTCTTTTGCTCGAATGAAAACCCGTCGCTTGCTAAAGAGTTGAGCTCTGACGAGTTGGAATTTTTGGAGATCAAGGCACCGAAGATCGAAGAAATATTTGCATTCTTTGTAGACCGCCTTAAGGTCTCCCTGAAGGAAAAGGGCGTCCGTCACGACCTGATCGATGCCGTGCTGGCGCTGGGCGGGGAAGACGACTTCGTCCGCCTCCTGGCCCGTGTCGAGGCGCTGTCGGGCCTGATCGCCACCGATGACGGCAAGAACCTGCTGGCGGCATCCAAGCGCGCCAGCAATATCCTGCGCATCGAGGAAAAGAAGGATGGCCCGCATGATGGTGCCGTCGATGCCGGGCTGCTGACCCAGGATGAGGAAAAGGCCCTGGCCGACGCCCTGGTC
>JAIXTS010000523.1 GCA_027483805.1 Azospirillum sp. | reverse complement strand
CCACGCGCAAAGAGGGCCGCCCCGGCTGGTTGGACCGGGTTGAACGCTGGGGCAATGCCTTGCCCGACCCGGTCTTCATCTTCCTGGGTTTCATCCTGCTGGTCATCGCCTTGTCGGTGCTGGCTGCCAGCGTTGGGTGGAGTGCGACCAATCCCGTCAGCGGCAAGGTCCTGCAGGTTGAAAGCCTGCTGACGGAGGCCAATCTGCGCCGGTTGCTGGTGGGCATGCCGACGACACTGACCGGCTTTCCGCCCCTGGGTCTGGTGCTGGTCGTCATGCTGGGGGCGGCGGTGGCCGAACGCTCGGGCCTGTTTACGGCCCTGTTGTCCGGGTCCATTGGCAAGGTGCCGCGCTGGGCGTTGACACCGTCGGTCTTCATCATCGGGCTGTTGTCGCATCACGCCTCGGACGCCGCCTATGTCGTGTTCATCCCGCTGGCCGCTCTGGTCTATGCAGAGGCGGGGCGTCATCCCATGGCGGGTATCGCCACGGCGTTCGCGGCGATTTCCGGCGGCTTTGCCGGCAATGTCGTGCCCGGACAGGTGGATGTGCTGCTGCTGGGCATTACCGAGGCGGCGGCCCGCCTGATCGACCCTGCCTTTACCATGAACCCGCTGGGCAACTGGTGGTTCAGCATCGGCATCTGCCTGACCTTCGCGCCGGTCGCCTGGTTCATCACCGACCGCATCGTGGAACCACGCCTGGGGCCTTGGCGGCCCGATGCCGAAACGGCGGCTCTCGTCGTGCCGCATGAAGGGCTGACCCCGGCGCAGCGGCGGGGGCTGGCCCATGCCGGGCTGGCGGCACTGGCCGTTATCGGCCTGTTCGCCGCCTTCACTTTCTGGCCGAACTTCACCCCACTATTGGATCGCGCGGCGGAGGGGCCGCAACGGACCACGCCCTTTTACCGGGCGCTGATCGGCGGTTTCATGCTGCTGTTCCTGGCCTGCGGCTGGGCCTATGGCCGGGCGGTCGGCACCGTCAAATCACATCGCGACATCGTCGCCATGATGGGCCATGGCATGAAGACGATGGCGCCGTATCTGGTGATCGTGTTCTTTGCCGCGCATTTCGTGGCGCTGTTCAACTGGTCCAACCTGGGTCCCGTCATCGCCATCAAGGGGGCGGAGGCGTTGCGGACCCTGGAAATCCCTCGGCCCTTGCTGCTGGTCAGCCTGCTGTTGATGTCGTCGGGCTTTGATCTGTTCATCGGATCGGCGTCGGCGAAATGGAGTGCCATGGCCCCCGTGGTGGTGCCCATGCTGATGCTGCTGGGCATTTCGCCGGAAATGACCACCGCCGCCTATCGCATGGGGGACAGCGTCACCAACATCCTGACCCCGCTGATGTCCAACTTCCCCCTGGTCCTGGTCATCTGCCAGCGGTGGAGCAAGGGGGCGGGTGTGGGCTCGGTTCTGGCCCTGATGCTGCCCTATGGTCTGGCCTTTCTGGGGGCGGGTTGCCTGCTGGTGATGGGCTGGGTCGCACTGGAACTGCCGGTCGGGCCGGGGGCCGGCGTGGCCTATCACCTGCCGATGGTGCCGCCATGACTTTGATCGTGCTGCGCGATGTGATGGTGACCATGCGGGACGGGGTCCGGTTGGCCACCGACATCTATCTGCCGGGGCCTGGCGCCTGGCCCGTCCTGCTGGAACGCACCCCCTATAACAAGCGCGGCACCAACCATGCCGATCGCAGTAAGGCCCAACCTGTGCCCCGATCCAAGCCGGAGGCCGCGGCGGAATTCGTCACCGCCGGTTATGCCTATGTGCTGCAGGATTGCCGTGGGCGGTTCGCATCTGAGGGGGAGTTCACCAAATATGTGAATGAGGCCGAAGACGGCATCGACATGCTGGACTGGTTGCGGCGTCAGCCCTGGAGCGACGGGCGCATCGGCACGCTGGGCCTGTCCTATGGCGCGCATACGCAGGCGGCCATGGCCAGCCTGGGTGCGCCCGGCCTGGGTGCCATGATCATGGACAGCGGCGGCTTCGCCAGCGCCTATCACAGTGGTATCCGCCAGGGCGGGGCCTATGAGCTGAAGCAACTGACCTGGGCCGTCAAACATGCGGCCCTGTCGCCCCGTACTGCCGCCGATCCCGCACGAAAGGCGGCGCTGGCGTCCCAGGATCTGCGCGCCTGGATGACCGTCAATCCGTGGCGCACCGGCCTTTCCCCCATCAGTGCGGCACCCGAGTATGAGGATTATATTGTCCAGCAATGGGCGGATGAATGTTTCAACAAAGACTGGATGCGACCGGGCCTTTATGCCCGTGGCCATTATGGCGCCTTTCCCGATATCCCCATCTTGCATGTCTGTTCCTGGTACGACCCCTACGCGTTGTCGACTCCGCAGAATTTCCAGGGGCTGTCGGGAAATGGCCGGCGGGCACCGGGCCGTCTGATCATGGGGCCCTGGACCCATGGGCAGCGGTCCGTCACCCATGCGGGGGAGGTGGATTTCGGCCCCGACGCGACCCTGGACGGCACCCTGGCCCCGGATTACACGGCCCTGCGCCGCGCCTTCCTGGACCATCATCT
>JAIXTS010000516.1 GCA_027483805.1 Azospirillum sp. | reverse complement strand
TTCGGGTTCCGCCCGGATCGCATGTCGGCCACGGCCCTGCGCACCAGCCTGATCGTCTTCAGCGCCCTGATGGGCCTGTCGATGATGAGCATCTTCCTGGTGTTCACGGGCGCCAGCATCGCCCGCGTCTTCTTCATCACGGCGGCCATGTTCGCGGGTATCAGCCTCTATGGCTATACCACGAAGGCCGACCTGTCGAAGATGGGCAGCTTCATGATCATGGGCCTGATCGGCATCGTCATTGCCAGTCTGGTCAATATCTTCCTGGCTTCCAGCGCGCTGCAATTCGCCATCTCGGCGATCGGCGTGGTGGTCTTCACGGGCCTGACCGCCTGGGATACCCAGAACATCAAGGAGAGCTATGCCTCTCATTGGGGTGAGGAAGCCAACAGCCGTCTGGCGGTCATGGGTGCGCTGAGCCTGTACCTGAACTTTATCAACCTGTTCCAGATGCTGCTGTCCCTGTTGGGCCAGCGCGACGAATAAGGGTTGTAGGGTCCAGGTCCCTGCTTGATGGAACGCCCGGCGCAGGTCCCCCTGCGCCGGGCGTTTCCATTTGCGGGCCATCGCCGCTATCATCGCCCTGATCAAGGTGCAGGCAAGGGGATGGATGGTGGCGGGCGGTGATGCGGAACTGAAGGGCCTGACCATGGCCCTGGGCCAGGAACTGTCCGCCGGGCTGGAAGAGCCGATGTATGACGCCAACCGCTGGATGCGGGCGCAGGCCTTGGCGGAAGCCATCAGCGGCAAGCTGGCCCAAGGGGCCGATGCGGCGGGTGTGGCTGCCATGCTGGACCGGTTGCCGCGGCCCCGCAACCCGCGTGAAACGGTGATCCTGCACCTGCTGCGCGCCGGGTTGCTGCGTGACGGGGCGGCACCAACGGATGCCGTCACGGCCCTGACCGATGATCTGAACAGTGCCAGGCCGCGCCACAATCTGGCCCAGGCGGACTATATCCTGCGCGGCATCGTCTATGCGGTGTGGAGCAACCGCATGCGCCTGTCCGATCCCGGCCGCCATGATCTGGCCATGCGCCGGCTCTGGCATACGATCCTGGAGGCCTATCGCACCCAGATGCCCGCGCGCGACCCCGTGCCAGCGGGCCAGCGTCAGCGCGACCTGATCGTGCTGATGACCGGGCAGTTCGTGCAGGGCATGCACCAGCCCTCCATCGATGCACGGGAATTCGCCGCAAAACTGGTGCTGCGTTTCGGGCGCCGGGTGGTGCTGATCAACACGGCCGACGGCCCGGCTTCGGCCCATTACCCCTATCTGGGTGGGTTTGTCAGCAGCGCGGATGATGACCTGGTGAACCGGACACAGCTGGTGATCGACCGGTTGCCGGTGCCGTTCATCCATCTGCCGCCCGGCTTCACCGATCCGGCGATGGCGTCGGGGCTGCGCGACCATATCCTGGAGATGCGGCCGGACCTGATCCTGTCCTTCGGCACGCTGAGCCCCGTGGCCGATCTGTGCCGGGGCCTGCTGGATGTGGTGTCCATTCCTTTTGGCACCTATCTGCCCATGGCGGAGCCGGCCTTCGTGGCACTGCCCCGCGCGCTGGTCCCGTCCGACGGGCCGGCGCTGGCGGTGGCCGGGCTGGGCACGGACAAGGTGACCAGCATCGATTACTGCTACACGCGGCCGGCCCTGGGCCAGGCCCGAACGCGGGCGGACCTGGGCGTGCCGGATGATGCCATCCTGACCCTGGTCATCGGTATCCGCCTGACGCAGGAGGTGACGCCTGCCTTTGCCGCCGCCCTGGATGCGGCGATACAGGCGGAGCCACGGCTGTTCTTCCTGTTTGTGGGTACGCTGGACGGGTATGAAGGGGTGGTCGCCGGCTTGCCGACCCTGGCGGGGCGGTCACGGGCGCATGGGTTCGATCCCGATGTGATCGGCCTGCTGGCGGATGCCGACCTGTTCTTGAATCCGCCCCGTGGTGGCGGCGGGGCATCGGCGGCTTATGCCTTGTCCAGCGGGGTGCCGGCCTTCACCTTGAATGCCGGCGATGTGGCGACCGTGGTGGGACCGGATTTCCACCTGAACGGTTATGGTGATTTTGCCCCGCTGGCCCGGCGTTTCGCGGACGATGCCGATTACCGCGACATGATGCGCGCCAAGGCACGCACCCGTTTTGCCGCCATTTCATCGCGCGACGTCATGCTTCGCCAGATTCTGGACGGGGTCAAGGCGTTGCGGGCGAAAGGATAAGAGGGGTCTGGTCGGGCCAGCAGCGGGCGTTTTCCGCCATCGCGTCGGCCCGGTCATCCGGGTCCTGCGGATTGCCGGGGATGAAGATGGCGCGGCCGCGGCTGCCGGTATTCAATTCCAGAACCAGCCGGTGCCCCGCCAACTGATCGCCATCCAGCACCGTGAAGCAGCCGCCCTGCGTCGCCAGGGTGCGGCAGGCGGCCATGGTCGCCGGCGTGATGCCCAGCACCAGATAGGACAATTGCGCTGAATTCACGCCGCCACTCCCCGCACCGCCCGCCCCGTGATACGGGCCAGCACGCCATAGCGCGGTGCCAGAAGAATGGAAAGCCCCAGGATGACCCCCGCCAGAACGGCGATGGATCCGGCAGCATTCACCGCCATGTCATAGCCCAGCAGTGATGGGCCAAAAGCGGCCAGCCCATAGCCGCCGACACCCGTGCCCCCCCCCACCAGCAGCGACAGGGCCAGTTGTGGCCCCATCCGGTCGGTATAGAGCCGGGCCGTGGCGGCCGGGCAGATCAGCATGGCGATGACCAGGATCGATCCCACCGCCTCGAACGCCGCGATGGCGGCCAGGGCGGCCAGGGCCACGATGACATGCTGCACCAGCCCGCTTTTCAGGCCCAGCGTGTCGGCCAGCGCGGGATCGAAGCTGACCAGGGTGAATTCCTTGAAGAAGATCAGGATGATGGTGAGGCAGATCGTGAAGACCGCGGCCAGTTGCAGCACCTGCCGGGGCAGGGTGGCCCAGATGGCAGGATCGGAAAGGTCGGACCAGCCCGCCGGCACCAGCCAGAGGATGGCTTCCAGCTGCCCATAAAGCACACAGTCGGCATCCAGATCCACCTGCCGTGCCGGGCCCTGTTCGATCAGGACGACCCCCAGGGCGAACAGGCCGGTGAAGACAACGCCCATGGCGGCCCCGGCCTCCACCCGCCCCAGGCGCCGGACCAGTTCGATCATCACGCCAGCCACCAGGGCGGCGGTCAGGGCGCCGGCCAGCATGGGCAAGGTGTCGCGCGTGCCGGCCACCAGGAACCCCGCCACGATACCGGGCAGGACGGCGTGGCTGATGGCATCGCCCATCAGGCTTTGCCGCCGCAGCACCAGGAAATTGCCGACCAGGGCACAGGACAGGCAGGCGAACAGGGCGGCCAGCAGGGCGGGCAGATCAACCGACAGGAAGGTCACGGCATCGATATTCATGGCGCCAGTTCCCCCGCCAGCAAGGCACGGCGCAGGCGGGCACGGCGCAGGCTGCGGCCCAGCAGCCCGCGTGAGGGGGCCACAATCAGGCTGATGAAAAACAGCGTGGTGGCGACCAGCACGATGATGGCCCCGGCCGGCAGGTCGGCGAAACGCGATGACAGCAGGGCGCCAACCCCGCCCGACACCGCACCCACGCCGCCCGCGATGATCAGCATCCGGGCCAGATCATCGGTCCAGAACCGGGCCGTGGCGGCGGGTGTGATCAGCAGGGCGATGATCAGGACCAGCCCCACCGTCTGTAACCCCACCACGGTGACCAGCGTGACCAGGGCCATCAGCGCCAGATCAATGCGGCCCGTGGGCCAGCCGGCGGCCCGCGCGAACCCTTCATCAAAGGCCAGCAGGCGGAATTCCTTGAAGAACAGCCAGACCATTGCGGCCGCCAGCAGGGCCAGGGCGCCCAGGCCCATGGCCTCACCCGTTCGCATGGCCGCCGTCTGGCCGAAGATGAAGCCCTTCAGGCCGGCGGCATTGGCGGCGGGCAGTTCCTGCACCACCGACAGCAGCACCACGCCGGCCCCGAAAAACACCGACAGGACGGCCCCGATGGCCGCATCCTCCGTCAGCCTTGTCCAGCGCTTTATGGCCTGGATGGTCGCCACGGCAATGGCCCCGCTGATGGCGGCACCGGTCAGCAGCAGGGGCAGGGACCGCCCCTCTACCCCCAGCGCCATGCCGGTCAGGAACGCGGCCACGATGCCGGGAAGGGTGGCATGGCTCAACGCGTCACTGACCAGCGCGCGGCGCCGCAGCACCATGAAACAGCCGACCATGCCGGCAGCCAGACCCAGCGCCGTGGCGCCTAACAGCACGACCAGCGTATTGTGGCCGACCATCGCCATCAACGCGGCCCCAACAGCAACCCGCTGGCCCGCTGGCCATAGGCGCGGCGCAGGTTCTCCTCCGTCAGCGCCTCACGCACGGGGCCGGCGGCGATCAGACCGCCATTCAGCATGAGCACATGGTCGAAGGTTTCGGCCACGGTCTGCAAATCATGATGCACGCAGATGACGGTGCGGCCTTCGGCGTCCAGTTCGCGCAACACGGCCAGGATGGTCTGTTCGGTGGCGGCATCCACGCCGGCCAGCGGTTCATCCATAAAATAAAGCCGCGCCTCCTGCGCCAGGGCGCGGGCCAGGAACACACGCTGCTGTTGTCCACCCGACAATTGCCCGATCTGGCGATGGGCAAAATCGGCCATGCCGACCCTGTCCAACGCCTGCATGGCAGCGGCCCTATGTTTGCCCGTGATGCGCCGGCCCCAGCCGATCAGGCCGTAACGCCCCATGGTGACCACGTCCAGGGCGCTGACGGGGAAGTCCCAATCCACCGATTCCCGCTGCGGCACATAGCCGATCAGCGCACGCTGCCGCTTCAGTGGGCGGCCGTAAACCTCAATGGTCCCCGTCAGGGCGGGGACAAGCCCCAGCACGGCCTTCAGGAAGGTGGATTTGCCGGCCCCGTTCGGCCCGACCACCGCCACAAGACCCCGGGCCGGTGCCGTCCAGGTGACATCGCGCAGCACCAGCCGCTGGTGATAGGCCACCGACAGACCGGACACAGCCAGGGCGCCGACGCCGGCATCGGCGGTGGGGATAAAATTGTCGCTCAACAGCCGTTGCAGCATCGTTTCTGCCCCTTACCGCGCCGCCAGCCGGCCCTGGAACCCGCGCGCCGGCACGGTGCCGCCCAGGGCCTGGGCGATGGTGGTGACATTATGGTCGATCATGCCGACATAGGTACCTTCATATGTGCCGGGCGGCCCCATGGCGTCGGAATAGAGCGATCCGCCGATGGACACTTTGTGCCCCTTGGCCGCCGCCCCCTGAATCAACGCCTGGATATTCCGATCGGACACCGAGGTCTCGACAAAAACCGCCGGGATCTTCCGGTCCACCAGCAGGGACACCATGCTTTCGATGCGTTGAAGCCCGGCTTCGGATTCCGTGCTGATGCCCTGAATGCCCACGACCTGCAGGCCGAAAGCCCGGCCCAGATAGGAGAAGGCGTCATGGGCGGTGACCAGGACGCGGGTCTTCTCCGGCACCGACCCCAGCACCTGGGCGGCATAGAGGTTCAGCGCCTCATAGGCCGCCGCCGCCTTGTCGGCATTGGCGGCATAAAGGGCGGTGTTGGCGGGATAAAGGCCGGACAGCCTGTCCCTTACGCCCAGCAGGGCCAGCCGCCACAGGGTCGGGTCCATCCAGACATGCGGGTCGGGATGGGCATCGGCCCCGTCGGGATGGATAAGCCTGTCCGTGGGCAGGGCGGAGGCCGCCGCATGCACTGGTTTGCTGGCCGACAGCTTGTCCAGCATGTCCGCCATCTTGCCTTCCAGGAACAGGCCGGAATGGAACACGGCGTCGGCCTTCATCAGGGCGACTGTGTCGGACCGGGTCAGCTTATAGGAATGGGGGTCGATACCTTCGCCCATCAGGCTGCTGATCGTCGCCGTATCCCCCGCAACGGCGCGCAGCAGATCCGCCACCTGACTCGTGGTCGCCTGCAAAATCGGCCTGTCCGCCGCAACGGCCGGCAGGGCGGCGGATAGAAGGCCTGCCCCGGCAAGGGCCAGGACAGTGCGGCGGGAAGAGGCGGCGGCGTCGGACACGGGATCAGGGCTTTCTGGAATCATTCCAAACTTTGAATCGTCCCAGCATATAAGCGCCTTTGCAGCCGCGACAAGGCAAAGTCCCATGATCGTTCTATAACAACATTACCGCCTTGGCACGGTGGGAATTACCGTCGGATGGCTCATCAAGGCCAGAAAGGGCAGATCGGACGGACGGTTGCCATAACCATGCGTCTCGTCGAACGGTCCCAGTTCATGCAGCAGGGCCGCGACGCGACGCGCCTTTTCCCCCCGCACACAATTGCCGCCCTGCATCTGGCCGGTCAGGAACCCGTCCCGAACCTCCATGTCAGTGGCCAGGATCCGGTCGATGGGCAGGCCGTCCAGAAGGGTGGGGATGTAGAGCGACAGGCCACCCGTGGCCACGACCACCAGGTCGCCGGCATCGGCATGGCGCTTCAGGGCGGTCAGGGTGGGTTCGTACCATTGCTGCCAGCCGCGCATCCGCTCCGCCGCCCCCTGCGCCACCGTCAGCGGCACCCCGGCCAGCGCCCGGCGCAGCATCCCGGCCTTGATGCGGGTGCGCAGATCATCGTCAGGATTGGCCCCCGCACTCATCAACCCCGCCCGGACCGCGCGGGCAAAGACCAGGCCCGACCGCATGCGCCCCGCCACGCGGCCCAGATAGGGCAGCAGGCTATCACCCCCCACCAGGGTGCCGTCGAAATCGAAGATGGCGATGCGTCGTGTCATGGTTGCGGCGCATAAAACAGGCGCGGGCCTTCCCGCTCAAGTCATTTCCCGCTATCAGACGGCGATTACATCACTGGAGGCCGCCATGGCACGCGAAAAGATCATCATCGATACCGATCCCGGTCAGGACGATGCGGTGGCCATGATGCTGGCCTTTGCCTCACCCGATGAGATTGAGGTGCTGGGTGTGACGGCGGTGGCCGGCAATGCGCCCCTGGCCCACACGGAAATCAATGCCCGCAAGATCTGTGAATTGTCGGGCCGTCCGGATGTGAAGGTCTTTGCCGGGTGCGATCGGCCGCTGTTCCTGGACCTGCATACGGCGCCGGAGGTGCATGGTGATACCGGGCTGGACGGGCCGGACCTGCCCCCGCCCACCATGCCGTTGCAGGACCGGCATGCGGTCGATTTCATCATCGACACGCTGCGGGCCGAGCCGGCCGGCACCGTCACGCTCTGCCCGCTGGGCCCGTTGACCAACATTGCCACGGCCCTGACCCGCGCGCCCGACATCGCAGCGCGGATCAAGCGTATCATCCTGATGGGCGGCGCACAGTTTGAGGGCGGGAACAGCAGTCCCGTGGCCGAATTCAATATCTTCGTCGATCCGCACGCCGCTCAGATCGTGCTGAAATCCGGTGTCGATATCGTCATGTTCTCCATGGATGTCACGCATCAGGTGCTGACCACACAGGCCCGCATGGACCGGGTGCGCGCCATCCCCGGCGCCGTGGGCCGCGTCACCTATGAAATGCTGGATTTCTATCGCCAGTATGACGAGGCCAAATACGGTACCGACGGCGGCCCGCTGCATGATCCCTGCGTCATTGCCTGGCTGATCAGGCCGGAGCTGTTCGAAGGCCGCCAAGTGAATGTGGAGGTGGAGACGGCCTCCCCCCTGACCATTGGTCAGACGGTGGTCGATCGCTGGTGCATCACCCCGCGCCCGAAGAATGTGTTCTTCATGCTGAAGGCCGATGCGGACGGGTTCTTCGACCTGCTGCTCGAAAGGCTGGCGCGGTTGTGACCAGGGTTTGTGTCCATCAGATGTTCACAAAAACACCTGATGGACCCTAAGCTTTTGTTTTACCGTGTGATTCGTGGTTTAGATAATTCCATTTAAACCAATCACACGCTAGCGGAACGCGCCCAACAGTTCCACCTCTTCCCCGCCCATGCCCCGCTTGAAGGCTGTCACGCCTTGGGCGGTGTCGGGCAGGATGCCGCCCAGGTCGAACCACTCGCGGCTCTGCTGTTTCAGTTCCAGCATGGCGCGCCAGAGCAGCAGGTTGTGGGCCCGCGCCGCCCGCCCGGCGGCATCGGACCAGCCGATCTGATAGGTGGCCGCCTTGCCATGGCCCAGGACCAGGATGCCGGCCACAGGCACCCCATCCTTGACGGCCCGCATCAGCAGGATGTCCCCCTCCTTGTACATGCCGGTGCGCATGCGGATCACCAGCTTGGCCGAGGGTCCGCGATAACGCTTTTCCGCCTTGTCCCGCTGATACTGTTCCAGAAGCCAGGTCAGCTGCGCCTTTCCGTCGTGGTCGATCTCTATGCGAAGGCCGGTGCGTTCCGCCTGATTCAGGGCATTGCGCCATTTCTGCGCCAGCCCGGCCCGCAATGCCGCCTCCTCCCGCCGCAGGTCCAGCCAGATGGTGCGGTAACCCGGCGCCTTGTCGCGGCGGAACCCGGCCCAGCGCATCATGGCAGCACCTTCCTCCCCCGCCGGCCATTCGGGCACGACGGCGGTCCAGTTGAAGGGGCCGCTTGGATATTCCTGGCGGATCAGCTTCATCACCATGGCAAAGACGCTGGGCTTGCGCGCTTCGGGCCGCAGCAGGGGCCCGCGATGCAGCCGCGCGACACGGACCAGCCTGAACAGCCGCCGCTCGCTCATCACCACCAGACCGATGGGCTTGTCCGACAGTTCGATGATGCCCAGGCGCGGGCGCCACCCCTCCACCGTCAGCATGGCCTGGTTATAGCCGAACCCCTGGGTCAGGCTGCTCTGCCCGCATTCAGCCAGCAGCGACGCCCATTCCGACAGACGCCCCACGTCCCAGACGATGCGCAGATTGGGGATGGTGTCTTGATCGGTCATCGGGGATTGCAAGTCGCGGGCGGGAAGGCGAGAGTGCCCGTCTTTCCCGCCTTCTGTCGAGTGATCATGCGCAGTCCTGTCCCGTCCAACTGGTGGCATCCCGACCATTTCCAGAAGAAGCGCCCGCACCTGGCCGTACGCCAGACGGTGATGCGGACCCTGCGCCGCTGGTTCGAGGATCAGGGGTTCGACGAGGTGGAGACGCCGGCCCTGCAGGTGTCGCCGGGGCTGGAGGTGCATCTGATGGCCTTTGCCACCGATCTGGTGGGCCCGCACCCGGATGATCGCCGCCGCCTTTACCTGCACACCAGCCCTGAATTCACCATGAAGAAGCTGCTGGCCGCCGGGGTATCCAGGCTGTTTCAGCTGTCCCATGTCTATCGCAACGGGGAACGGTCGGGCACGCACCATCCGGAATTCGCCATGCTGGAATGGTATCGGGCGGGGGCGGGCTATCGTGATCTGATGGAGGATTGCATCGCCCTGGTGCGGGCCGCCTGTGTCGCGGCGGGCAAGGACAAGCTGCGCTTCCGGGGGATCGACTGTGATCCGTTTGCCGACTGGCGGGTGCTGACGGTGCAGGATGCCTTCCTGCATTATGCCGGCATCGACCTTCTGGCCACGGCACCCGATCCGCTGCGCCCCGACCGCGACCTGCTGGCCGAGGCCGTGCGGCGGCTGGGCATCCGGGTGGCGGAGACCGACACCTGGGAGGATCTGTTTTTCCGGGTCAGCCTGGACCGGATCGAACCGCATCTGGGCATGGATGTGCCCACCTTCCTGTCGGACTATCCCGTCTCCATGGCCGCCCTGGCCCGGCCCAAGCCCGATGATCCGCGCGTGGCCGAGCGGTTCGAGCTGTATGGCTGCGGCGTGGAACTGGCCAATGCCTTTGGCGAATTGACCGATCCGGTGCTGCAGCGCCGACGGTTCGAGGCGGACATGGCGGAGAAGCAACGGCTCTATGGCGAACGGTACCCGATTGACGAGGAATTCCTGGCAGCCCTGACCCTGATGCCGGACAGCGCCGGCATCGCCCTGGGCTTTGACCGGCTGGCCATGATCATTGCTGGCGCCGACAGGATCGATGATGTGCTGTGGGCGCCGGTGGCAAGCGCCTGACCGTCAGCCCCACACGCCCGGCGTCGGCCGCAGCAGCGCCCCTTCATAGACCAGTCCCGGTTCCCGGTCGCGGGCCAGCAGCAGCGGCCCGTCCAGGTCGACATAATCGGCCCCCTGGGCCAGCAGCAGGGCGGGCGCCATGGAGAGTGACGTGGCAACCATGCAGCCCACCATGACATCCAGGCCCAGCGCCTGTGCCCGCGCCTTGACGGCCAGCGCTTCGGTCAGGCCGCCAGTCTTGTCCAGCTTGATATTCACCACCTGATAGCGTCGGGCCAGTTCCTCCAGCCCGTCCAGGCCATGGGCGCTTTCATCAGCGCCCAGCCGGACGGGGCTGTCGAACCCGATCAGCGCGCCATCGGCACCGGCGGGCAGGGGCTGTTCGATCATTTCCACCCCCAGTTTCGCGAAGGCGGCGGGCAGGGTGGCCAGATCGTCAGGCTTCCAGCCCTCATTGGCATCCACGATCAGCCGGCTGGAAGGGGCGGCGTCGCGGACAGCGGCGACGCGGTCCAGGTCGGCCCCGTCCCCGGCCAGTTTCAGCTTCAGCAGCGGGCGGGCAATGGCACGGGCGGCCTCCGCCATGGCTTCGGGTGTGTCGATCGACAGGGTGAAGGTCGTCACCACCGGTTCCGGCCGGGCCAGCCCCGCCAATTCCCAGGCGGGGCGGCCCGTGCGCCGCGCCTCCAGGTCCCACAGGGCGCAATCCAGCGCGTTGCGGGCAGCCCCCGCCGGCAGCACGTGGGACAGGGCCCGGCGGCTGAGGCCGCGGGAGAAGGCATCGGATACCGCCCGCAGGGCAGCCTCCACCCCCTCCACGCTTTCACCATAGCGGGCATAGGGCACACATTCGCCCCGGCCTACCCTTCCGTCGACGTCCCGCAGTTCGGCGACCAGCACCAAAGCCTCTGTCTTGGCGCCGCGTGAAATGCGGAACGTGCCCCGAATGGGGAAACGCTCCTGGCGGACCGACAGGCTGGCGGCGGGTGCGGGTGCGAAGGGCATCACAGGCTCCGGCGGATTACTCCCTTCCGTTTCTACAGCAATCACAGATACTTGTCGAAGTGCTGCATCTGTGACGCACTGGCACACCATTGCGGTCGCGCTGAAACACCCCATGTGATAGACCGTTGCCCCAATATTTCCACGCATTGCGGAAACCGGGTCCCGATGAATTTCAGAGACGCCTGGCGCGAATCACTGGCGATCTATCTCCTGCTGCTGTCCGATCCCGGCCGCGTGCTGCGCTTTGCCGGCGCGCCGGCATTGGTCCTGGCTGCCCTGGGCATCGCGCAGATGACCCGGTCGCAGGGCGATGGCAGCGGCGGCAGCTTGCTGCTGCTCCTGTCGGTGATCTGCATGATCTGGAGCCTGGGCGTATGGACGGTGCGCTGGTCCCGCTTCCTGCTCCTGGGGGAAGATGGGCCGCAATTCTGGGACATGCCGTTTGAGGGGCGAAACTGGCGGGTTGGCGGCATCTTACTCTCAATGATGATGTTGTCCGCTGTTGCCTCCATTCTTCCCGCCACCGTGGTGATGACCTTGCTGGCCAGTGTCACGGGCCATCGGCTGGCCACCAACCCAAGCCAAGGGCCCGCTGATGCCGCGGCCATGGCGTCGGCCATGCCGGACTGGTTTTTCCTGACGACCTATATCGTGATCATCCTGATGACGCTGTGGCCGGTGGCCCGGCTGGGGCCTGCCATCGGCTCCGTGGTCCAGGATGGCAAGTTTGTGATGGGCGCCAGCTGGAAGGCCACTGGGCATCTGGGCGGGTTGCCGCCCCTGTTGGCCCTGATCCTGGTGAACCTGTTGCAGGTGCCGGCCGTCTTCCTGTGGTTGACAGGGCTGCAAAGCAACAGCCTGCTTCTTCTGATTCTGGCCAATATTGTGCTGTCCATCACCCATCCGCTGGTGACGGCCATGACGGCGCTGCTCTGGGCCCGCATCTATGGTGTGGCCATTGGCCCGTATCAGGCAGTGATCACCGTACCGGATGAGGAATGATCAGGGTCTGGCAGGTGCCCGGCCTGTCGATGCGCTGAACCGCACCATCGGGCCAGCGCACCTCCACCCTTTCCACGCTGTCGGTCCGGCCCAGCCCAAAATGGGCCACCGGTTCCATCTGGCAGAGATAACCCGATCCGCCGCAGATGGCGCGCATCTGCATCCGGTCACCGGCCCATAGGCGCACCACGGCCCCGCGCGCCGGCGCGCCGGCTGCCGTCAGCGGCCGGATGCGCAGCCAATGGTGGCCGCGCGGTTCCCCAATGAACAGGGATAGCGGCTGCGGTGCCTGTTCGCCATGGGCGATCAGCAGTTCCAACTGCCCGTCCCCATCCAGATCGGCCACGGCGGCCCCGGTGCCGAACCCGCCGGGCAGCGCCGCATCGCCGATATCGATCGCTGCCCAGCGGTCGTCGCGCCAGCCGAACAGACGGTTCGGTTCCCCCAGATTGTTGATGAAGATCTCTTCATACCCGTCATTGTCGAAATCGGCGGCGATGACGGTGCGGGCACGGCTGGGACGGGCCAGGTCCGGTGGGGCCATGTCGGCAAAACCGCCGCCCGCCTGCTGCTGGAACAGCCGGTGCGGCCCTTCCCAGTTGGCCTGGACGATATCAAACCGGCCGTCACCCTGGATCAAGGCCACGCCGCGTGCGGCCTGCGTGGCGTCGGACAGGCCCAGCGCGTCCGCCATCTCCACGAAGGTGCCGTCGCCCTGGTTGCGGAAGAACAGGTTGGGCCCGATCTCATTGCCGGAAAAGATGTCGGGCCGTTCGCCAAGCAGCGGGGCCACCAGCAGGGATCGCCCGCCGGTGATGGCGTCCAGGCCCACCTCATCCGCCATGTCGACGATGCGGCCCCGCGCCCCCATCTCGAACAGCCGCATCGGCCCGCCATAATTGGCGACGATAAAGCCGTAACGCCCGGTGCCGGCTCGGTCGATGACGGCAATGGACCGCCCGGCGAAACGGTTGGCGACGGCGAAATTCTCCGGCAGGGCGAACAGGTCGATCCAGCGGTCCCCGAAACAGGCCAGCAGCCGGTCGGACACCTGCTTGGGTCCGGAAAATCCATCGCTGTTCAGGATATAGATCTCTTCGCGGCCATCCCCGTCGATATCGCCGCAGGCCAGACCGATGGCGCGGCGGCCCGTATCCGCCAGGAGCGGCGGGGCGATGTCCACCAGCCCCTGCCCACCCCATTTCAGCACGCGGTTAGGCCCGCCATAGCCGGCGACGATGATTTCATCCTGTCCGTCGCCATCCACATCGGCCACCGCCATGCCGTAATTCAGCGCGGGCTGGTTGCCGGCGACCAGGTTGGAGCATTCGATGAACATCCGGACCCCGCGCTGTGGCTGTCGTCCCGGCACCGGAACGGCCTATGAATAGCCCGGACCGGGGGCGGCGGGCAAGGCGGGGGACTGTGACGTTTGACAGTCAACACGGTATCTCAATCGCCGGCGCCTCAATCGCCGGCGCCTGCATCCGCAGGCTCGGGGGCGCCGGATGGGCGGCGCGGCGGCAGTCGTCGCTGATACTACACCCGCGTTCTCAATCTATGACGCACAATATGTAGATATCGTCTTCCTCGCTGGCCCGATCCCGATCAGCGACCCCAAGGATGTGATTTATGTCCTGACGGCCTGTGCCAGTGACGCCGACGCGATGCTGACCGGCGACCGTCGGGACTTCATCGAATCCCATCATGGCGGCGCGCAGGTACTGTCCGTTCGGCAGTTCCTGGCATTGCAGGACTGAATCCAAAGGAAAATGGCGGCTAGTCCGCCCCGGAGCCCTCGTCAAGCTGCGTGGAATGCATACCCCGGCCCCACCTTCCCGCTGCCTTGGAATGGCTGACGTCAAGCCTATTCATGATGGACAGGGCGGAAATTTCTGCCTTGTGGTGGGGGCGGGATTTGGTACGATCCGCTCCCTAGCCAACAAGATGTTGTGTTCTGTGGTCAGTTATCCACAGCCGGGGCACTGGGGAAAACGGGGATAAGTCATGCGCGACGGTGAAGTGAACGAG
>JAIXTS010000220.1 GCA_027483805.1 Azospirillum sp. | reverse complement strand
GCGAGGATGAGCAAGCCGTATCAATGGCGACCGCCGGCCCCTGCAGGTTGAGGTGGTAGGCGATGCGGGCCGGAATGACCGACCCCGCATTGCCCCAGAAGGCCTGCGGCGGCGCGTCCCGCCGCGCAGCAGCGCCATAGTCTCCCTGCGCACAGCCCACATACACTCCGGCAGCCATGCCACCGGTCGCTTGCCCGGCATAACCGGCATCTTCCAGCGCGTGCCAGGCCTGTTCCAGGAACAGACGCTGCTGGGGATCCATGTAGGTTGCTTCAAGTTTCGAGACGTTGAAGAAGGACGGGTCGAAACGGTCGATCTCAGTAAGCTGGCCGGCACGCCGGCACGCCAGGGCGGCATCCACTCCGGCATCAGCAAGAGCAGCATCCAGATTCCAGCGCAAAACCGGCCTGACCAGTTCGTCGCCACGGACCAGATGATGCCAAAAATCGTCGAGCCCCTCAGCACCGGGATAGCGCCCACCCATGCCGATGATGGCTATGGGTTCCGGCCCCGGACTGAATACCCTTGCAGTGGTGGCGATTGAATGCGGGGCCGGGACCGGCGCCGCCTGTCCCTCATCGACACAAACAACCACTTTGCCAATGCTCTTCCGGCTTTCCAGATGCCGGTAGGCCTCCGTCAGCTTCGCAAAGGGAAAACATGCCGTCACTTCGGGGTTGAGGACACCGCGCTCAACCAACGCCGCTGCTTCCCGCCACAACGCCACGATCCTGGCAGGATGCTTGCGCCCCAGCCTGCGAATATCGACGCTGTGGATGGTATGGTTGTCGTTGAGAAGCGAAATATCCACGGATTTTGCGGATTTTAACGCTGTCATAGCCAATTCGACATAGCGCCCGCCGGGTGCTAGGACGGCCAGCCCCTTGGCCATGCCACCCCCGGGCAAGGTATTGATGACGACATCAACACCTTGCCCATCGGTCAGCCGGGCGATTTCCCGTTGAAAATCGGTAGTGCGGTAATTGATCGGATTCTCGATGCCCAGAGAAGCAAGATGGGCAACTTTCTCATCAGATCCCGCAGTAGCGAATATCTGCGCACCGAAATGCTTGGCCAATTGGATAGCCGTCAGACCCAGACCGCTCGTCGCCGTTTGAATGAGAATCTTCTCTCCGGCAGCAAGTCCGATTCTGTCACAGACCTCCAGCATAGTGATTGCTGTCACTGGTAACGCGCAGGCTTGCTCGAAACTCAATCGGGGCGGCTTACGCCAAACGAAATCCTCCGAAACCGTGACGAGGGTGGCATGCCCGCCTAGTTCGTCACCGAGCACGGCAACCACCTCATCGCCAACCACGAGCGACGCCACACCAGATCCAACATCCACAACAACGCCGCTGACTTCCGCTCCCGGTGTGAAGGGATAGGGCGGCATCGTCGGATAGAGCCCTTGGATACACAGGAGATCCATGAAATTCAGGGCAAATGCCCGCACCGCGATGCGAATTTCCTTAGCGGACAGACGCCTGACGGCCTCTTCAACAATCCTGATGTCATCAATCCCACCGGCCCCGGTGATCACGACCCGCTTTGATCGAAGGCCACCACTGGCCAAAGGTACCTGATCCGGCACAGGCTCGACCCGGTTCATCCCGGTCATGAAAGGTGTCGGTGCAGAGGCTATCGGCCGAACTGGTGCCAGCGCCTTGGCCGCAGCATCCTTGTGCGTCTCCGCGATATGTGCAGCCAGGGCTTCGATGCAATTGTAGTCGAAGAGGACCGTGGACGGAAAATTCACGCCGAAAAGGCGACCGATGTCACGGGTCAGTTTGATAGCAATGATGGAATCGACGCCATAATCGGAAAAAGCACGGTCGCCTGCCAGCATTTTCCTGTCGATCTTAAGCGTTTCCGCAATAAGCTCACGTAATATCGCCTTGATCTGCGGGCGCAGACTTGGCGGAACGATGGGCAAAGCTGCATCAAGTCCGGACAGGCCAGTGGGAATCTTCGCCACCAAGCTGCTGAAGGCGTTCAAGCTTACCCGAACCGTCCCGTCCCCGTCGCACAGATCGATATCGAATTTATGCGTTCCACCTGACGTCGTGTCGTTTGCCGCCGGTCGCACGAATGCGACAGGCGCTGCGGACAGTTCACCCCAGACATGGATTTCATCGACCGCGAAAGGCAATCGCGTCTTGAGGGAGCCGTCCGAAGGCATCAGCAGGGCTGTGGCATGCAGAGCACCGTCCAGCAAGGCAGGGTGAAGCATGAACGCAGCGCCTTCACCGTCTGTTTCCCCTTCCGGCTGCCGAAGTTCCGCAAGCACATAGGGGCGTCCGTCCGGCAATTCCCCCGCCGTCACCAGATTCAGCCCCCGCATTCGAAACCCCAGTTCCAGACCGGCTCTTGCAAGCGCATCATAAAGCCTGGATGTCGGGACGGTCCGACGAGCGCCGCCCCTCAAGTCAACAAGGTCATGTCGGGCAGAGTCGTGACGATCCACGCCGGTGAGCATGCCTTGCGCCTGGGCATAAGCCTCTCCGTCGGCAGCGCCTTCCTGCTGAACATGGAGGCGAAGATGGACCAGACCGTTATCCTGGTATTCGGCCGAGACACGAAGCCGCAACATAGGACCGCTGAAGACGATCGGTTTCAAGAAAACAACGTTACGAAGGGTCAGTGCGGCTGCATCGCGGTTATGTACGGAGAACTGACGCGCAAGAAGCTCACGGAACAGTTCGACCTGAATAACGGCAGGAACAATGGCGGAACCTGTCACCACATGATCGGCAAGGAAGAACTCGTTACCGGTGAACGTCCATGTTCTCTCACAGCACGATGCCGCAGCAGATGAGGCTTCAGCCCCTTCCGGCCCGCCGACCGGCAGCATTCCGCTCAGGATCGAAAGCGCTTCCGCTCTCGACAGAAGGCCGCTGGTCACCTGTGCGAAGACCTCGTCAATCTTAGTCATAATCGAATACCTTCGTCAAAAGGCTCGCCTCCGCCTCGGCCTTGACGGCGGGAAGGTCGATCTGTTCTTCAATCAGCAAGTCCAGCAGCAGGCTCTGTTTCTGAGCGGCTACGCGCTGAGCATCTTGAGTGCCGGAAGGCCTGGGTACGGGAACCGCAGCAGGAGCGGATATCCAGTAGGACCTCATCTCAAACGGATATGTCGGCAGCGGAACGCGTCTGGGGCTGCACTCCTGGCGCAAAGACAGCCAATCCACGGCACTTCCCCGGACCCAGGCCTCCAGGATCGCCTCCCGCCCATCCCCGGACACCGTCTGCGCCTTTATTGATGAATTCGGTATTCCTGTGGTTTTCCGCGCCTGCCCGATATGGATGCCGATTGGTGCTGGAGCATCCTTGGGGATGGCGAGGAAGTGCTCCAGCAGGCTCAGTGCTGCCTCTTTCGATGTCGCCGACAGTCCCAGCCGATAT
>JAIXTS010000216.1 GCA_027483805.1 Azospirillum sp. | reverse complement strand
GGTGGGCTGGCCGACACCGACGGGCACACCCTGGCCGGCCTTGCCGCAGACGCCGATCCCAGGGTCCATGCAGCTGTCATTCCCGATCATGGTGACCTTGGTCAGCGAGTCGGGACCGTTGCCGATCAGGGTCGCACCCTTCACGGCGGGGCCCAGCTTCCCATCCTCGATCAGGTAGGCTTCGCTGGCCGAGAAGACGAACTTTCCCGACACGATATCGACCTGACCGCCGGAAAAATTGGCGGCAAAGATACCGCGCTTCACCGACGCGATGATTTCCGCCGGGGCCTTGTCACCGGCGCGCATGACGGTGTTGGTCATGCGGGGCATGGGCATATGGGCGTAAGACTGGCGCCGGCCGTTGCCGGTGGGGGCGACCCCCATCAGCCGGGCGTTAAGTCGATCCTGCATATAGCCTTTCAGGATGCCATCCTCGATCAGCACGGTGCATTGGCTGGGCGTACCCTCGTCATCCACGCTGATGGAGCCGCGCCGGCCCTCAATGGATCCGTCATCGACCACGGTTACGCCGGGTGCCGCCACCCGCTGGCCCAACAGGCCGGAGAAGGCAGATGTCTGCTTGCGGTTGAAATCGCCCTCCAGCCCATGGCCGATGGCCTCGTGCAGCAGGATGCCGCACCAGCCCGGTCCCAGGACCACGGGCATTTCACCCGCGGGTGCCTCAACGGAACCCAGATTGATCAAGGCCCCGCGCAGCGCCTCATCCACAAAGCCCTGCCACACTTCCGGCTCCAGGAACTGCTGATAGGTGCGCCGTCCGCCGGCACCGTAGGACCCCGATTCCATGCGGTCACCCACGGCCACCACCACGGACACGTTCAGCCGGACCAGCGGCCGGACATCGGCGACCCGGCTGCCATCGGCGCGGATGACCTGCACAGCCTGCCATTCCCCCGACAGGGAGGCGGACACCTGGCGCACACGGCTGTCCTTTGACCGCGCATAGGCGTCGATCTGCTCCAGCAGCTTCACCTTTGCTTCAAAGGGCACCAGGACCAGTGGATTGTCGCTGGCATAGAGCAACCGGTTCGTGCCGATGGGGGCATCGGCCATCAGCCCGCTATGCCCGGCATGTACGGCGCGGACGGTGTCGCCGGCGCGGCGGATGGCGTCTTCCGTCAGGACGGAGGCATGGGCGTAGCCGGTGGCCTCGCCGGCAACCGCGCGCAGACCGAATCCCTGGCTGGTATCGAAGGAAGCGCTTTTCAGTTTGCCGTCGTCCCAGGCGAAACTTTCACTCTGCGCATATTCCAGGAACAGTTCGCCATCATCGGCCCCACGCAGGGCGCCCCCCACCAAGGTGCCGGTCCGGCCCAGATCAAGGCCGGCCTGGTTGAAGAATATCTCATCGGTCTGGGTCAGCAGCGACATGGCGCAAGGCTTTCTGGGCAAGCGGATTTCATCACCCGTCACAATGGCGATCCCGGAGGCCCGGGGCAAGACCCCCTTGGAGGAGCTCGCGACGTGCCATGCGCCAGATCAATCCGGGCGTCCCCTGCGACGCAATGACCATCGGCCTTGCAGGGGGCGGATATCGGACGATCTTGCCGTTTGTGGGTGCTTGCCTGTATGGTCTGCGACGATATGTGCGCCCCATCCTGGCGGCGCATATGTTGTTCGTGAGCCCCATGCGCGTGTAGTGTCCCGCCGAAACGGTTTGATCCGTTCCGGGTCTGCGTCACGCCGCGACTTCCTCGGCCACCGCTGTTGGCGGGTGGCGAGAGGATGGGCGGGCGGTCCGGCTGGCTCAAGCGGGGGGACAACCTCCGGCAACGACGAGAGTGGTAAGGGATGTCTGTTAGCAAGATCGGCGCCGCTGTGACGGCCCTGTTTTTCAGCGCGATGGTCGGGGGCTCGGCCTTGGCGCAGGAGGCGGCGAAAGCCGTCGGTGCGCCGCAGCCGAAGCAATTGGGCTTTCAGGAGGCGGCCTCGCCCGTGATGGAACGGCTGCATGATTTCCACAACATCCTGCTGTGGACGATCATCGCGATTGCCGTGTTCGTCACGCTGCTGCTTCTCTATGTGATGGTCCGCTTCAACAAGAAGGCGAACCCGGTGCCGTCGACCACGACGCATCACACTTGGCTGGAAGTGGCCTGGACAGGCATTCCCGTGATCATCCTGCTGCTGATCGCGATCCCGTCCTTCCGCGTCCTGTACTACATGGACAAGGCGCCGAATCCGGAGCTGACGGTCAAGATCACGGGCCACCAGTGGTACTGGAGCTTTGAGTATCCTGACCATGAAGGCTTGGCCTTCGAGTCGCGGATGATCCCTGAGAATGAAATTCAGCCGGGCCAGCTTCGCCTGCTGGAAGTTGACAACCGCATCATTGTGCCGGTCGGCGTTGATGTGCGTGTCCTTGTCACGGGTGCCGACGTCATCCACGCCTTCGCCATCCCCGCTCTGGGTGTGAAGAAGGACGCGATGCCGGGTCGTTTGAACGAGACCTGGTTCAACGTCACCCGTGAGGGTGTCTATTACGGACAGTGCTCCGAAATCTGCGGCACCGGCCATGGCTATATGCCGATCGCCGTCGAGGCCGTGTCCAAGGAGCGCTTCCAGGAATGGCTGGGCCAGCAGAAGCAGGCTCTCAACAGCAATGGCTCCGCGCCGCGTCAGGTCGCTGAAGCGACCGCGCAGTAACGGTTCGGAAGAGAGGGTAATACCATGGGTGCTGTCACCGGGGCGCACGCCCACGATCACCACGATCACAAGCCGGGCTTTGTGAAACGTTGGTTGTTCTCGACGAACCACAAGGACATTGGCACGCTTTACCTGTATTTCTCGGTGCTGGCGGGCCTTATTGGCGGCCTGTTCTCCGTGATCATGCGCCTTGAGCTGCAGGATCCGGGCATCCAGTACATGATGGCGTTCGGCGCCGACAGCGGTCAGCAGTGGAACGTGTTCATCACCGCCCACGGCCTGATCATGGTGTTCTTTGTGGTCATGCCCGCCCTGATCGGCGGTTTTGGCAACTGGTTCGTGCCGCTGATGGTCGGTGCGCCCGACATGGCGTTCCCGCGCCTGAACAATATCAGCTTCTGGCTGATCGTTCCGGCCTTCCTCCTGCTGCTGGGTTCGGCTTTTGTCGGTCCTGGTGCTGGTACGGGCTGGACCATTTATCCGCCTTTGTCCGGCTCCGAATATGGTCATTCCGGACCGTCGGTCGACATGGCGATCTTTGCGCTGCATCTGGCTGGCGCCTCGTCGATCCTGGGTGCGGTGAATTTTATCACCACCATCTTCAACATGCGCGCCCCCGGCATGACGCTGCACAAGATGCCGCTGTTCGTGTGGTCGATGCTGGTGACCGCCTTCCTGCTGCTGCTGGCCGTGCCCGTTCTGGGCGGCGCCATCACCATGCTGCTGACCGACCGCAATTTCGGCACGGATTTCTTCAATCCGGCCGGCGGTGGTGACCCGATTCTGTTCCAGCATCTGTTCTGGTTCTTCGGTCACCCCGAAGTGTACATCATGATCCTGCCGGCCTTCGGCATCATCTCGCACATCATCTCGACCTTCTCCAAGAAGCCGGTGTTCGGTTATCTGGGCATGGCCTATGCCATGGTCGCTATCGGTGTCGTCGGTTTTATCGTGTGGGCCCACCACATGTTCACGGTCGGCCTGTCGGTTGACACCCGCGCCTACTTCACCGCCGCCACCATGATCATCGCTGTGCCGACGGGCGTGAAGATCTTCTCCTGGATCGCCACCATGTGGGGCGGCTCCATTGAGTTCAAGGTGCCGATGGTCTGGGCAATCGGCTTTATCTTCCTGTTCACCATCGGCGGCGTGACCGGTGTGGTCCTGGCCAATGCCGGCATGGATATCGCCATGCACGACACCTATTATGTGGTGGCACACTTCCACTATGTGCTGTCGCTGGGTGCCGTGTTTGCCATCTTCGCCGGCTATTATTACTGGGTCGGCAAGATGTCGGGCCGCATGCATCCGGAATGGGCGGGTCATCTGCACTTCTGGACGACCTTCATCGGCGTGAACCTGATTTTCTTCCCGCAGCATTTCCTGGGTCTGGCCGGCATGGCTCGCCGCATGCCCGACTATCCGGACGCGCTGCACTTCTGGAACATGGTCTCCTCCTACGGCGCCTATATCGCCTTCGGCTCGACCATTTTCTTCTGCGTGATGGCCATCTACACCCAGCTGTTCGGCCGCAAGGCCGAGGGTGATTACTGGCAGACCGGTGGCACGACGCTGGAATGGACCTTGTCCTCCCCGCCGCCGTTCCACCAGTTCGAGACCCTGCCGAAGATCAAGTAAGCAGGACGGGCCAGGGTCTGAAACCGGCCTTGATCTATCGGAAGAACCGCGCGGCGGGTGACCGTCGCGCGGTTTTGCCAAATATCCCCAGCTTCAGTTCCTTTTTTGCGTGTGAAGAGACCATCATCATGACCGACAGCGTGATCGCCCCCGAGATCATGGACAGTCAGGTGTCGAGCGGCACGGTGCGCGACTATGTGGCGCTGCTGAAACCGCGCGTCATGTCGCTGGTCGTGTTTTCCGGTTTTGCTGGCATGGTGGTGGCGCCGGGCCATCTGCATCCGGTGCTGACCATGGTTGCCGTCCTGTGCATCGCCCTGGCCTCGGGTGCCGCCGGCGCCATCAACATGTGGTATGACCGCGATATCGACGCGATGATGGAGCGGACCGCCAGGCGGCCGATCCCGCAGGGGCTGGTCCCGGCCGATGAGGCACTGGCCTTTGGCATCATCCTGACCATCGCCTCCGTCACCCTGATGGGCCTGGCCCTGAACTGGGTTGCCGCCGGCCTGCTGGCCCTGGCGTCGGGTTTTTATATTTTTATCTACACGATGTGGCTGAAGCGGCGGACGCCGCAGAATATCGTCATTGGTGGTGCCGCCGGGGCTTTCCCCCCGATGATCGGCTGGGCCGCGGTGACGGGTGATGTCTCGATCGCCTCCATCGTTTTGTTCGCGCTGATCTTCTTCTGGACCCCGCCGCATTTCTGGGCGCTGGCCATCTTCCGCAAGCTGGATTATCAGCATGCCGGTGTGCCGATGCTGCCCGTTGTCGCCGGCGAGGCGGAGACGAAGAAGCAGATGCTGATCTACACGCTGATCCTGCTGCCGCTGGCGATCAGCCCCTATTTCCTGGGCATTGGCGGCCTGACCTATCTGGCTGGTTCGATCATCCTGGGTGTGTCTTTTGTGGCGTTTGCGGTGCAGGTGCAGCGCAGCGACGACCATAAGCCGGCGAAACGTATGTTCGCCTTTTCGATCCTGTATCTGTTCCTGCTGTTCGCCATTCTGATCGGCGAACATCTGGCGGCGTGAAACGGGGAGGAAATGTGATGACAGATCAGCAGAACCAGGGTCAGCCCCGCAAGCATGGCGGCGATACGGACCTGCATCGCCGTCAGCGGGGCAAAAACCTCGCTGTCCTGGCGGCATTGTTTGCCTTTATCGCCATCATTTATGTGGTGGCAATGGTGCGGATGAGCGGAGGGACTTTTCCATGAGCGATCAGCCAGGCACCCCACAGGATTTGGGTCGTCGCAACACACGGACGGCGATCAAGTTGGGGACGGTGGTGGCCGGCATGATCGGCTTGTCCTTCGCATCGGTTCCGCTATACGACCTGTTTTGTCGCGTGACCGGCTTTGGCGGCACCACGATGGTGGCCGAGAAGGCGCCCGACAAGGCGCTGGAACGGGTGGTCTCAGTCCGGTTCAACGCTGACGTGAACAGTTCCATTAATTGGGAATTCCGGCCTGATACCCATGCGGTCGACGTGCGGGTGGGGGAGGCGATGACCATCGCCTACCGTGCGAAAAACCTGGAAAATCACGCTGTCATCGGCACCGCGACCTATAATGTCACGCCAGAAAAGGCGGGGCAGTATTTCAACAAGATTCAATGCTTCTGCTTTACCGAGCAGAAGCTGGAACCCGGACAGTCGATCGACATGCCGGTCAATTTCTACGTCGATCCGGCTATGGCCGACGACCCGAATATGGCCGACGTGAAGACCATCACGCTGTCCTACACCTTCTTCCGTGCCGATGATCAGAGCGCGGCGCTGGCCACACCGGGGAAGGGTGCGGCAGCCGAGCTACTGGACGGCGCGGATGGGAAGGATTACCAAGGGGATGGCCAAGGCTCGGTGGACAAACCGACCCCCGGTGCTGCCCCAGGGAACAGGTCCTAGATCTGGCCCCGCTAGTCACGTAATGATCCAAAGTTCCTTGGTTTGAGGGAAAAGAGAGATGGCTGACGTCAACGCCCATATCGGTGGGGGCAATACCGGGGATGGCATTCCGCAGCCCTACCACCTGGTCAATCCGAGCCCCTGGCCCCTGCTCAGCTCGTTTGCGGCCGGTCTTCTGGCCACGGGTCTGGTGATGCAGTTCCATGGCCATGGCTGGTATCTGCTGGCCGCCGGCCTGACCGCCGTGCTGGGCTGCATGTTCGGCTGGTGGCGCGACATCGTGAAGGAATCGGTCGTCGAAAAGGCTCATTCCCCCGTCGTGAAGATCGGCCTGCGCTATGGCATGTCGCTGTTCATCGCTTCGGAAGTGATGTTCTTTGCGGCTTTCTTCTGGGCTTTCTTCGACGCCTCCATCTTCTATGACGAGGCGATCCAGTATGCCCGCGTGGAAGCCAATGGCGGCGTCTGGCCGCCGAAGGGTACCGTGCCCTTCAATCCGTTCGACCTGCCGTTCCTGATGACCGTCATCCTGCTGCTGTCCGGCACGACCGTGACCTGGGCGCATCATGCGATGGTGGAAGGCAAGATGCAGGAAGCCGCACGGGCCTTGGGCATCACCGTGCTGCTGGGTCTCGTTTTCTCCGGCTTCCAGGTCTATGAATACAGCCACGCCGCTTTCGGCTTTGGCGCCAACGTCTATTCGTCGGCCTTCTACGTGGCGACCGGCTTCCACGGCTTCCATGTGGTGATCGGCACGATCTTCTTGGCCGTCTGTTATTTCCGCACCAAGAAGGGCCACTTCACCGCCGAAAGCCATTTCGGTTTTGAAGCCGCCGCCTGGTACTGGCACTTCGTGGACGTGGTCTGGCTGTTCCTGTTCATCTCCATCTACTGGTGGGGTGCCGGCGGGGCCTGGGTCGCCCACTGATCCGCGGCGGGGTTGTCCCCGTGACGGAGACGCCATCCTCCCTGCTCAGCGTGGGTTTGCGGTGCCGCTGCCCACGCTGCGGCCAGGGTGCCCTGTTCAGGGGCTTCATGCGGGTCGTCGATCGCTGTCCGGAGTGTGGCCTTGACGTGGCCGCCGCCGACAGTGGCGACGGCCCGGCTGTTTTTCTGATCTTTATCCTGGGCTTCACGCTGGTGCCCGCCGCCCTGATCTTCGCTTTGAAGGTCGATTGGCCACTCTGGGTCCTGCTGTTGATCTGGGGGCCGATCATTATCGGCGCCACCCTGGGGCTGATGCGCCCGGCCAAGGCGCTGACCATTGCCGCCCAGTATCGCTACCGCCGGGATCAGTTCGGCGGCGACGAGGGCGGGGAAGGCTGAACCCATGCCTGCCACCACCCGCCGACAGTTCCGGCCCCGTCTGATCCCCTCGATCGCCGCCCTGGTGGCGCTGGTCATCCTGCTGGGGCTGGGGACCTGGCAGGTGGAGCGCCTGGCCTGGAAAACTGATCTGATCAGCCGAATTGAAGCGGGTTTGGCCACCGAGCCTGTGGACCTGCCCGCCAGCATCGACAAACCTGCCGACTGGGACTATGTCCGTGTACGGGTGACGGGGCGGTTCCTGCATGACCGTGAATCCTATATCGGGCCCCGGCTCTATCCCCGTCCGGACGGACGGCAGGAGCAGGGTGTGCATGTGCTGACCCCGCTGGTCCGTGACGATGGGGCCGGCACGGTCCTGATCGACCGGGGCTGGGTGCCGCTGGACAGGCGTGATGCCGCAACCCGGTCCGAAGGGCAGGTCGCGGGCAGCGTGGCCATTGCCGCCATTGCCCGCGTGCCGCAGGACCGGGTCTTCATGCAGCCCGACAATGACAGCACCAGCCGGACCTTCTTCTGGCTGGATATGCCGGCCCTGGCCCGCATCGCGGGGGCCGACCGCTTGGCGCCCGTGGTGTTGCAGGCCGACGCCAGCGCCAATCCTGGCGGGTTGCCCCTTGGCGGGCGTACCATCGTGACCTTGAAGAATGACCATCTTTCCTATGCGCTGACCTGGTATGGGCTGGCCCTGACCCTGGTTGGCGTGTTCGTCGCCGCCAGTTTCCGTCGCCGGGAAGAACCATGACCCTGTCTGCCTATGCCGCCCTGGAAAAGCATTTTGCCCGCCGCGCCGGGTTGCAGGGGGCCTTGGGCATCTTGAACTGGGACAGCCGGACCATGATGCCGGCCGCGGCCTCTCCCGCCCGCGCCGATCAGGTGGCAGCTCTGGAAGGGGCAATCCATGGCGCGCTGCTGGACCCGGCTGTGGCCGACTGGCTCGACCGTGCCGAATCTGACGCGTCCGATCTGGATGACTGGCAGTGCGCCAATCTGGCAGAGATGCGGCGCGAACATTTGCTGGCCACCGCCGTACCTGCCGATCTCGTGGAAGCCAATGCCCGAGATGCGGCCCGGTGTGAGGTGATCTGGCGCACGGCCAAGGCGCAGAATGATTACGTCCTGCTGCTGCCGCACCTGCAAAAGGTGTTGAATCACCAGCGGGAGATTGCGGCGGCCAATGCTGCCGTCCTGGATTGCGGCCTCTATGACGCGCTGCATGAACTCTATGAGCCGGGCAGCCGGGTTGCAGATTACGGCCCTGTCTTCGACGATTACGCCGCCTTTCTGCCCGGCTTTCTGGCGGAAGTGGAGGCGATGCAGGCGGGGGAGCCGAGGGCGGAGCCATTTGAAGGCCCGTTTGCGGTGGAGGCGCAGCGGGCACTGGTACAAAAACTGGCTGGTATTTTGGGGTTCCAGGGTCGCGTGGACCTGTCGCTGCACGCTTTCTGCGGCGGGGCCACGGGGGATGTGCGCATCACCACCCGCCTGGACCCCGACAATTTCTTCAAGTCGCTGAAATCCGGTCTGCATGAGGCCGGCCACGCGCTGTATGAGATGGGCCGACCCGCCGCCTGGGCCTCACAGCCGGTGGGTCAGGCGCGCGGCCTGGGCATGCATGAAAGCCAGAGCCTGACCTTCGACATGCAGGTGGGGAGGCATCCGCGCTTTCTGGCATGGTTGGCGCCGCAACTGGCCGCGGCGTTTGACCGCGAGGGCGATGCCTGGTCGGCGGACAATCTGCGCCGCCGCTTCCGCCGCGTGGACCGCACCTTCATCCGCGTCGATGCGGATGAGGTGACATATCCCGCCCATGTCATCCTGCGCTGGCGTCTGGAACAGGCACTGATCGAGGGGCGGATGGAACTGGTGGACCTGCCCGACGCCTGGAACCAGGGCATGCGTGGGCTGCTGGGCATCACGCCGCCCGATCTGGCACAGGGATGCCTGCAGGATATCCATTGGCCCAGCGGGGCGTGGGGCTATTTCCCCACCTACACGTTGGGCGCCATGATGGCCGCACAGCTCTTCCAGGCGGCATCCGCCGCCATACCGGACCTGCCCGACCAGATCGGGCGCGGGGATTTCGGCGATCTGGTGGCGTGGCTGGGCGACAATGTCCATCGCTGGGGCCGGTATCTGTCGGCCCGTGACATTATGATCCGCGCCACGGGCAAGCCGCTGGATGCCGGCATCTTTAAGGCGCACCTGCGGGCGCGGTATCTTTGAAAGGCTCTGTCGCATAAGCGAAGCGCATGCGACATGGAGGGACTTACCGCCCCCGCTTGACCTCATTGGCCATCTTGTCCAGTTCCTGGAGGAACTTGCTCTTATCGGCCTTTGTCATGGGGGCATTGCCGCCCTGGACGACGCCCATGTCGCGCAGATCCTGCATCAGGGCGCGGGATGCCAGGGCGGAGCCGATATTGGCGGCGGTGAAGGGCCTGCCATTATTGCCCAACACCTTGGCGCCCTGTTCCAGGCAACGTTTGGCCAGCTGGATATCGGCGGTCACCACAATGTCGCCCGGCCCGCACTGTTCCGCGATCCAGTTGTCGGCGGCATCGAACCCGTCGGAGACGACGACCATCCGCACCAGCCCGCCCGGCGGCACGCGCAACGGGCCATTGGCCACCAGATGCACCGGCATGCCATAGCGTTCGGCGACGCGGAACGTCTCCTCCTTCACGGGGCAGGCATCGGCATCGACATAGATTTCCAGCATGGGCATGTTCCTTGGGGCTTCGCGCCCTGTATAGCAGAGCATGTTCCCTTGCCAAGCGGGCCGGCGTCGGTCACAAACCGGCATCCCCCTTTCATGGCGGCACCCTTGGACCCACAACCCGATCCTCCCCCCTTTGCCTGTCAGGAATGCGGGGCCTGCTGCGCCTATGCCGCCGACTGGCCGCGATTCTCGCTGGAGGAGGATGCCGACATTGCCCGCATCCCGGAGGCCATGGTGGCGCCGGATGGATCGGGCATGCGCTGGACCGGGGAGCGCTGTGCGGCCCTGTCTGGCACGGTGGGGGAGCATGTGGCCTGTACCATCTATGATGACCGTCCCATCGTTTGCCATGATTGTGTGGCGGGGGACGAGGCCTGTCTGATGGCGCGTGAACGGCATGGAATGCCTCTGACGATGCCATGAAACCGTAACGCATCCGCCCTATGGTCCGTAGCAGACCGAAAGAATGGATGCCGTTATGCGCCTTTTTGCCCTGTTGATCCCCTTGATTCTGGCCGCTTTTCCCGCCGCTGCCCTTGATCTCCAGGCCCATCGCGGGGGAAGGGCGCTATGGCCCGAAAATACGCTGCCGGCTTTTGAGCGGGCGTTGGACCTGGGCGTCGATACGCTGGAGCTGGATACGGGCGTCACCAAAGATGGCGTCCTGATCATCGCCCATGACCGGCATATCGATGCCAATCTGACCCGCCGCAAAGGTCAGTGGGTGCAGGGGCCGCAGCCGACCTGGCATAGCCTGACCCTGGCGGAGGTGCGGACCCTGGATGTCGGCCGTATCCGGCCCGATACACCCTATGCCCAGCGCTTCGCTCGCCAGATGGCGATGGACGGTACGGGCGTGCCAACCTTGGCTGCCCTGTTCGATCTGGTAAAGAAGCGCGGCGACAGCAAGGTTCGTTTTAATATCGAAACGAAGATTGATCCGACCAATCCCGGCGATAGTGTCGATCCCGAAACGTTTGCCAACCTGCTGGTGAAGCAAGTACGCGACGCCGGTCTTGCAGACCGCGTGACGATCCAGAGCTTTGACTGGCGCACCTTGCAAGTCGTTCGGCGGATTGCACCGGAGATCGCCACCGCCTACCTGACCATCATCGACCCAGAGGAAAGCAACGTCTCCATGACGGGCGAAAGTCTCTGGACAGCCGGCTTTGATCCGGTCCGCCATGGCGGCAGCCTGCCGGCCGCCATCAAGGCGGCGGGCGGGACCGTCTGGTCCCCCTATCACCTGAACCTGACGCCGGAGGTGGTGAAGGAGGCCCAGGCCCTGGGTCTGAAGGTCATCCCCTGGACCGTCAATGATGCGGCCGACATGAAGCGGCTGATCGGTTGGGGCGTGGATGGGTTGATCACCGATGATCCGGTGACGGGCAGGCAGGTGTTGGGGCGGTGACGCCCCTTACACCGCGTCCCCCAGCCAGCGGGAGGTCACCGGCTCCAGATCGCGGCGCCAATGGGCGATTTCTTCGGCCACGCGTTCCAGCGCCCGCTGGTCGCGGTAGCGCTTGCGGGCCCGGTTATTGTCGCCCTTGGCCTGCATGGCGGCCAGCCGCGCCGCGACACGCGGTTCACCAATGATGACCTGACGCCAGCGGTCCAGGCGGATTTCGGCCGTGCAATCGACAATCGCCTGGGTACCCGGGCGGCG
>JAIXTS010000460.1 GCA_027483805.1 Azospirillum sp. | reverse complement strand
GCGCTCGATGGCCTCGCCCGTCTCAAAGATCTCGGCGTCGATCCAGTCCAGCTTGACCTTGACGTTATTGGCGATGCCGCCATGGGTCAGCGCCTCGCCCAGCGATTTGTAGGCGTCCAACAGGCTGGTGTACTTGCCGACCACGGCGATGGTGACGGTGCCTTCCGGATTGCGCACACGGCGCACAATCTCTTCCCAGCGCGACAGGTCGGGCGCCTTGTCAACGGCCATGCCGAAATATTTCAGCACTTCAGTGTCGAAGCCCTGCTCGTGATAGGAGATCGGCACCTGGTAGATGGTGTCGACATCCAGAGCGGCGATCACGCACTCCTTCTTGATGTTGCAGAACTGCGCAATTTTGCGCCGCTCATTCTCCGGAATGTCGCGGTCGGCACGGCAGAGCAGCATCTGCGGCTGGATGCCCACAGACAGCAGTTCCTTCACCGAATGCTGGGTCGGCTTGGTCTTCAGTTCCCCGGCAGCCGGGATATAGGGGACCAGGGTCACATGACAGAACAGCACATTCTCCGACCCTCGGTCGTTACCGAACTGCCGGATGGCCTCCAGGAAGGGCAACGACTCGATATCGCCGACGGTTCCTCCAACCTCGCAGAGGACAAAATCCTCGCCATCCAGATCGGCGGCGATGAAATCCTTGATGGCATCGGTGATGTGGGGAATGACCTGCACGGTCGCGCCCAGATAATCGCCGCGGCGTTCCTTGGCCAGAACGTTGGAATAGATGCGGCCCGTGGTGATGTTGTCCGATTTGGTGGCGTGAACACCAGTGAAGCGCTCGTAATGGCCCAGATCCAGGTCGGTTTCGGCACCGTCATCGGTGACGAACACCTCGCCATGCTGATACGGGCTCATCGTGCCGGGATCGACATTCAGATAGGGGTCCAGCTTGCGCAGGCGGACCTTGTAGCCGCGCGTCTGCAGCAGCGCCCCCAGGGCTGCGGATGCCAGGCCCTTGCCCAGCGACGAAACCACACCACCGGTGATGAAGATGAAGCGCGTCATGGAACCCTAACCTTCGCCAAGCATGCCAACAGGTTGGGCCCATCCGGCCCAAGCACGTGAATTTTCATATCGGGGCACGGATGCCCACTTCACCATATTCAAGCCCTAACGGAAAGAGGCGGCATGTCTGCCGCCTCTTGCCATATCCACGGGCCGTAGCGCCTTCGGGCCTTACTGGCCGACGGGAACCGCCGGCTTGGCCGGCTCGGCAGGCGTCGCCGGAGCCTCGCTGCCGGGGGCCGGCAGCTTGTCGAAGATGCTCTTCTCGCTGGAACCATTGCCGGCCATGATGGCCAGGATCAGGCTCGTGCAGAAGAACAGTGCCGCCAAGATGGCGGTGGTGCGGGTCAGCAGGTTGGCGCTGCCGCGGGCGGTCATGAAACCGCCCATGGTGCCGCCACCCACGCCCAGGCCGCCACCTTCCGACTTCTGCACCAGAACCACGCCGATCAGCGCCAGCGTGATCAGCAGATGCACGACCAGGACTACCTCTTGCATCCCAACAATCCCTGAATACCGTCACGGAACCGGGCCGCGGGACCCGCGACCGTCGATAAAGCAAATGGCGCATCAAGCGCCCAAACGCAAGGCCGCCCGCTTCCCGTTTCAAGGGGGAAGCGGGCGGCGCCCGCGTCATGTATCCGTCACGCTTCTTAACCGGTCCCGTGACGGGATGCCATAGCGAAGTATCAAGGGCAGGCTTGCGCAATGGCCCAGAAATCGTCTGCCTTCAGGCTGGCGCCCCCCACAAGGGCCCCATCAACATCGGGCAGCCCGAGGATTTCAGCGGCATTGGACGGCTTCACCGATCCGCCATAGAGGATGCGCACGGCGTCGGGATCGGCGACCAGCCCCGACAGCCGGGCGCGGATCATGGCATGCATGGCTGCAATGTCCGCCAGGGTCGGCGTGCGGCCCGTGCCGATGGCCCAAACAGGTTCATAGGCGATGACGGTGTTGGTCGCGGCGGCGCCATCGGGAATCGAGCCTTTAAGCTGTGCCGCGACGACCTGCTCAGCCTGTCCGGCGTCACGCTCAGCCTCGGTCTCACCCACACAGACAATGGTCGCCAGCCCGGCGCGCAGGACGGCGGCGGCCTTACCCCTCACCATGGCGTTGGATTCCGCATGGTTGGTGCGGCGTTCGGAATGACCGACGATAACCCAGCCGGCACCGACATCGGCCAGCATGTCTGCCGCGATATCGCCGGTATGGGCCCCCTGGGCCTGGGCATGACAATCCTGGCCGCCAACAGATACGGCACTGCCCGACACGGCTTGCGAAATGGTCGCAACGATCGTGGCGGGCGGACATAGCAGCAGGTCGAATCGCGGATCGGCAACAGGTCCGACGCGGGCGGCCAGATCGGCAGCCAGCGCAGCCCCGTCGCTTTGCCGGCAATGCATCTTCCAATTGCCGGCAATCAGGTAACGGCGAACGGTCATTTCATCCTCTACTCTTCTTGTCGGCCATCTCCGCCGGGTTGATCCCGGTCTGGCGGCCTTATGTGACGGAAAGATTATGCGGACAGAGCGGCGCTGTCCAAAAGGTCAACGCTGTCATGGGTCAATCGGCAACACATGGCCCCTGCCCGCCCCCCGGACTTGCCCCACGGTTGCGGCTTCCCTATGATGCCGCGCTTTCCGGGCTGTGTCCCGGCGGTACGATCCGCATTCCGGCGGATGGTGCCGCACCCATTCGATGGAACTTCAAGCGTCCCCATGCTCCAGATCATCCGCAGCACCGCCGGCTCCTGGGTCGTCAAGATCCTGTTCGTGGCCCTGATCATCAGCTTCGCTGTCTGGGGCATCGGTGATGTCACCAAGGGGGTGCAG
>JAIXTS010000104.1 GCA_027483805.1 Azospirillum sp. | reverse complement strand
TTGTAGATGATGATGGGCAGATCGACGGCGTCATGGATGGCCTTGTAATGCTGATAAAGACCTTCCTGCGACGGCTTGTTGTAATAAGGTGTGACGACCAGGGCGGCGTCGGCGCCGGCCTCCTTGGCGTGGCGGGTGAGCGCAATGGCCTCTTCCGTCGAATTCGACCCGGTACCGGCGATCACGGGCACCCGGCCCTTCGCCACCTCAACGGTCAGGGAGACGACCAGACGATGTTCCTCATGGCTAAGCGTCGGCGATTCGCCGGTCGTGCCCACGGGAACCACGCCGTGGGTCCCCTGTTTGATCTGCCAATCCACAAAGTCCTTGAACGCGACCGCATCCACCTTCCCCTCACGGAACGGCGTGATCAGTGCGACGATGGAACCCTTGAACATGGCAAGACACTCCGGTCAGAACGAATGAAGGCGCGAACCTTAAACAGCCGCAATCCCCGAAACAAGGCGGCAGGCCGTGCCCTGGCGGCGATGCTGCTCTGTCTGGGTATCGGGCTTGGCGGCAGCGGTTTGGCACAGGCAGCGGGCACCACCAGCGATGTCGGCATCTACAAACAGGCCCTGCGCGCCGCCGATCTGGGCAAGATGGACGAGGCGCAGCGGCTGATCCGTCGCGCGCCGGACGATACGGCCTCGCAATTGCTGCTGTGGATGCAGTTGACCCAGCCGGGTACAGACGCCGGCTGGGAGGCCATCACCGGCTTCATGAAGCGCCATCCCGACTGGCCCAACCAGGCTGCCTTGCGCCGCAATGCCGAGGCAAAGATGCCCCCCGACATGCCCTATGCGGCGGTGCGCGAATGGTTTGAGAAGAACCCGCCGCTGAGCTGGGTCGGGGTCGGGCGCTATTCCGATGCGCTGATGGAAACGGGCGCGTCGGACAAGGCGATCGAGATGGTGCGCGAGCGCTATGTCAATGGCGGCTTCGGCGCGCAGGAGGAACGCGATTTCCGTCAGCGTTTCGCCGGGCTGTTGCGCCCCGCCGACCATGCCGCCCGCCTGGACCAGCTGCTCTGGTCGGAAAAGGTGGATGAAGCGCGCCGCGTGATGCCGCTGGTCGATCCGGGGCTTCAGGCCGTGGCGGAGGCGCGCATCGCCCTGGCCGCCATGGCGCCGGGTGTCGATGGCGCGCTTCGCCGCGTGCCGGCCCACCTGCTGAACGATCCCGGCCTGGTCTATGACCGCACACGCTGGCGCCGGCGCAAGGAGATGAATGACGGCGCCCTTGTGGCTTTGGCCACGCCGCAGCCCGAAGAGCATGCCCACGCCGCCGACTGGTGGGTGGAGCGCCACATCCTGGCCCGCCGACTGATGGAACAGGAACAATATGCCCAGGCCTATGACATCGTGTCCGCCCATGCGGCCAAGGATGGCCTGGCTTTTGCCCAGGCGGAATTCCTGGCCGGCTGGCTGGCGCTGCGCAAGCTGAACCGCCCGGATGCGGCGCTGAAACATTTCGAGGCGCTGTTCCGGGGCACCAGTTCACCGGTCAGCCGGTCGCGCGGTGCCTATTGGGCGGGCCGGGCGCTGGACGCACTGGGCGACAAGGAGCGGGCCGCCACCTGGTTCGATACCGCCACCACCTATGGCGGCACCTTCTATGGCCTGCTGGCCGCCGACCATCTGGGCCGCCCACCCGGCAGCGCCATGCCGGTGGAACCGGACCCGACGGAAGAACAGCGCCGCGCCTTCAACAAGCGGGAGATGGTGCGTGTCATCCATCTGCTGACCCGCATCGAAGGGGCGGACAGCGACCGCACCACCCTGTTCATGCGCAAACTGGCCGCCGACGCAAAGACGGGCGAGGAATATCAGCTGGTCGGTGATCTGGCCCTGACGCTGAAGCGCAAGGATCTGGCCATCACCACCTCGCGCGCGGCGTGGCAGGACGGGTTCGTCCTGCGCCAGGTGGGTTTCCCCCTGCTGGACATGAAGGCCCCGTCCCGCCCGGAAGCGGCCCTGATCCATGGCATCATCCGCCAGGAGAGCAATTTTGTGGCCACGGCCGTCAGTTCCGCCGGCGCGCGTGGCCTGATGCAGGTGATGCCGGCCACGGCCCTGGGCGTGAACAAGCCCGCCTCCACCGCCAAGCCGGCCGCAGCGGCCAAGAACGACAAGGCCCGCCAGCAGGACGCCAAGCAGAAAAAGCCCCCCGCCAAGCAGGCTTCCAAGACCAGCACCATCGCCAACCGCCTGACAGCGGACCCGCGCTTCAATGTGGAGACGGGCTCCACCTATCTGGCCGATCTGGTGGACCGGTTCGATGGTTCCTATGTGCTGGCCATCGCCGCCTACAATGCCGGGCCGGGCCGCGTGGGGGGATGGGTGCGCGATTATGGCGATCCGCGCGGCAATGGAGTCGACGTCATCGACTGGATCGAAACCATGCCGATTTATGAAACCCGCAATTATGTTCAACGGGTTCTGGAGAATGTCCACCTGTACCGGGCGCGGCTGGGTCACCCGTCCTTGCGCATGATGTTGGATCTCGGTCGGGGTGCCGCCACCAACGGCTGAGTACGAAGGGACTAATCCCTATTTTCGCGCGCCAAATGGACAGCGGCAGGCGATGATGGTCACAGCATCACCACGCCACCCGCCGTCCGGAGCGCCTACAGAATGCCGGCCCAGCCCATCGCCCAGCATATTCGTGAGGCCGCCATCATCCATGCCCGCCTGCTCGACCGCCTGATCGCGGAGACCGAGGCGGAGGCGGAGCGTGCCGAAGGACGGTTCGTACAGGAAAGCCTGCGCGAGTGGTTGATCGTTCTTCGCGCAGAAAGACAGGTCTATGGCCTTGCCGCGACGCTGCTGGTCACTAATATTGAAAATGCCGCTTGACGAAGCGATGGGATTCCGGAATTTCATCGTGAAAATTCGGAAATTGTGCCAAACTGCGAGGAATGGGTACCGGTCTGGATTCGCGCTCTTGCTTTGTCGACAGCCGGCATGGATGTGGTAGTATAATTATCGTGCAATACCCGCATGGGCCGCACCGGTCACTTTGCGGCGCTTACCGGGGTATCGGGCTGTGTCGTAAAGTTGTCAGCCCGGCAATGGAAGACAACCGAGGGGAGGTTAAGCCGCTAGGATTAACCTCGTTTCGTCATTTTCTTGGTGTGTAGCGGTTGATGCCTGCGGCTAATCCGGCTCAAAGACACACAAGTTATGGACAGTCGGGGTAAAATCGCAGATATTACCATACCATAGCATGACAGCGTGTTGAGCGGCTTACTTGCCAGGAGCTGCTCTGTGGTTGATATGTCGGCAGGGTGCAGTTGCAATGCCGACGCTACGCCACGCAGGGATCATGAGAACAGCGGCAGTCCGGGGCACGGAACTTTGCGTGCACCCCGGCGTTGCCACAGGAACGCGGAATAGGGGGCAATAGAGTTCGATGCCGAGACGGAGCAAAAACGCAGCGGTCGCTGCCCTTGAGACCGTAATCGAGAACCATGTGGCCGGCCGTATAAGACTTCGTCGTGGTCTTCTGGGCATGAGCCAGTCTGACCTGGCCAAGGCCTTGGGCATTACCTTCCAGCAGGTCCAGAAGTATGAGCGCGGGTCGAACCGTGTTTCCGTTGGGAAACTTTATCGGCTTGCCGACATTCTGGACGTGCCGCTGACCTTCTTCTTTGATGGTCTTGACGTGCCTGATATGCGCCGGCCGCCGGAAAGCTTCGCCGCCACGGCGGAAGGCTCCTCCCCCATCCTGTCCCGCCGCGAGCTGGACCTGCTGCGCGCCTGGAAATCTGCGCCGGATGAGATTGCGGATGCCGTCGGTTCGCTGCTGCGCGCCATTTCCCCCAATGCCGGATATGATGGGGAGGCCGCCGCCGCCGCCGCCGCCAACCGTCAGTACAGCACGCCGGTCGTGACGGAACCGGTCGAGGTTGTGGAACCGCCGCGCCGCCGGGGCCCGGTACCGGGCAGCAAGCGCCAGCCAAAGCCCGTGGCCGCCGCCGCTGCCCCGGCAGCCGCCGCCGCGCCGGCCGGTGCCGGTGGCCGCCGCCGCCGTGGTGCCGTCTGGGACCCGGCTGACATCAAGGATTACACCGAAGGCGACAGCGATTGATACCGGGCCCCGCTAAGCCATTTGATCGGCAGCGGGGCCAGAGATTTGACGCAGAAAAAGCCCCGGCGGACCCATCCGCCGGGGCTTTTTCTATCCGGACGCGCGTCAGGGCCGGAAGCTCAGCCAGACATTGAACCCGTCATGCAACGCATCGAAAGCCAGGATCTGGCCGCGCGTCACCGGCAAGGGACGGTCGGGCAGATAGAAGCCGGGTTGCCAGCCGCTGGCCGGGCTGTCGACAAAGGGGCTGTTTTCAAAAGTGATGCCGTCGCCGAAATCCAGCCACACCCATTGGGCCAGGGCCACGCAGCGGCCATCGGCATCGGCCGGCAGGGTGAAACGTACATGTTCGCTGGGCGGGATCGGCGGGCCGGTGAAATCGAAGCTGAACGGGTCAACGGACGCCGATAGGGAAACCGGTTGCACCAGCCGCGCATCATAGTGCACAGCCCGCGGATACAGGCGGTTGAAGATCGACAGATCAAGGTCGGCGATCGTTCCGGTAAACAGGTGTTTTTCCAGAATGGCACCGCCCGCCAGGGCGCAGCGCACGCCGCCGCGCGCCGGCAGGATGCGGGCATCGGGCAGCAGCAGACGGGCACGGGCATCGGCCACCGCGGGGATGATCCGTTCGGACAGGAAGTCGCTGGCTACGATCTCCGACAACAGGATATCGGCCCGGCGCGGCAGGACATCCCCTACCTGCAGAGCGGTGGACAGGGTATTGACGACGGTGATGCGGTCGGACAGGCCGTTGGCGGCGATCACGGCGCGCGCCGTCTCCGCGATCCAGGGCACCGCCTCGCAGGTGACGACTTGCGCCCCGGCGCGCGCCGCCATCATGGCCAGAAGGCCCGATCCCGTGCCGATTTCGAGCACCAGATCACCCGGCCGCACCTGGGCCCTGATCGCCGCCGCATAGGCATCGTTGCGCGGCGTATCATTGACCATAGGCACATGCCAGAGCGGCAGCATGCGGGTACGCAGCTTCGATTCCAGCAGCTGCGCCTCCACAAAATCCGGCTTCAGGGCCAGCGCCTGGGTGACCTGGTCCAGGGCGGCTTCCAGCCTGTCCTGGTCACGATAAGCGGCGGCCAGGTTGAAGCGGCCCACGGCATCCTCCGGCTCCACCGCCACGGACGTTTCGAAGGCGGCCGTCGCCTCCTGCATCCGCCCCAGCTTTTGCAGACACAGGCCGATATTGAAGTTTACACCGCGAAAGGCGGGGTCGGCCTTGGCCGTGCGTTCGAAGCTGACCAGCGCCGGCTCCCACTTCTCCTGCGCCTTCAGCACCACGCCCAGGTTCCAGGTAACGGCAGCCATGCCGGGCCGCGCCTTGTCGATCCGGCGGTAGAGCGCCTCCGCTTCGGTCCAGCGGCCTTCATTCTGGTGGGTGACGGCCTGGGCGAAGGTGCGGTTGAGATCCATGGTGCCGATTTCACTGCTGACGAGGACTGGAACTATTGTGACGGGCGGGCGCCGGCCGATCAACCGTTTGCCATTGGAAACCATCTGGCGTCCGCCGCAGCACGCGCTATGCTGCGCGCGCCATAGCCCAAGCGTGAAAAGGTCCCTGCCCCATGCCCCTGTCCGACAAGCATCCGATCGTGAAACGCCGCCGCAGCCAGTTGTTGAACCATTTTCTGGCATTTTTTGTTTTCGCAGTCGTCATCGTGCCGGTGAATTTCTTCATAACGCCCGACCAGATCTGGTTTTTCTGGCCCCTGGTGGGCTGGATGGGTCCGCTGGCGCTGCACACGGCCTATGCCATGGGCCTGTTTGATAAACGTTAGGATGCTTTTTTCTAAAATTCCGAATGAAAACTCGAACATGAAACCCGAACATCCCCTATCTCCTTCTTAGAAGCCAGAAAGGGGATGCTGTCGGTCGACAGGTAACAGAAGCGTCGTTTCCTGATCCTTCAAAGACCCCGGGCCATGGCGCGCCAGGCAATGTCGCGGCGACAGAAACCTTCTTTCCAATCGATGCGGTCCACCGCCTCATAGGCCTTGGCACGGGCATCGGCCACGCGCGGGGCAATGGCGGTGACGCCCAGGACGCGTCCGCCATTGGCCAGGATGGCGCCATCGGCCCCTTCCTTCGTGCCGGCATGGAAAATCTCCACGCCATCCACCTGCCCAGCCTGCGCCAGGTTGCCGATGCGCGTCCCCTTCACATAATCGCCGGGATAGCCCTCGGCGGCCATGACGACGCACAGCGCGGCCTCGTCATGCCATTGCGGTTCCTGCCCCGTCACATCACCCTGGGCCGCCGCCAGCAGCAGCGGCACCAGATCGGATTTCAGACGGCGCATCAGCACCTGACATTCCGGGTCACCGAAGCGGACATTATATTCCAGCAGCTTGGGCACCGGCTGCCCGTCCGGCCCCGCCACCACCATGATGCCGGCGAACAGCACGCCGATGAAGGGCTTGCCGTCGGCCGCCATGCCGCGCACGGTCGGCAGGATCATCTCTTCCATGATCCGCGCCTCGATGGCGGGCGTCAGGACGGGGGCCGGGCTATAGGTGCCCATGCCGCCGGTATTGGGGCCCAGGTCGCCATCAAAGGCGCGCTTATGGTCCTGGGCGCCGGCCAGGGCCACGGCATTGCTGCCGTCGCAGATGGCGAAGAAACTGGCCTCTTCCCCGTCCAGGAATTCCTCGATCACCAGTTCGGCCCCGGCATCGCCGAAGCGGCGGCCCACCATGGCCTCCTCAATGGCGGCATAGGCCTCATCCACGCTCTGGCAGATGGTGACGCCCTTGCCGGCGGCCAGACCATCGGTCTTCACCACGATGGGCGCACCGTGCCGGGCCACGAATTCTTTGGCGGCCCCGATATCGGTGAAGCGGCCGTAAGCCGCGGTGGGCACGCCAAACCGGGCCACGGCATCCTTCATGAAACCCTTGGACCCTTCCAGGGCGGCCGCCGCCTGCGAGGGGCCGAAGGTGGGGATGCCGGCGGCGCACAGCGCATCGGCCAGGCCTAAGACCAGCGGTTCCTCCGGCCCGACCACGGCAAAGTCGATGCCCTCGGCGGTGGCAAAGGCGGTGATGCCGGCCACATCATTGGCCGACAGCGGCACCAGTGTGGCCACATCCTTGATCCCGGCATTACCGGGGGCGCAGTAAAGGGCGTCGCACAGGGGGGAGCGCTTGATGGCCCAGCACAGCGCATGTTCGCGACCACCGGAACCCACGACCAGAATCTTCATGGCTCAATCCCCCTCCTGCGCCCGTTTGGCGGCGGTTGCTTAGCATGGGTTAGGGGATGGGTCACCCGGCGGTGTGGGATGGCGCCAATGCGTTCAGCCGCGTGCGGCGGCCAGCAATGCCGCGAACCGGTCGGCAATGGCGCCGGCGTCATGGGCCATCGTCGCCTCCCCCACCACCATCTCCGTACAGCAATGGTCGCGCACCGGCAGGGGCATAACGCGGCCAAAGCACCATACCCCGTCCTCCCGCGCCGTCCGTTCCAGCACGGCCGCCAGCGCCGGTTCCGCCACTGGCCAGACCAGCCGGAAGGAATTGCACATCACCCGGTCGGCGGCCCAGGGGGCATCGCGCATCGACAGCACCTCGGCCAAAGCCGTGGCATAGGTGTGATAATCGGCCATGCGTGGCAGGAAATGGCGCAGGCCGTAGAGGCCGCCCAGCACAAAGGGAAAGGCCGTATAAAGATTGCCGCCCATGCGCGACCGCCAGGGCTTCAGTGTCTCCAGAAACGCCCTCTCGCCCGCGATGAGCGCCCCGCCCGGCGCTCCCAGGCCCTTGTAAAGGCTGACATAGATACTGTCGGCCTGGGCCGCGATCTCCGCCAGCGAGCGGCCATAGAAAGGCTGTGTCTCCCACAGCCGGGCACCGTCCAGGTGCAAGGCGATCCCCTGCTCCTGGCACCACAACGATATGGCCACCAGTTCTTCCCAGGAAGGCGCCCGGAACCCGGCATTGCGCAGCGGCAGCTCCACCACGACAGCCGCCAGCGGCTCCTTCACTCCCTGAAGATCGGCCAGCGTGAAGGGCGCGTCATCGGGACCGATCCGCACCAGCCTGATGTCCGACAGCCGCTCCACCGCATCCGACTCGTCCGCCGCGATATGGCTCTTGGGATGCACCGCGACCAGCCGCCGGCCCGTGCGCTCCCGATGCGCGAACAGAACCGCCTGCTGCCCCACCACCGCCTTGGGGAAGAACAGGGCAGATGGCTTGCCCAGCAGGCCCGCCACCTGCCCCTGCAACAGGTCGATGCTGGGGCCGGCATTGTATTCATCGCCCGCCAGATCAATCTCCGGCATCGCCAGCATCCGCTCCATCCACAGGCGCGGCGTGATCGGCCCATGCCCGTGCAGGAAGGTGCGGCAGGTGGCGCGCAGCGTGCGGTCGAGGATGATCGAGGACATGGGTTGATCCTTAATGCACCGACCCGGCGGGCTTCTCGCCCTTGCCGCTGACCCCGGCCTCGGCGAAGGTCGCCATGTTCAGGTGACAGGCAAGGGCCGAACGCAGGACGGGGATGGTCAACGCCGCCCCCGACCCCTCGCCCAGACGCATGTCGAATTCGAACAGCGGGCGCTTGTTGATCGCGGTCAGCAGGCGGGCATGGCCCGGCTCCGCGCTGCGGTGGGCCACGATGCAATGGTCAAGCGCTTTGGGATCGGCCTTGTGGAGGATGGCGGCAGCGGCGGTGCAGGCGAACCCGTCCAGCACGACCGGCACACGGGCCAGACGGCAGGCGATGATGGCGCCCATGATGGCGGCCAGTTCCTGCCCGCCCAGGCAGCGCAACGCCTCAAACGGGTCGGTCAGGGCCGACGGGTTGGCGGCCAGACCCGCCTCCACCGCCGCGATCTTGCGCTTGATGCCTTCGCTGTCCACGCCTGTGCCGGGGCCGACCCAGTCCGACGCTGGGCCACCGAACAGGGCGGCACACAGAGCAGCGGCGGACGTGGTGTTACCGATGCCCATTTCACCCAGACACAGGAGATGCAGGCCCGGTTCGATGGCCATCATCCCATAGGCGGCGGCGCGCGCGCAGACCGCCTCGCTCATCGCCGGGCCTTGGGTGAAGTCGGCGGTCGGGTGGTCCAAATCCATCTCATGCACGCGCAGATCGGCGTCATGCAGTTGGGCCAGCTGGTTGATGGCGGCGTGGCCATTGATGAAGGCCTGCACCATCTGCCCCGTCACGGCAGGCGGATAGGCGGACACGCCGCGCTGCGCCACGCCATGGGCACCCGCGAAAATCACGATGCGCGGATGGGTCAGTTCCGGCGGCGCCTTGCCCTGCCAGGTGGCCAGCCACTGCACCAGCTCCTCCAGCCGGCCCAGCGCGCCGGGCGGCTTCAGCAGGGTCTGCTCACGCTGCATCGCCGCCGTTGCCGACTCCAGGTCCGGGCCCGGCAGATCCGCCAGTACGCGGCGGATTTCCTCCAGGCTGGGCAGGCCCTCGTCATCAGAATGGTGATGGGGATGGTCGTGATGGCCGGACATGGGACGTTCCTGAAGCGATTATATCATGGTTACCGTCTGGCCCCCTGCACGGGGGCCGGAACGGTGCTGGCGGTGAAAGCCACACTGGCCTATACCGATGTCATGAGCGATGCAACAAAGCAGCACAGGCCCCAACCGCTCGCGGAATTCATGGCGGCCACCATCTTCCTGAC
>JAIXTS010000158.1 GCA_027483805.1 Azospirillum sp. | reverse complement strand
GGATATTCCGACCGGGAATAGACATAGCCCTTGTTCGCGCCCACGCCATAGCCGGCAATCACCATGCCCTCAATCAGGGCCAGCGGGTCGCCTTCCAGCATCATACGGTCGGCAAAGGTGCCGCTGTCGCCTTCATCGGCGTTGCAGACGATGTAGCGGCGGTCGGCGGGGGCGGCGGCAACGGTACGCCATTTGATGCCGGTGGGGAAGCCGGCCCCGCCTCGCCCGCGCAGGCCGGACTTCACAACCTCTTCCACCGTGTTCGACGGCCCCAGGTTCAGGGCGCGGGCAAGGCCCTTGAAGCCGCCATGCGCCCGGTAATCTTCCACCGACAGCGGGTCGATGATACCGCAGCGGGCAAAGGTCAGGCGGTTCTGCCGGGCCAGCCAGGGGATTTGTTCCGTCAGCCCCAGGCACAGCGGATGCGCCGCCCCGGTCAGAAAGCCTGCCGCGAACAGGCCCGGCACATCGGCGGGCGCGACGGGACCATAGGCGACGCGGCCGGCAGGTGTTTCCACCTCTACCAGTGGTTCCAGCCAGAACAGCCCGCGCGAACCGGTGCGGATGATGCTGACGCCGTCGCCGGCCTGTGCGGCGATGGCTTTCGCCACCTTTTCGGCACCCACGGCCAGGGCTGCCACATCCTGGGGAATGAAGATCCGGGTCATGACCAGCGCACCTCTTCCACCGCCGCCGCCAGCTTGGCCCCGTCCAGGCGGCCCACCGGGTCACCATCGATCAGGGCGGCAGGCGCGCAGGCGCACAGGCCCAGGCAATAGACGGCTTCTACCGTCACCCGGCCATCCGCCGTCGTCTCCCCCCAGCCGATGCCAAGCCGTTCCAGCAAGGATGTCGCGGTCATTTCCGACCCCAGCGACTGGCACGCCTCTGCCCGGCAGAGTTTGATCACATGGCGGCCTGCCGGTTCATGCCGGAAATCATGGTAGAAGGTGACAACACCATGGATTTCGGCGCGCGACAGGTTCAACGCGTCGGCCAGCATCGGCACGGCGTCGTCAGGGATATGGCCAAACGCCGCCTGCAACGCATGCAGGATCGGAAGGGTCGGACCCTCCAGATGCAAATGCCGATGAATGATATCGGCGGCGTGGCGCGCGTCCCAAGGCAAGGGGGGGGTCATTGGGAACTCCAGCGGGCAATCACGCCAGGGTTTCCCCATTCACCCCCATGATCAATGGGATTGTTTTGTTGAGCGATTGCACATCCTGATCAAGCCCGGACAGAATGCATGGTAGGGCTGGCATTTCGCCATGGGCGGCGGGCGTTGGAAGTCCATATCCTTCCTCGTCTAAACCTTATCCGAAATGAGAACCAGGTTACTGGAATGAGCCGTTTCTGGAGTCCCATCGTCCACAGTCTCAGCCCCTATGTGGCGGGGGAACAGCCCCAGATTTCCGGGCTGGTGAAGCTGAACACCAATGAAAGCCCCTATGGCCCCTCGCCCCATGCCATCGCCGCCATTGCGGCGGCCAATGGCGACGCGCTGCGCCTTTATCCCGAACCTACGGGCATCCATCTGCGCCGTGCGGTGGCGGAGACATACGGGCTGGATGCGGCGGAAGTGTTCGTCGGCAATGGCTCGGACGAGGTGCTGGCCCATGTGTTCCAGGGCCTGCTGAACCATGAAGCGCCACTGCTATACCCAGACATCACCTACAGCTTCTATCCCACCTACTGCCGGCTGTACGGCATCAAATCGGTGCTGGTACCCCTGGATGACGGGTTCGAGGTGAGGCTGGAGGATTACCGGCAGCCCTGCGGTGCCATCATCCTGGCCAATCCCAATGCGCCGACCGGCATTGCCAAGCCGTTGGACTGGATCGAGGCGCTGGTCGTCGAGCATCCCGACCAGGTGGTGGTGATCGACGAGGCCTATGTGGATTTCGGGGCCGCGACAGCCATCCCGCTGGTCAAGAAGTACCCGAACCTGCTGGTGGTTCATACGCTGTCCAAATCGCGCGGGCTGGCGGGTTTGCGCGTCGGTTTTGCGGTGGGGCAGCGGCCCCTGATCGACGCGCTGGAACGGGTAAAGGACAGTTTCAATTCCTACCCGCTGGACCGGCTGGCCCAGGCCGGTGCGCTGGCCGCGTGGCAGGACCAGGACTGGTTCGAGCGCCACCGCGACATGATCATCGCTACGCGCGAACGGTTGACGGGTGCTCTGAATGCGTTGGGGTTCGAGGTGCTGCCATCGGCCGCCAATTTTGTCTTTGCCCGCCATCCGGGGCACAAGGGCGGGGATCTGGCGGCGGCGCTGCGGGCCAAGGCCATCCTGGTCCGGCATTTCAATAAGCCCCGGATCAGCGATTTTCTGCGGATCAGCATCGGGACCGATGCGGAGACGGACAAGCTGTTGACGGCGCTGGGCGAAGTCCTACGCTGAGCCTCAAATGCCCTGCATCTGCGACAATTTCCGGGCCGCCGCGATCATGGCGGCGGCCATGGGGGATTGCGGGTCGCGGTTCATCATCACCAGCCCGATCGTATGTTCGATCACCGGGTCCACCAGCGGGATGGCCTCCAGTTCCGCCGGCAGGCCCAATGCCTCCATCAGCACGGTGGGCATGATGCT
>JAIXTS010000205.1 GCA_027483805.1 Azospirillum sp. | reverse complement strand
TGGTCTTTCGGAGGAAGTACGGTGAAGGCGCTGAAGCCCCTGTTCATGTCCGGCAAGGAAGTGCTGCCCCTGGTGGAAGGTGGGAAAGGCATCGCCGTATCGAACGGGCAAAGTGCGGGTGCCTGGGCCGCCGCCGGCGGCATCGGCACCTTCTCCGGCGTCAATGCCGACAGCTATGACGAGAACGGCAATCCGATCGAGCAGGTCTATCACACTCGCACCCGCCGCGAGCGGCATCATGAACTGATCGCCTATGGCATCAAGGGTGGCATCTCCCAAGCCCGCATTGCGCATGAGGTGTCGAACGGCAACGGCCGGCTGCATGTCAATGTTCTGTGGGAAATGGGCGGGGCCGAAGAGATCCTGGAAGGCATCCTGGAAGGGGCCAAGGGCCTGGTCCATGGTGTGACCTGCGGTGCCGGCATGCCCTATCGTGTGGCCGAAATCGCCGTGCGCCATGGTGTGCATTATTATCCCATCGTCAGTTCGGCCCGCGCCTTCCGCGCCCTGTGGCTGCGGGCCTATAACAAGTTCCCCAGCAATCTGGGCGGGGTGGTCTATGAGGACCCCTGGCTGGCCGGTGGTCATAACGGCCTGTCCAACAGCGAGGACCCGCAGAAGCCGGAAGACCCCTATCCCCGCGTCGCGGCGCTGCGCCAGATGATGAACAGTTTCGGCCTGACGGAGACACCCATCGTTATGGCCGGTGGCGTCTGGTGGCTGGAGGAATGGGATCACTGGCTGGATAATCCCGAAATCGGCGCGATCGCGTTCCAGTTCGGCACCCGTCCGCTGCTGACCCAGGAAAGCCCGATTTCGGATGCCTGGAAGCAGAAGCTCCTGACCTTGAAGGCCGGTGACGTCTATCTGAACAAATTCTCCCCCACGGGCTTCTATTCGTCGGCCGTGCGCAACCCGTTCCTGGAGGATTTGCGTCTGCGGTCGGAACGGCAGGTGCCTTTCGCCACGGAGCCGGTGGGCGAACTGACGGAAGAATTCGCCATTGGTCCGCGCGGCCGCCCCGTCTACCTGACCGCCGCCGACAAGGCCCATGCCGAAGGATGGGTGGCGGCGGGTTATGGGCAGGCGCTGAAGACGCCGGACACAACCCTGGTCTTTGTGACCCCGGAAAGTGCGCGCGCCATTTTGAAGGATCAGGTGGATTGCATGGGCTGCCTGTCGGCCTGCGCCTTCTCCAACTGGTCACAGAATGAAGAGGGCACGACCGGTCGCCGCGCCGATCCGCGTTCCTTCTGCATCCAGAAGACGTTGCAGAACATCAGCCATTCCGACGATTGCGAACATCAACTCATGTTCGCCGGCCACAATGCCTATCGCTTCGCCCAGGACCCCTGGTATGCGAACGGTTTCGTGCCGACGGTCAAGGAACTGGTGGATCGGATCGTCACGGGGAAGTGAGCGCAACGGCCTAAATTCTTGATCGTTAACATCGGTGCCGACCGGCCCGGCGGCGGCCCATGCCGCCGAAGCTGGAAATGCCGCCCCATCGGCATTTCCAGCGGCTGGTATGAATACCACGGCCACTATTGTTAACCGCTGGAACAGCGGAAACCTGACCCGAGGGCGGTGGCGGTTTTTTGTTTCAGCCTTCCGTGCCCGGCCGGCTTTTGGCGATGGCACGGGAGAGCAGGATGACGGGGATGATCCCGACGGCCACGATGGCGAGCGCTGGCGTGCTGGCCTCCGCCAGTCTTTCATCACTGGCCAGCGTGTAAACGCGCACGGCCAGCGTGTCGAAATTGAAGGGCCGCACGATCATGGTCGCCGGCAATTCCTTCATGACATCGACAAAGACCAGTAGCGCCGCCGTCAGCAGGCTGCCCCGCATGATAGGTGTATGCACCTTCAACAAGGTCTTGCCCGGCGACTGGCCCAGGATGCGCGCCGCTTGGTCCATGGTGGGGCGGATTTTGGACAGGCTGGCCTCTACGGTATTGAAGGACACAGCCAGAAACCGCACCAGATAGGCATAGACGATGGCGACGATGGTGCCCGACAGGACCAGGCCGGTGCTGATGCCAAAGGTCGCGCGCATGAACCCGTCCACGGCATTGTCGACATGCGCGGCGGGGATCAGGATACCGACTGCGATGACGCTGCCGGGGACGGCATAGCCCATGGCCGCCACCCTTGCCGCGCCCTTCAGCACCGGTGTCGGCCGCAGGCGCAGACCATAGGCCACCAGGGCGGCCAGGGCGACGGCCAGCACCGACGTGATCCCGGCCAGCGTGAAGGAATTGCCCGCCAGCTCCCGGAAACTGGCCGCGAATAAGCTGTCACCCTCCATCACCGCCATCCGGACCAGCAGCAGCACCGGCAGGGCGAAACCAAGCAGCAGCGGCAGCAGGCACGAGACCAGCGCCGCCGTCGCACGCAACCCGCCCAACCGATAACTGGGCAGGACCCGGTAGCGACCGGTGGAGTGGAAATAGCGGGCCCGCCCGCGGCTTGTCCGCTCCATCACCACCAGTACCATGACGAACAGCATCAGCACCGAGGCCAGCTGTGCCGCCGCCACCGGCTCCCCCATGGCGAACCAGGTGCGGTAGATGCCGGTGGTGAAGGTATCGACGGCGAAGTACTGCACCGTTCCGAAATCGGCCAGCACCTCCATCATGGACAGGGCCAGGCCGGCGGCAATGGCGGGACGGGCCAGCGGCAGAGCCACGCGGGCAAAGCTGCGCCAAGCCCCGGCGCCCAGCGTCCGCGCCACCTCCAGCACACAGACCGACTGTTCCAGAAAGGCGGCGCGGGCCAGGAGATAGACATAGGGGTAAAGGACAAAGGACAGGACTGCGATCGCCCCACCCAACGAGCGGATATCCGGAAACCAGTAGTCGGCCCGCCGCCAGCCGAACATCTCCCGCAGGGCCGTCTGCACCGGTCCCACGAACTGCAACAGGTCGGTATAGACATAGGCCAGCACATAGGCCGGCACCGCCATCGGCAGCAGCAGCGCCCATTCCAGCCAGCGCTGGCCAGGGAACCGGCACATGGTGACCAGCCAGGCCGTGCCCACCCCGATGATGGAGACACCCACCGCCACCCCGCCGGCCAGCATCAGCGTGTTGCGGATATAGGTCCAGAGGACTGTGTCCGCCAGATGCGCCCACACGCCATTGGAGGACACAAAAACTCGGCTGCCCACGATCAGCACCGGCAGGGCCACGGCAAAGGCAATGAGCAGGACCGCCTGGGTCCAGCCGCTGGGCAGCCGCGCACGCCAGGACCGTGCGGGCGCGGTGAGGGGGGAGAGGGTGGGGGGAAGGGCTTGTTCGCTCATGCCGCTGTTGTCCCACCCCTGCGAACCGCTCGCAATGCCCCCTGACGCAGGTGCGCCCTTCGGACGCGGAATGGGGACGTGCGCAGGAAGGTCACTTGATGCCGGAAGCGGCATTCTCGATGGCCAGGATATGATCCAGGCCCGGCAGGATTTCTGAACGGATGAATTCCACCCGCTTGTTGGGCCCGGCACCGCCCTGCGGGAAGCGGGCCTTCCACAGGGCCATCTTCACGGCCAGACCGCACAGAACGCCGCCGATGGTGACATGGTGGCTTTCAATCTGGCGGCGGACAGACCGGAAGCTGTCGGCGCTGATATCGTTCCAGAAATCCTTGCTGCGGCGGTCAAACGCCTCGAACCGGCCCGTGATCAGGGTGGTGATGGAGGTTAGTTTCGATTGCACGTCCGACAGCATCTTCATGATGTTGCGATCGCGCGCGATCAATTCGGAAGATTTCGGCTCCATGGCCCATTTCAGGAAGCGCTGTACCTCCGGGACAATACCGTCCAGGCAGGACCGGAAATAGGCCAGCGACAGAAACACGTCGCCGTAATCTTCCAGGAAGTCCGGAATCTCGTTCAGCTTCACCTTCAGCTTTTCCGATAGAAGCCGCAGGTTGGCCAGCGCATCCTCCCGGTCCGGATTGGCCAGCATGGCCAGGATGTCGGACACGTCACTGATCTGCCGCTGTTCGCCGCCATAAACCTGCTGCAGCAGCGGCCGGGTGAAATCCTTCATGTATCCGGTCAGTTCGGCCCGTTTGCTGTCGGACAATTGCAGGGCCTTGGCGTCATTGACAGCGATGCCCACACGGCGCAGTTCCTTGCGCAAGGTATAAACGTCGAAGCTGTTAATGCGCGTCAGCTTGCTGATCTGCACCATATCGACGCGCAGACTCTTGGAATGGCTGGGGAACAGGCTGCCCAGATGGTCGGGGCTGATCTGCCCGCTGCCGGTGGATCGATCCTGAAACACCTCCACCACTGTTTCCAGACGCGCATTCTTGATCAGCTTGGCCCGGCGCAAGCCCGGAGTCTGCAGCGGCAGCATGGCCATCGGCAGGATATGCAGCGAATCCCGGGACGCGTCATCGAATTGAACGACCTCGGCCTCATCCTGTTCGGGCGCTTCGGTCTGGGCGGTATCGGCCATATCGGTTCCTGGGGCCTTCTACAGGGCCGGCGGTGTTATCACCGGCAACCTACCACGCGTACCAGGGTATGCAAGGGCAACCCCGTCGCGCGCCGGCATCGGCGCTTGGTGACAGAGCGCCGGGATGGTATTTAGCCAGGGCGGAGACCGGGCGGCAAATGTCCATCGGGATATCCGGGGTGGAAATGGCGGAAGGTGCGGCTGTGGAAAATTACTACTTGTGGATCAAGGCCCTGCACGTCATCAGCATCATCGCATGGATGGCGGGAATGCTCTATCTGCCGCGGTTGTTCGTCTATCATTGCGGGGCGGAGCGCGGGTCGGTGCAGTCTGAAACGTTCAAGGTGATGGAACGCCGCCTTCTGAAGGCCATCATGACCCCTGCGATGGGGGCCTCCTGGATTTTCGGCATCGCCATGATCGCGCTGAACCCCGACATGATGAAGGGCCAGGGCTGGTTGCATGCCAAGCTGACGCTGGTCCTGCTGATGTCGGGCATGCATGGCGTCCTGGCCAAGCATGTCCGCCTGTTCGCCAATGACGCCAACACCAAGAGCACCAAGTATTTCCGCGTGATGAACGAAGTGCCGACCGTCCTGATGATCGGCATCGTCATCCTGGTGATCGTGCGGCCGTTCTGACGGTTGACCCGACGTCGGGAGCGGGCTGGCAGCGGTGATGCCCCTCAACCGCACGCCTCGACCCAGGCCCGCACCTGCTCCAGCGCCCGGTTGCCTGCCCCCAGACGCCGTTCTTCCGCCACCAGAACGGCATGGAAAGCGCGCAGCTTCAGGCCGTTGATACGGGCCTCCGACAAGTCCAGGCCACCGGCATCGGTGACCAGGTCGATGACCCGTTCGGCTGCATGCAGGCGGCCCAGCAGATAATCATGTTCCCGGTCATGGCGGCTGAAGAAGCCGCCGAAGGCGTTCATGCGGGCGCTGCGCAGGTCGGCCGGGGCGCCGGCCCGGCGCAGCAGCCTGGCATCGGGCGGGGCGATACGGTCCACACGGATGGCGTGGAATTCATCCAGTTCGACCCAGCCGCTGGTGGAAAAGGTCAACACATCCCAGAAGGCGAAGCCCAGATAAGCCTCGAATATCTGCCGCCGCGCAGCGGGTCCCAGATAGTTCAGCCCCATCAGGGCAAAAATCTCGTCTATTTCCGCCGACTGCTCCTCCAGCTTCCAGGCGGCCGCCAGATGGGCCAGAACGCGGTCCAACGTATCGGGCAGGGGCACAGGCCCATCCGCCCGCATCAGGTTGTTGAGCGCGATTCGTTCGCCGGCATTGAAGACGCCCAGCCCATCGGCGCCGGCCCCGGACAGGCCAGGCAGCCGTTCCAGCGAGCTGTAGAGCGTGGCCTTCATCTCATCCAGGTCGGGGGCGCTGGTATCGGCATGATCCCCCTCCCCCACCATGGCGTAGATGGCGTTCAGTTCCCGGATCAGGAAGCGCAGCCGGCGTGAGCGGAAGGCAATATCGAAATCACGCAGGAACCTGACCCAGGCGGGCTTCTCCACCGCGCCCGATACCATGTCCAGCCGGTCGGGCAGCACGCCGCGCGCCCGCGCCCAGTCCTGCAACGCCTTCAACAGGGCCGGCCGCGCCCCGGCATCGGCCCGGCCCAGGCACGGGGACAGTAACTCTGCCAGATGTTCCAGCGCCCCCTCGATCTTCAGGCGCAGATAGGCCTCATAGGCGAAGCCGGCCTGCGCCGCCGCCTCAGCGCTGGCACGGTCGCGCCATTGACGGATCTGCTCGATGGTCGGGGCCGGCGGCAACGGGCCGCCCAGCACCCGCCGAACCTGCTCGGCCACGCGCGGCCGGGTGGCGTCCAGCAGGCCGCGCAGCCGTTCGATGCGGGCATTGCGGCCGGCGATGGCCAGCAGCTCGTCGCGCACCGGTTCATTACGGGGAATATCGGACAGGGCGCCACGGATGGTGCGGAAAAATCCCGGCGCGTCGGCCCTTACCCCAACCGTGCCGCGGGCCGCCGGCTTGGGATCGATATAGACGATACGGCGATCCACTTCACGATAGGCCGGTTGGCCCGCGATGGCCGACAGGGCGGCGGCAAAGGGTTTGTTGTTCAGCACCGACCCGTCGATGAAGCTGGCCTGTTCCGGATCGGCTCCCTGGCGGCGATATTCGGCGAAATTGCGCTGGAAAAAATGCGCCCGCCCCTCCCAGCCCTCCCCGCGTTCATTCAACAACCGATCCATCTGCCGCACCTGGGCGGGCGGGAAGGCGCCTGGATAAGAAGCGGAAGCACGGGCGGCGAACACCAGGCCCGGCACATCCCCATCCTTGAAATCGCTGTCGACCTCCCCCTCGCCGGCGCGGCGATAGCGGAAGGTGAAGCGGTGGCGATGTTCCCGTTCCAGAATCTCCGGCGGATCATGGGCCGGGATTCGGGTCGTGTAGCCGTTAAAATCCGTCACCGTGACATGCAAAGACAGGGGCAGGCCGCGCGGCAGCAGGCTGGCCAGCGGCTTTTTGCCCGTGTCACCCATGGCGTGGGCGGCATCCAGCAGGAATTCCATCAGCCTTTTGCCGTCAAAGGGCGGACGGAACCAGCGGGATCGCACGAACAGGGAAAGTTTCTCGCGGACCTCCTCATCCGGGGTCAGCCGTTCCAACCGCTGACTCATGGCCCAGATCACAGGACGCATGAACCATTTCGACCATTTGCCGGCCCGGCTGTCCGGGGTCAGCAGGCGGGTGACATCGGCATTTTCCAGCCAGAGGACAGTGAGCGGCTCCAGGTCCAGATCATGGGCCAGCGCCCGGGCCAGCAGGACACCATTGATGCCCCCGGCACTGGCCCCCGCCACCACATCGATCAGCACACGCAAGGAAAGATCCGGCAGAAGATCCCGCAGCAGATCGAAATAGACCGACTCGGTATCGAAGGGCCGGTGATCGTCCTCATGTGCCGCTTGGAAGCTGGCGGGAGGGCCGTTGCGGCCGGAATGCAGGGCCTGGCTGGCACGGGCCAGCTTCCACAGCTCCTTGGTGACACCGTGCATATAGACGGCCAAGCTGACACCGCCATAGCAGACCAGGGCGATCCGCAGTTCCTTTTCCTTCACCGCGCAGCCCCTCCCCCTTTGCCTGTCGTTACAGTGCGGCGGGCGGGAACCGGCGTCAATCATGGGACAGGCGACACGCTACATTGACCCCGCGACAGGCCGCACCAGCTTTGCTATGCCAGGAACGCCCAATTCCGGGAGGGACATGCCATGAACGCCGCCACCACCACCGTACGCACCACTGTCGATCCGACCGAGATCGAGCGGTTCAGCCGTATCGCGGCCGAATGGTGGGACCCGACGGGCAAGTTCCGGCCGCTGCACAAGTTCAACCCTGTGCGCCTGGCCTGGCTGCGCGACACGATCTGCAAGGCCCATGGCCGCGATCCGCTCAGCCCCCGTCCGCTGGAAGGGCTGCGCATCATCGATGTCGGCTGTGGCGGCGGGCTGCTGTCCGAACCACTGGCCCGGCTGGGCGCCAGCGTCACCGGTATCGATGCGGCGGAAAAGAATGTGAAGACGGCGGCGGCGCACGCGGCCGAAACCGGGGTGGATGTGGATTACCGTGCCGCCACGGCGGAGGATCTGGTTGCCGCCGGGGAACGGTTCGACGTGGTCTTGGCCATGGAAATCGTGGAACATGTGGCCGATGTCGATCTGTTCCTGCACGCCGTTTCGGGGTTGGCCCGTCCCGGCGGTCTGGTCTTCATGGCCACATTGAACCGCACTACCAAGAGCTTCCTGTTCGGCATCGTGGCGGCGGAATATGTGCTGCGCTGGCTGCCGCGGGGCACCCATGACTGGAAACGGTTCCTGAAGCCATCGGAACTGACAGGTGCCCTGCGCCGGGCCGGCGTAGCGGTCAAGGAACTGACCGGCGTGGCCTATAACCCCGTGTCCGACAGGTTCAGCCTGGCGCCGCGCGACCTGGACGTAAACTATATGCTGTGGGGCGTGCGCGACTGATATTGAGGTCAATAAATCCTGACCTCTGTATCCGCGCCGACTGGCGCGGCGCCTGAGGAACAGGAACGATTGGCCCACGGTCAGGCTTTCCTGCCGCTCATCCGGGTCCGCGTCAGCAGCATCACCATCAATGATCCGCGGCGGGCGCCGGCCAGCGGCTCTGTGTGCGCCTGCAATCCGGTCAGCACAGCGGATCTGCTGCACCCCTTTTCAAGGGGGTGACATCCATGTGTTCAAGGGCAGGGGCGGGATAGCCGCCATAAGTCAATCGCATGGCTTGTGTGATGAACCGCACATCGAACATCGTTCAAATTCCGCTAAACAGATCTCACCGCGATGACGTGGAATGATTTCAACAAGAAATCGCCATAATCGCAATAACGAGTGAGCTGAACGGTTGTCAAGGAAGCGCCAGTGATTGGCGTCACAGATGAGCTGTGCCTTGTGCCACCGCATATGGAGAGAAAAATGTCGCGTATTGCTTCTGCCCTGCTTGGTGGTGTTGCCCTGGTCGCCGTTGGCGCCGCGCCGTCGCTGGCGCAGTCGCCCTTCGATGGCGCCTATGTGGGTGTCTTCACCGGCTACTCCGATACCAATGCTTCCGCCACTTCGGGCACCGCCAATGCCAATATCGACGCCGATGCCTGGCTGTATGGCGCCTATGCCGGCTATGGCAAGACCTTTGACAAGCTGTATCTGGGCGCCGAAGCCGAACTGGGCTCCGCCAGCCTGAGCAGCAATTCCGGCACTGTCGCCGGCTTCGCGACCAAACTGGACGCCAATGAAAGCTGGGGCCTGTCGGCCCGCGCCGGTTATCTGGTGGCTGACGACGTGCTGCTCTATGGCCGCGCCGGCTGGCAGCGCACCAACTACGACGTCACCGTCGGCACGGGTGCCAACCGCATCAAGGTCGGCGACAATCTGGACGGCTACCGCCTGGGCGGCGGTCTGGAATATGCCCTGACCGACAATGTGCTGGTCCGTACCGAGTATAATTACGTCAACTATGACGACACCAACTTCCGTGAGAACCAGGTGCGCGTCGGCGTCGCCTACCGCTTCTGACCGGGCTTCCCGGTGATCACCCCCGATCACCGGGCCTCCTTGGAAAAAGCGCTCGTCCCGGCCCGCAGCCCCACAGCGGCCGGAACGATGGCGGGTTCGCGAATGCCCTCAGACGGGCCCGCCTTCCATGCCCCCGGCATCGTCCCCACGATGCCGGGGGCTTTTGGTTTCATCACCCCCAGGTGGGCCGATACCCTGACCGCCTGCCAATGGTCTTGGCGCGAATACGAACGGTCAAGCCTTCTTGACCTTCGTAGTATATCGACACGGCCTCTTCCCCACGCCGCATTGATGACATATTGAAAGTGCAGTCGGTTAAGCATACCCGGATTTTCGGAAGTACTCCCGAATAGCCCGGTCGGAGGTTGGAGAAGAACGTGGCCCAAGTGATTGCCCTGGTCGATGATGACCGCAACATCCTGACGTCCGTTTCCATCGCGCTGGAAGCCGAAGGCTATGAGGTCCGCACCTATGGCGACGGCGATGAGGCACTGCGTGGCATCAGCACCCGCCCGGTCGACATGGCGGTGCTGGACATCAAGATGCCGCGCATGGACGGGCTGGAACTGCTCCAGCGCCTGCGTCAGACCACGCAGATGCCGATCATCTTCCTGACGTCGAAGGATGACGAGACGGATGAGCTGCAGGGCCTGCGCATGGGGGCCGATGATTACATCAAGAAGCCTTTCAGCCAGCGCCTGTTGATTGAACGTATCAAGACCCTGCTGCGCCGCACCGAACTGGCCCAGGGCAAGGGTACCGCTCCCGATCCGGGCCAGACCCTGGTGCGCGGTGAACTGGTGCTGGACGGTGCCCGCCATCTCTGCACCTGGAAGGGCAAGGCGATCGACCTGACGGTGACCGAGTTCCTGCTGGTGAAGGCGCTGGCGGTTCGCCCAGGCCATGTGAAGAACCGCGATCAGCTGATGGATGCGGCCTATGGCGAGCATATCTATGTCGATGACCGCACCATCGACAGCCACATCAAGCGTCTGCGCAAGAAGTTCAAGGCCGTGGACGATGATTTCCAGCAGATCGAGACGCTGTACGGCGTCGGTTACAAGTATAAGGAATAAAGGGTGAAACGCCCGTTCGGCGACCCGGCCGCCGAAAAGGCAACCCCGCCGCCCCGGCGGCGGGTGCGCCATTTGTCGCCGCTGACCCTGCGCATCCTGGCCGTCAACATGCTGGCGCTTGCCATCCTGCTGGGCGGCCTGCTGTACCTGTCGACATATCAGCAATGGCTGATCGATAAGGAACTGTCGGCCCTGTCGACAGAGGCCAAGATTTTTGCCGGTGCCCTGGGCGAAGGCGCCATGCAGCCCGCGACAGATGAGTTCAACGAGCCGGCCAACCAGCTTTCCTATGAATTGGCGCGCCAGATGGTGCGGCGTCTGGTGGAAACCACCGATACCCGTACCCGCCTGTTCGCGCCCAACGGCGAGTTGATTGCAGACAGCCGGGTGCTGGGCGGGCCCAAGGGCACCGTGCAGATTGAGGAGCTTCCGCCCCTGCGCGACGGCAATCGACTGACCGAGATCGGCATCGCCATTTATGACTACATCGTCAATGCCGTGCCGGAGCGCGAGCACCTGCCGGCATATCCCAGCGAGAAGGACCCGACGGCGGAGAACTATACTGACGTCATGAAGGCCCTGTCGGGTGAGGTGGGCAGCAATGTCTGGCGCATCGGCCGACCGGATGGTCGATCGGACATGGTGCTGACCGTCGCGGTGCCGGTCCAGCGCTATAAGAAGGTGCTGGGCGCCGTCTATATTTCGCGCTCAGGCAAGGCCGTTGACGTGGCCGTGCGGGAGTTCCGTATGGATATCCTGCGGCTGTTCGGCATCACACTGGGTGTGACGGTTCTGCTGTCCTTTTACCTGGCCGGCACCATCGCCCGGCCGATCCGCCGCTTGGCCCAGGCGGCGGACGAGGTGCGTCACGGCCATGGACGGCAGGTGAGCATCCCGGATTTCTCCCGCCGTCGGGATGAAGTCGGGGATCTATCGGTGTCCTTGCGGGAAATGACGGATGCCATCTGGAACCGCATGGATGCGATCGAGCGTTTCGCCGCCGACGTGGCGCATGAGATCAAGAACCCGCTGACCAGCATGCGCAGCGCCGTTGAAACGGTGCAGCGTGTGAAGACGGACGAGCAGCGCCAGCGGCTGCTGGCCATCATCAACCATGATGTGCAGCGCCTGGACCGGTTGATCAGCGATATCTCAAACGCCAGCCGCCTTGACGCGGAGCTGTCTCGCGCCCGGGCCGAGCCGGCAGATGTCGGTCAGATGCTGACCATGCTGGCCAATATCCACGATGCGACTCTGGGCAACGCCGAGGCCCTGCGCGAAGCGGCGGTGGAGGCCGGGGATAAGGCAGCCGAGGTGCCGACGCCTGTGCGGGTGGAGGTTGACCTGCCCAACACCAAATCGGGGCTGGTCGTGCCGGGGCTGGAGGGCCGTTTGACCCAGGTGTTCCAGAACCTGGTGTCGAACGCCTTGTCCTTCTCCCCGCCCGGCGGCGTGGTGCGGTTCACGGCGCGATCCTTCCCCGACCGGGTGGAAATCACCTGCGAGGATCAAGGGCCCGGCATCCCGGAAGCCAAGCTGAACGCGATCTTTGACCGGTTCTACAGCGAACGGCCCAAATCGGAAGCCTTCGGCAAACATTCCGGTCTGGGATTATCCATCTCCAAACAGATCATCGATGCCCACCAGGGCCGGATCTTCGCCGACAATATCAAGCGTCCGGATGGATCGGTTCAGGGGGCAAGGTTCACCGTGGTGCTGCCCCGCTGATGCTCACCATTCCACCGGTTCATAGGCGAGAACCGCGTCAAAGGCAGCATTGGCCGGGTCGATATCGGCCGTGATCGGGTCGGACCTGCCCAGGACCTTTAACACAAAGCGGCTGGCCACCAGCCATTTGCGCCGATCGCCCCATTTCAGCTCCGCCACCGCCTCCTCGCACAACAGCGCCGCGGCCAGCGTATCTGCCATCAGGGTCAGCAGGCGGCGGCCATGGCGCAGCCCCTGGTCCGGGTTGCGTCGCAGAAAGGCCAGGGCCGCCCGGCATTCCTCCAGCGCCCCTTCCAGGATGGCCGATACATCCTCAGCTGACGGTTCCCGTGCCGCAGGCGGCAGGTCGGACAGGATGGTACCGACCCGGCCCAGGAACATCTGGTCCCCCGGCCGCTGGCCCGTGACCAGCCGGAGCAGTTCCAGGGCCTGGATATTGGCGGGCCCCTCCCATACCGATACGACCAGACAGTCGCGATAGAAGCGGCTGGTCGGCATTTCATCGGTATAGCCGTTACCCCCCACCATCTCGACCGCCTGCCGACAACCCGTCACAGCCTGTTCGGCGGTCCGGTATTTGGCGAGCGCCGTGGCTAGGCGCAGCCAGTCGCCCCCCATGTCGGGATCGGCCAGTTGTGCATCGAAGGCCAGGACCGACTCGAAGGCCAGCGCCGTTGCGGCCTCCAGTTCCATCTGCATGTCCAGCAGCTGGTCCTGCACCATAGGGTACTGGCGGATGGGTTTGCCGAAGGCCACGCGGTGTGTGGCCCATCCCGCACTCTCCAGAAAGGCCCGACGCAGCAGCCCGGCCGACCCGACAGCGTTATGGATACGGCTGTACTCCAGCGCCGCCATCATTACCTTCAGCCCGTGGGGCGGCGGGGCCAGCTCCACGGCGACGCACCCGTTTAGATCCAGTTCCGCCGTCGCCAGCCCCCTGGTGCCCGCCTTCTCCTTCAACCGCCGTGCCCGTTGGTGGTTCGGCGCTCCATCCTCCAGGTGGGAGGGGACAAGATAGCAGCCCAGGCCCTTGCCGCCCGGTTCCGCACCCTCGGGCCGGGCCGTCGCCATGGCCAGCCCCGCCCCGGCATTGCTGGTGAACCATTTGACGCCATGCAGGCGATGGCCGTCATTGCGCTGTTCGGCCCGGGTCGTTGTGGCCCCCACATCCGACCCGCCATGCCGTTCGGTGGCCCAGGTGCCGCCCGACAGGGCCTTGCCATCCATGCGCACCATTTCCGGCAGGTACCGCCCACGCAGCGGGGGCGGGGCGGCCATGTCCAGTACATGCGCAACCGCCGCCGTCATGGTGACGGGACAATGGATGGAGATATCGGCCTGCGACAGCATGTAGCCCATGGTAAAGCAGGCCGCATGGCTGGGCGCGCCCGTCGGCCCCTGCCCTTCCGGCAGGTACGCAAGACCGACAGCCCCGCGCCGGTAGGCCTCGGCATGGCAGGACAGGTAATCGGGGTTGAAGACAACACGCCCGGTGCGATTGCCGTCGATGTCATAGGGGTCAAGGCGCGGCGGCGCGAAGCGGTCGGTATATTCCGCCTGAACATCCAGCTCGTTGCCCGCCCAGGCACCGAATTCCGACAGCCTTCCTTCATGCGCCTCCAGCACATGCGGCGCACGCCGTTCGAGCAGACGGATCAGGTTGGTGTCCGTCTCGAAAAAATTCGTGCCACGCGCCGTGCGCGGATAGTCGGCGACGTCGGTCATGTCCGGTTCCTCCCTGGATCACCGGACAGCATGACGGAAACGGAAAGCCGGGGAAAGGTCCGGCCCGTCAGGGCGCATGCCGATCCAGCAACCCGTCCGGCAATTCCATGGTGAAGGGCCCGTCTGTCCAAAGCAGCACACAGCGGACCTGCTTGCCGGGATAGATGCGCGTCAGGGCCGCGCGATAGGCCGCCATCTGCTGCTGATAGATTACGGGCACATTCTCCACCTCCTTCGGTGGCGGCCGGTTGGTCTTGTAATCCACGATCCAGACGGCTTCATCCGTCACGCACAACCGGTCGATGCGGCCCGACACGGCCCGGTCGCCCACCAGACCGACCAACGGCACCTCCGCCCGGCTGCCCGGCGCGAACAGGGGGGCGAAGGTGGGATCGGTCAGGACACGCAATGCCTCCGCCGCGATCTCCGCCTGCTGCACAGGAGTCAGGTTATGCGCGGGCCGCGCCAGCCAGGCCGACGCCACCTCTGCCCAGCGTGCAGGGTCGGTGTCGGGCAATACCTGCAGCAGCGTATGGATCAGGTTGCCACGCTTGAAACGCAGCCCATCATCGGCCCCCAGGGGGGAGCGCAGGGCCGGTTCCGGGGCATCGGGTTGTGACGGGGCCAGCGGCTTGGAAGGGCTGGCCTCCTTCGGTGCCGGCGCCAGGGCCCAGGCCGGCAGCACAACCCCGGCCACCATCTCGGCCTGGACAGGCCGGGCTGGCGGCGGCGGCACTGTCTGCGCTTCCTGCAGGACAAGACCGGTCCCCGTCCAGCCGGCGGGCGACAGTGTTGTGAAATCAAACGGCTCCGGTCGTGCCATCCCCTCCAGCGCGCCTTCGATCAGCCGGTACCAGGAACCGGGTCCGCCCGTCTTGCGCAGCTGTTCCCAGCCACAGACGATCAACCGGTCTTCCGCGCGGGTCAGCGCGACATAAAGAAGGCGGCGATATTCCTGGTCCCGGCGGCGATTGGCAAGGGCACGCCTTGTTCCCGCCGTCGCATCCTCCATCCCCCGGCGCGGGGCGTAGAGCGGCAGGGGCGGGCCGGGATCGGTCTGCGCCTCGCCCGCCAGCGGCTTTTCCGGCCACAGGATTTTCGGGCTCTTGTCCGGTTCGCGCATCGTGTCGGGCAGGAAGACGATGGGGGCCTGCAGCCCCTTCGATCCATGGACCGTCATGATGCGGACCTGCCCCGGGCCGTCGCCACCGCCGGTATCCAACTCGCGCTTGATCTCCGCCTTGGAGGCCTCCAGCCAGTGCAGAAACCCCTGGAGGGAGGCCACATGTTCGCGTTCGAACAGCAGGCAGGCGGTCAGGAACTCCTCCAGCGGGTCTTGGGCCTCCGCGCCCAGCCGTGCCAGGATGGCGCGGCGGCCGGACCCGTCCGGATCGGGCGGACAGGGCCGCGACAGCACGCCGGCAAACAGCTCGTAAGGCGCACGGTAATCAGTATCGTTCAGGATGGCGCGCAGATAGTCCCATGCGACAGCCAGGGCGGCATCCGCCTTGGCCTTCTCTGTCAGCGCCTGCCACAGCCGGCCCGGCCTGCCATGGGCGACCTGGAAAAGCTGATCCTCGCTGAACCCGACCAGGGGCGATTTCAGCAGGATCGCCAGGTTGAGATCATCCTCCGGCAGGACCAGGAACCGGGCCAGCGCCATCAGATCCATGACGGCTAGCTGCTCGGTCAGCACCATGCGGTCCACACCGGCCACCGGAACACCGATATCCTTCAGGGCGCGGACCAGATGGCCAACAAACTGATCGCGGCTGCGTACCAGCACCATGATGTCCCCCGGCCGCAGCGGCCGGTTGCGCGATACCAGCATTTCCCCATCGGCCAGCCAGCGCGCGATCTGGCCCGCCATGGTGCGCGCAAGCCGCGCCACCGGCTTGTCCGCCTGTTCGGGTTCCAGCGGCGGGGACCAGGGGTCAGGGTCGACGGCATCCTGCGGGCTGACCAGCGGCCAGATGTCCACCCGCCCCGCCATGCCGCGCCGGTGCGGAATATGTCGCACCGCCACGTCAGGCGCAGCCACCCCGTCACGGGCCAGGCCCGTTGCGAAGACCTTGTCCACGGCCGACAGGACGGCGCCGACCGACCGGAAACTGGTTTGCAGATCGATGATACGCCAGATGCGCTGCGCCTGGGTCACCTTGGCATCGAAATGGCGACGCATGCGGGCAAATTCGGCGGGGTCGGCCCGCTGGAAGCTGAAGATCGACTGCTTGTCATCGCCCACCACGAACAGGGTCCGCACCCGGTCGTCGCGGGTCCCCAGTCCGGCGAAGAATTCCTCCGCGATGGCCGACACGACAGCCCATTGTTCCGGATTGGTATCCTGCGCCTCGTCGATCAGCACATGGTCCAGGCCGCCATCCAGCTTGAACAGTACCCAGGCGCAGGCATCCGCCCCCGCCCCACCGGACAGCAGCGCCGACGCCGCCAGGATCAGATCGTCGAAGTCCAGAACCCCGCGCGCATCCTTAAGCCGCTGGTAACGGCCCAGCAGCGCTTCGCCCAGGGTCAACAGGGCGGCCGTGTGGGCCGCAACCGCCACACGCCGGCGCTCCTCCGTCACGCCAACCAGGCGCGCCGCCTCCCGCTGCACGATCTCCAGAGCCATCGGATCGGCTTCCGACGGTTTCTTGGTCATCAGCGCCTTGCGGGGCTCTCCCTCTGTCGTCAGGTACAAGGCCAGGTAATCCATCCAGCCTTTCAGGCGGCGCGAAAGGTCGCCGTCCACCCAGGTCTGGATGCCAATCCCGCGTTCGATATCGGTCTTTGTCCCGGTGGCCAGGGTGGCGCAGGCCCGCCGCAGGCCCCTCTCGTCGACGGCGCCGGCCGCACAGGCACGGGAGAGAACCGTAAGATCGGTCTCCCCCGCCGGTACATGCAGGCTTTCACGCAGGGCGGCGATGGCAGGTTCCAGCCCACCCTGGGCGTCCAGGATCCGTTTCAACCGTCCACGCTCGGCCGTCAGGTTGGCCAGCAAATCGTTGAAATCATCCTCCGACACGGACCCGGTCAGCAGGTCAACCGCCCGCGCCAACATGCTATCGGGCTCGTAACGACCAGCCAACAGAACAGATTGTTTTGCTTCCGCAAGCAATTCCTCTGCCGTACGGTCGTCCATCACCTCAAAATTGGGGGCAAGCCCGGCTTCCAGCGGGAACCGGCGCAGCAGCGATTGGCAGAAGGCGTGGATGGTCTGGATCTTCATGCCGCCCGCCGTATCAAGCACCCGGGCGAACAGGCGGCGGGCCGCCACCACATCGGCCCGCGACGGTTCACGGCCTGTCAGATCGTGCAGGTTGGCCCGCAGCCGATCCTCGTCGGCCACGGCCCAGATGGACAGGCGGTCGGCAATGCGGTTGGCCATTTCGGCCGCCGCCGCCTTGGTGAAGGTCAGGCAAAGGATACGTGACGGGTCGGTTCCGGCCAGCATCAGCCGCAACACCCGGTCGGTCAGGACCTTGGTCTTGCCGGTCCCTGCGGATGCCCCCACCCACACCGAACTTTCCGGATCGGACGCCAGACGCTGCAGGACATTGGGATCGGTGGGGCGGATATCAATCATGGTCGGCCAAGAATACAGGGGCGGTACCGGGCGGGTCCAGGGCCTGTTCTATGTCGGTGTGCCAGGCTTGATCCTGTTCCTGCTTGTCCGGTTCCTGGTCGGCCGTCTGGCGGACCGCACAACCAAGGCACTGCGGGCCCGCGAAGCGGGGGGGCAATGCGTCTGGCTGGCATGGAAAGCCGTGCCCTGGGCGGCGGGCGATGTAGTGGTCAGCACCGTTGAGATGGTCCGCGCCTGCCACCGGCGGTGATGCGCGGCATGGGCCGTCCCTTCCTGCGGGGCGGCAACCCATTAACGGCAGTGCCGGCGGTCTGGGCCTCGGGCTTTATCTGGCCCTGCTGCTGACGGCACGGCATGGCGGCAAACTGTCTGCCGGGCAGGTCGATGGTGGGCGGGGTACCTGCATCCGCCGGGACTTTCCGGCAGCGGCATAGGGCAGCCACACCGCCGCCGGCAAAGCCAGGATAACCTAACCCACCTGAGGGAACATGACATCTCCCCTTGATCGGCACGACCAAGGGGAGATCGGCTTTTTACCATCGGCCAAATCTTTGACCGATGGTACGGCGACGACCGCCGGTATCACGCCTTGTCCAGCCCATAGGCCGTGTGCAGGGAGCGGAGCGCCAGTTCGGTATATTCCTCGGCGATCAGGACGGAGACCTTGATCTCGCTGGTGCTGATCACCTGGATATTGATCCCGCGATCGGCCAGGGCCTTGAACATGCGCTGCGCGACGCCGGCATGGGACCGCATGCCGACACCGATCACCGACACCTTGACGACATTGGCGTCGGAAACGAGGCGGCGATAGTTCAGCGTGTCCTTGGACTTTTCCAACACCTGGACAGCACGGTCGATATCGGCCTTGCCCACGGTAAAGGTCATGTCGGTGGTGCGACCATCTTCCGACACGTTCTGCACGATCATGTCGACATTGATGGCGGCGTCCGTCAGGGGCCCGAAGATGCGGGCGGCCACGCCCGGCTGGTCTTCCACGCCCACCAGGGTGATCTTCGCCTCATCCCGGCTATAGGCGATGCCGCTGACCAGTTCCTGTTCCACGATCTCATCCTCGTCCACGACCAGGGTGCCGGGCAGTTCGGAGCCAGCCGCCTGTTCAAAAGTTGACAATACCTGCAC
>JAIXTS010000134.1 GCA_027483805.1 Azospirillum sp. | reverse complement strand
CGCCCATCCATTCGCCCAGATAATGCTCCTGGAAGCGGCCATCCCAGATGAATTCGGGACGTTCGGCACTGATGAAACGCTCGACATTCGCCATCAATCCGTCGCTGCCGAACTCGGTCCGGACGTCATCAACAAGGGCGTCGAAACGGTCGATCGCGGCCTGGGGATGCGCTGCAATGAACGACATGGGAACCTCCGTGGCTGGCGTCTTCCTGATCGAGGACGAGGTTCCCGTCCAGCCGGAGAGGGGCCGGTCAAGGACGCCGAAGGCGCCGCAAAGCGGGGCGCGGGGGAGCCAAAATGCGCAGCATTTTGGGGGGACCGCGCATCCTTGACGGGTCCCGCTGCCCGGCTGGTACGATGGGCGGACCGAGATGAGAACCCCCTGCTCAACCGTCTATCGCCCCGTTCCCCGAGGCTTCGACAGCGGTGCGAACAGACGGCGGTCGGCACAGTCCAGCGGCACGAACAACCGACCGGGGTTGCCATTTGCTACGGCCAGTTTCGCGTTGAGTTTTGCCAGATAGGCCTGGGTCTCGGCTGGCAACGGCACGCCATCGCGGCGATGGGATTCATACCGCGCTGGCCCGGCATTATAGGCGGCGAAGACGCCGGGATAGCCGAACCGGTTGCGCATTTCGGCAAGGTATGCGCTGCCCGCCATGATGTTGGCGACAGGGTCCAGGACATCGCCCCGGATGCCATATCGGTCGCGCATTTCGGCCCAGGTGTCCGGCATCAATTGCATCAGGCCCAGCGCGCCCTTGTTCGATACGGCATTGGCATCGCCGCCGCTTTCCGCCTTGATGACGACCTTGATCCAGTCCTGTGGCAAGTCGAAACGATGGGCCGCGGCGGTCACCGCGGTATCGTAAGAAGCACCATCCGCAGCCCCGGCAACCGACGTGGCCAGCAGCGACAGGGCCAGCCCCACCGCCTTCAGCGCAGCCATAGTGGCACCAACCGACCGATGACATGCAACGACGACAGCGGCCCGAAATAGCGGCCATCCAGGGACTCTGCCGCTGGCATCAGGAACAGGATTTCTCCTGCCGAGAGCACCCGGCAGCCCTGCCACCAGGGCAGCGGGCGGCCCGCACTATCGACCTTCTGGCGCACGGCGACCATATCGCCATTGATGGTGATGACATCATCCCTGGCACAAACATGATCCCCGCCCATCGCCGCCACCTGCTTGATCAGCGGCACACCGCGCGGCAGATAGCCCCGCCGCGCCGCCATATCGATAATGCTCTCCGGCGGTGTTACCAGGGCCATATCGCCAGGACGCAGGCGGGTTTCGGGCAGCACCAGATAGAGCCCAAGGGGAACCGAAGCGCTGCTGTTCCAGACCAGGATCGGCGCTGGCCGTGCCATCACCGAAAAGCCCAGCGCCACCAATGCGGTGCCTGCCAGCAGCAAAGCCCGGCGATGTGCCGCCCGCGACAAGCGGCGGCGAGCAGTACGGGGCGGCGATTTCCGTGAAGATACGGGAGCGCAATTCATGACGCATCCCCCTTGTCCGAGGTGCTGTCGCGCCGCTCTCCCAATGACCAGTCATCCAGGTCATCAATGTGGTAGCGGACATAACGCCCGTGCTTGCGAAAGCGCGGGCCGCCGCCTGTCAGGCGCATCTTTTCCAGGGTCCGATGCGACAGGCCGATATAGAAGGCAGCCTGTGCCGTGTTGAGAAACGGGCTGCCTTTGCGAGCTTTTGCCGCCCGATTAACCTCGTCCTCCATCTCACCGCTCCTCGGGTGACAGCGGCGGGGATCGCCGCAGATGGGGCGAGCATGGCGAACGGGGGCGTGGTTGCGGACGCTCGGAAACCGGCCCCCGCGAGATTTCGATCCCCCTCCCCCTGAACAGGCGAAAAGCCCCGTCCCGGCGGTGCCGGAACGGGGCGGAGAAGGTCGGGATCAGCGGTCGCGGGGCTCCCACAGGGCGATGTGGGTCGTGCCGTCATCAGCTGGATGTTCCAGCTTGACGAGGCGGGCGCGCACCCAGTGGGGACCGAATTCCGGGGCAGCAACCTTGAGATTCAGATAGGTTTCGCCGCTGGATTTGGCGACCTGGGACCAGCCGGCACCGACCTCGTAGCGCTGACCGTTGCCGGCAAAGACGCGGTGGTCGGGGGCATTGTCGGACAGCTTGGTCACAGGAACGATGGTGAGCGAAGCGGTGACGTTGAGGGTCTTGAGGATGCCCGAGAAGCTGCCGTCGTCGAGCTTGGTGAAGGTGCCGAGGGTGATGGCCATGATCTGTCTCCTACGCTGCGGTCGCGGGACCATCCCCGCGATGTCCCCGGCGTCAGAGACCGCAAAGGTGACCAGCGCCACCTGAGCAAAGCGAAGGGCCGGAACAGAGTGGAGGACCCTGGGGTGGAGAAAATTTGTTCCGCGCGGAATGCCGGAACCAGAGCCCCGCCCCATAGGCGGGGTGGTTCCGGCAGGGGAAATTTTCTCACATCCTAAGGGTTGGCGCGGGCACCGCGGGCTCTACGCCAACAGGAGGACAGCGGGGATGGGGCTGTGATTGTACTGCGAAACGGAGAGGCGTGGCCGTCTGCTAAGGCGCAGATACCAATCGACGAAACTGTTCTGAGGCTCGCTGAGGCGGTTGGCCCGCGCCCCTGCAAGAGCAGCTGGTGTGGTGGATACGATATCGCCAAGCGGCAGATGTCTGCCGAACACGGCTTCAGGGGCAAGGTGCTCCTAGGACCGCTTCACCTTCCTCGCGTCCTCTCAGATACTCGCCAGCGATATGCCGGCGAGGTCATCGGTGGACGAGGGCTCGCTTCTGATGATGGTTATTGAGTTGGTGCCGGACCAGGACGTCCCTTTGACAATCTGCAAATCCGCAACAGCGTTAGGCGAGCCCGAACGTCTTGCGCAAGCCCTTCTCGACCGGACCGGCGGGCATGAAGCGGCGCAGCTTGGCCAGAAGTGAGGCCTCGCCCTTGGGGGTGCGACGCATCTTCCAGGGGCCCAGAGCGGCATCGACCAGGGTGTCGACGACACCATCGGGCGCTGGTGCCTTCTGGACATTCTGCTGGATCGCGCGGGAGACGATGCCAAGCTCCTGGCTGTAATCGGGGATCTTCAGCGCCGTTTCGGGCGCGTTGAGATCCAGGTTGGTCTTGGTGAAGGAGGGTTCCACCAGCGTCACCCGGATGCCGAACTGGCGCACCTCGTGATCCAGGGTTTCGGACAATCCCTCGACGGCGTGCTTGGAGGCCGCATACAGCGCCATATAGGGCGCTGGCAGGAAGCCCAGGACCGAGCTGATATTGACGATGCGGCCGGACCGTTGCTGACGCATATGCGGCAGCACGGCCTTGATCGTGCGCAGGGTGCCGAACAGGTTGGTGTCGAACAAGGCCTGAGCTTCCGCGATCGAGGTTTCTTCCGCAGCACCCAACAGCGTGCCGCCCGCACTGTTGACGAGCACGTCGATGCGGTGGGCGGCGGCGATGACGGTTTCAACAGCGCGTTGAACGGACGCCTCATCGCGCACATCCATTTCAACCAGTTCGACACCGGGGATGGCCTGGGCTTTTGCGATATTACGTACAGTGCCGAATACGCGGCACCCCTGGTTGGAGAACTTGATCGCGGCGCTGCGACCAATGCCCGACGACACGCCGGTAATGACGACAACTTTTGCATTCGACATGATGGTCTCTTTCATGGGAGTGGGGCTGCTCAGCCTTGTGTGGCGATGGGCCTGATCTTGAACCAGATGGAATACATGGCTGGCAGGAACACCAGGGTCAGGACAGTGCCCGCCAAGGTGCCGCCGATCAGGGTGTAGGCCAGCGTTCCCCAGAACACCGAATGGGTCAGCGGGATGAAGGCCAGGATGGCCGCGAGCGCCGTCAGGATCACGGGCCGCGCCCGCTGCACGGTCGCTTCGACCACCGCGTTGAACGGGCTCAATCCTTCCTGTTCATTGTGATGGATCTGCCCGATCAGGATCAGCGTGTTGCGCATCAGGATGCCGGACAGGGCAATCAGGCCGACCAGAGCATTGATGCCGAAGGGCTGCTGGAACAGCAGCAAGGTCGGCACCACGCCGATCAGCCCCAGCGGACTGGTCAGGAACACCATGACCATCGCCGACATCGACCGCACCTGGAAGATGATGACCAGCAGGGTCAGCGCGATCATGATCGGGAACAGCGGCAACAGGGCCTTGGTGGCTTTG
>JAIXTS010000385.1 GCA_027483805.1 Azospirillum sp. | reverse complement strand
TTGGCGTCGCTTCCCCCGGACGATGCTGCGGATCGTTATATCAAGGAGTACGTCATTACGCGGTCGCAGCGCAAGCCTTCCGCAATGCCGAACGTTGAAAGCGTAACTATTGTTCTGCGACCGCACTGCTATGATCTATCCTGTTTGCAAGGCAGGGCCAGTCCGGGCCCCGGCCATTTGACGGGAGGGCCGATGGTGGGTGAACGCGACGAACCGCCCGCGATGGAGGATCTGGCCAAACGGTACCTGGACCTGTGGCAGGACCAGTGGGCAGCGGTCTGTGCCGACCCGACGGTGGCCGACAGCATGGCGCGGACCATGACCGCCTTCGGACAGACGGCGCTGACAATCAATGGCATGCTGGAACAGACCCTGGGATCGGCCGCGGCCGTGAACCCCTGGGCAGACCTGATGAAGTCGCTCTGGCCCATGCCGGCCACGGCGCAGGGGGCGCACACCCATGATGAACGCCAGGACAAGGCCGGAACCGCCGGGCCCCAAACCGCTGCGCCAGGGGCCACGCCCCTTCGGCCTGCATCTGGGGATGGGGATGGCGATATTGCTCAGCTCGCCGGCCGCATTGCCGCTCTTGAACGCGAACTGGCCGCATTGGCACCCGACGGTGCGGACGATGGTGGAAAATCTGCGCCGGGACCTGCGCCAGCAGCTGGGCGCAAGCGGCGGCCCGGCCGGAAGCCCGCCTGATGCCCCCCTGGGGACAGAGGCCTTTGCGCCCTTCAGCCTGGCCGTCGACCGGGAGATGCGGCGGCGACTCGACCGGTTCCTGACCGGGCTGGAACGCTATCGCCATCATCCCTATCAAAGGGATATCGAAGATGCTCCCCCCGTCTGGCGGGAGGGGGCGAGCCGGCTGCTGGAGATTGGGGGTGCCGGCAAGCCGGTGCTGTTCGTGCCGTCACTGGTCAATCGCGGCTATATCCTGGACCTGTCCTGGCGCAAAAGCCTGCTGCGCTGGCTGGCGGGGCAGGGCGGGGATGCGGCCGGCGGCGGCGGTATCCGGCCTTTCCTGCTGGAATGGGGATATCCGGGGCCGACCGAACGCGGGTACAGCCTGTCCGATGTGGTGGCCGGGCGTCTGGTCCGGGCGCTGGAGGCCACCTGCGCCCGTGCCGGCGGCCCCGTGACCCTGGTCGGCTACTGCATGGGCGGCTTGCTGGCCCTGGGCGCGGCCCTGCGCCGGCCCGACCTTGTATCCGGCTATGTGGCCCTGGCCACACCCTGGGATTTCCATGCCGATGATGTGGCCGCCGCCCAGCGCACGGCCGCCCTGATCAACCCGTTCGATCCCGTGATGCGCCTGCTGGGCGAATTGCCGGTGGATGGGGTGCAGACCCTGTTCGCCACGCTGGACCCGCTGCTGGCCTATAAAAAATTCAGTCGTTTTGCCACCCTGGACATGGCCAGTGACGAGGCGGACGATTTTGTGGCGCTGGAGGATTGGCTGAATGATGGGGTGAGCCTGCCGGCTGCCATCGCGCGCGAATGTTTGTCCGGCTGGTATGGTGACAACATGACCGGCCGGGGTGAATGGCGCGTGGCCGATGCGCCGGTGCGGCCGGGCGATCTGCGTTGCCGTTCCCTGGTCATCGTGCCCGCCCGCGACCGTATCGTGCCCCCGGCCTCGGCCGCCGCCTTGGGCCCTGTTATGCCCGGCGCAACCGTCTGGCAGCCGGCGCTGGGCCATATTGGCATGGTGGTCAGCGGCGGGGCCAAGGCCAAGGTCTGGGCCCCGCTGCGCGACTGGCTGCTTTCCGCCTGATCACCCCGCCTTGCGCGTCGGCTGCTTCACATAAGAGGCCAGATAATGGCCCGTATGGCTGCGCGGGGCCTTGGCCACCTGTTCAGGCGTGCCGGCGGCCACGATCTCGCCGCCGCCATTGCCGCCTTCCGGCCCCATGTCGATGATCCAGTCGGCGGTCTTGATGACCTCCAGATTATGCTCGATCACCAGCACCGTATTGCCCTGATCAACCAGCGCGTGCAGCACTTCCAGCAGCTTGCGCACATCCTCGAAATGCAGGCCCGTTGTTGGCTCGTCCAGGATATAGATGGTGCGGCCCGTGGACCGGCGGGACAGTTCCTTGGCCAGCTTCACCCGCTGTGCCTCACCGCCCGACAGGGTGGTGGCCGGCTGCCCGACCTTGATATAGCCCAGGCCGACCCGGTCCAGCGTTTCCAGCTTGTCGCGGATGGACGGGACCGCGCGGAAAAACTCCGCCCCTTCCTCCACCGTCATGTCCAGCACTTCCGCGATGCTCTTGCCCTTGTACAGGACCTCCAGCGTTTCGCGGTTATAGCGTTTGCCGTGGCAGACATCGCAGGTGACATAGACGTCGGGCAGGAAATGCATCTCGATCTTGATGACACCGTCGCCCTGGCAGGCCTCGCACCGCCCGCCTTTGACGTTGAAGCTGAACCGGCCCGGCCCATAACCGCGCGCCTTCGCCTCCGGCAGGCCCGCAAACCAGTCGCGGATGGGGGTGAAACAGCCCGTATAGGTGGCGGGGTTGGAGCGTGGCGTGCGGCCGATGGGTGACTGGTCGATATCGATGACCTTGTCGATATTCTCCAGCCCATGGATGGCGTCATGCTCGCCCGGATGCTCACGCGCGCCCATCAGCTTCTTGGCCAGTGCCTTGTACAACGTCTCGATCACCAGGGTGGATTTGCCGCCACCCGACACGCCGGTGACACAGGTGAAGGTGCCCAGCGGCACCCTGGCCGTCACGTCGCGCAGATTGTTGGTGCGGCAGCCCGTGACCTCCAGGAACTGTCCCGGATGGCCGGGCCGGCGATGTTTGGGGATTTCGATACGGCGGCGGCCCGACAGATACTGCGCTGTCAGGCTGTCCGGGTGGGCCATCACCTCCGCCGGTGTGCCCTGGGCCACAACGGTACCGCCATGTACACCGGCCCCCGGCCCCATATCGACCAGATAATCGGCGATACGGATCGCATCCTCGTCATGTTCGACCACGATGACGGTGTTGCCGATATCGCGCAGACGTTTCAGCGTGGCCAGCAGCCGGTCATTATCGCGCTGATGCAGGCCGATCGACGGCTCATCCAGCACATACAGCACGCCCGTCAAACCGGAACCGATCTGGGACGCCAGCCGGATACGCTGGCTTTCCCCGCCCGACAGGGTGCCCGAGCCGCGGTCCAGCGCCAGATATTCCAGCCCGACATTGTTGAGGAAACCCAGCCGTTCATTGATCTCCTTCAGGATGCGGACGGCAATGTCGCGTTGTTTCTGCGTCAAATGCGGGTCCAGCGCCAGAAACCATTCGCCGGCCTGGCGGATGGACATGCGGCTGATATCGGCGATGGACAGGCCCTTGATTTTCACGGCCAGGGCTTCCGGCTTCAGGCGGGCGCCGTTACAGGCCTCACAGGGCTGTGACGACTGGTATTTGGACAATTCCTCGCGCACCAGGGCGCTTTCGGTTTCTTTCCAGCGGCGCTGGAGATTATTCACCACGCCCTCGAACGGCTTCTTGGTCTCATAAGACCGCAGACCGTCATCATAGCGCATGGTGATCGCCATTTTGCCCGACCCGAACAGCACACAGTTGCGCACCTCCTGCGGCTGCTTTTCCCAGGCGGTGTCGATCTTGCTGCCATAATGGGCGCAGATGCTTTCCAGGGTCTGGAGATAATATTGCGAGGTGGAATTGGCCCAGGGCGCCACGGCCCCCTCGCGCGGGCTCAGCCGCTCATCCGGGACCACCAGCATCGGGTCGAAATAATGCTTCGATCCCAGCCCGTCACAGGCCGGGCAGGCGCCGAACGGGTTGTTGAAGCTGAACAGGCGGGGTTCGACCTCCTCGATGGTGAAGCCGCTGACGGGGCAGGCAAACTTGGCGGAAAACACCGTCCGCTCGCCATTATCGGCATTCTCGGCAAAGATCAGCCCGTCGGACAGGTCCAGGCCCGTCTCGATCGAATCGGCCAGCCGGTTGCCCAGATCGGCCTGCACCTTCAGCCGGTCGACCACCACCTCGATATCATGCTTCAGCTTCTTGTCGAGGGTGGGGGCGTCCTCGATTTCCATCATCTCGCCATTGATCTTCACGCGCTGGAACCCGCGCTTGCGCAGTTCCGCCAGTTCCTTCTTGAACTCCCCCTTCTTGCCGCGCGCGATGGGGGCCAGAAGGTACAGGCGCGTGCCCTCCGGCATGGAAAGGATACGGTCCACCATCTGGCTGACCGTCTGGCTTTCGATGGGCAGGCCGGTTGCGGGGGAGTAGGGGACGCCGATACGCGCGAACAAGAGGCGCATATAGTCGTAAATCTCCGTCACCGTCCCGACGGTGGAGCGGGGATTGCGGCTGGTCGTCTTCTGTTCGATGGAAATGGCGGGCGACAGCCCCTCGATACTGTCCACATCGGGCTTCTGCATCAGTTCCAGGAACTGCCGCGCATAGGCCGACAGGCTTTCCACATAGCGCCGCTGCCCCTCGGCATAGATCGTGTCGAAGGCCAGCGAGGATTTGCCCGATCCCGACAGGCCGGTGATGACCACCAGACTGTCGCGCGGCAGATCGACATCGACATTTTTCAGATTATGTTCGCGGGCGCCACGGACGGAGATATGCTTGTTCATCGCGATCGGTCTTCGGCTTTCTGTCCCGTGGGGCGGGCTGATGCTGCGGTGCAGTTAAGGATAGGCGATAAGCCCTGTTTGAAAAGAGCGCCTGAACGCGGCCCCGTCATGTGGGCAGCAGTGCCGACAGCCGTTTGGGCGCGACCGCCCGATAGCTTTCCAGCGTCCAATGGCACAGACGCTCCACATCGATCTCATCGCCTTCCATAAACTTGAAGGTGACCCAGCCGGCCTTGCCCAGCCCGTAGCCGGTGGGCTGTGTGCCGGGCAAATCCAGCGCGAAATCGCGGGAGTGGGGCAGTTTCAGGGTAACGCGAAACACGCCTTCATAATGATGCACAAAAATGAAGATCTTGCCGCGCACCTTGATCACCCGCTCCCCCCACGGGAACTCCTCCGCCGCCTCGGGCAGCGCCAGGGCATGATCTTTCAACACCTGCTCGGCATCGGCGAAGGGAAGCTCGGTCATGGTCCTGTCCGGCTGGTCATGGGACAGGATGGACAATGCCCTGCCCATCAGCAGAATGCAATGTTCTTGTATTGTTCCCATTAAAAATGTAGAAGGCAGCGTGTAGGCTGCGGGCCAACCGGCGGTGGGCCCCTTCCGCCGACGATCCCTATTTTGCGAAAGAGCGACACCATGGCGGGCAGCGTCAACAAGGTCATCCTGATCGGCAACCTGGGCAAGGAACCGGAGGTCCGGTCACTGCAAAATGGCGGCAAGGTCTGCACCTTGCGCATCGCGACATCGGAGACCTGGAAGGACCGCGGCACAGGTGAGCGTCAGGAACGGACCCAGTGGCACAGCGTCGTCATCTTTAATGAAAACCTGGTGGGCGTTGCCGAACGTTTCCTGAAAAAGGGCAGCAAGGTCTATATCGAAGGCCAGCTGGAAACCCGTAAATGGCAGGATCAGCAGGGGCAGGAGCGCTACACGACGGAAGTGGTGCTGCGGCAGTTCCGCGGTGAACTGACCCTGCTGGACGGCCGTGAAGGCGGCGGCGGCATGGGCGGTGGCGGCGGTAGCGGCGGCTATGATGACCGCGGCGCCGATTATGGCGGTGGCGCCGGGGGCGGCGGCTATGGCGGTGGCGGTGGTTCCTATGGCGGTGGCGGCGATTATGGCAGCGGCAGCCGCGGCGGCGCTGCGCGTGGTGGCGCCGGTGCCGCCCGGCCCAGCCCGGCCGCCGATCTGGACGACGAAATCCCGTTCTGAGGATCACCCAGTAATCTTGTGTTAAGTGCGCGCTCGGCGGACTGCCTGATCCCACCCGGAAAACGGTGCCGATTGGAAGGAGAGTCGTTCGGCCTCAGGATTGACCCTTGATAAGGGAGAGGCGAGCGGTAAAGAAGTCGGGGTTTACGGCGGAACAGATCGCATTGGCCCTGGGTCAGGCGGAACTGGGGACCGGGGTGGATGAGGTTTGCCGCAAGATGGGCGTGATCCGGGCGACATTTTTCCGGTGGAAGCAGAAATATGGTGGGCTTTGGTCCGTTGGAACTGCGGAAGCTGCGGCAACTGGCAGAAGCGAACCATAAGCAGATGCGACTGGTGGCGGACCTGAGCCTGGACAAGGCGATGCCGCAGGAGGTTCTGGCAACAAAGCTCTGAAGCCTGGTCGGCGGCGGGTCGACAGTGAGACCCGTCCTCACACATCCCTGGGGTACCACACACCCGCCGATGAAGGCGTGAGCCTCCCAGTCCTCCCGGCGCCGTTTCAGGGTCAGGTTACGTGAATCACACGACAAAACAAAGGCGTAGAGCGCTTTGCCGTTGACTGGAACCACCCCTTGTCGTCATCCCCGCTGGCGCGGGGATGACGAAGAAAATGCGTTCCAGCCATCGGCCACACGGTTTGGACCCTGTCAGGTGTTTCTGTGAACACCTGACAGGGTCCAGGGCCACCGCTTACGCTCCGGCCGGTTCCAGGAACCAACTGGCGACATTGCCGGTTTGGCCGATGAGGGTGACGATTTGCCCGGCGCCCACATCCAACAGCGTATTGCCATCCACGGTTCGGGCCGTGGTGATGATGGTGGCCAGATCCAGGCTGGCATCGTAGAGCGCCAGACGATCCTTGCCGACCTCAAAATCGGCGATGACCGTCCCGCCGGATGTTGCGCCCAAGGCAAAGGTGTCACGGCCTTCACCGCCCCGGATCGTGTCCTTACCACCGTCGGCAAAGATCAGATCGTCCCCGGCACCCCCATAGAACAGGTCATCCCCGGCACCGCCCATCAGCGTGTCGTCGCCGGCATCACCGGAGAGGGTGTCGTTGCCGCTACCGCCTGTACCCAGGTCGTTGCCATCACCCAGGCCGATGACATCATTGCCGTCACCGCCCAAACCGGTATCGTTGCCGGCGCCGGCCGACATTGTGTCGTTGCCGCTGTTACCATACAGCCAGTCATCGCCATTCTCACCGGTCACGCTGTCGTTACCGGTGCCACCATCAATCGTGTCATGGCCCGCCTCGCCGGTCAGGACGTCCTCTCCTCCCTCACCGAACAGGATGTCGTTGCCCGTACCGCCGAAACCACGGTCATTGCCCTCGCCGCCACCGATCAGGTCATTGTCGGCACCGCCATGGACGAGATCGTCACCAGCCCCCCCATGCACCACATCGTTACCTTCATCGCCGAATAGCCGGTCATTGCCCAGGGTGGAGGCCACGGTGTCGTTGCCGCCGCCGCCATGCAACTCATCATCGCCTGGGCCCAGGATCATGATCTGGCTGGCATTATCGCCATGGACCATCTGCGATCCTTCCCCGCCGACAATGGTGGAAGCGCCGATGACGGCGGCGAAGGCCACATTGTCCAGTTGGACGGCAACCGGGCCGCGCGCGCCGGTACTGTCAACGACCAAGGCGATGGGCTGGTTGGTGGCCTGACGGGCGCCCGTGATCGTGGTCGCCCCGCCCTCACCACCAATATCAATGCTTCGAACCAGCAGCATGCTGTTGGTGGTCAGGCTGGACAGGAAATCGGTACCACCTGCGCTGAGATCCGTTCGCGCGCTGTCATTTGCATCGGTGCGGGCCTGGATTTCCTGGATCAGGTCGGCCAGTGACCGGGTGCGGTTGCTACGGCCGCCGGGCCCGCTGCTGGTGACGGTAACGCCGGTCGGCACACCAACCATCAGCGTGGTAACGGTTTCCAGCCGCCCGGATTGCGGGTCAACCACCTGCTCGCGAACGATGGGAATATCAGCGGTGATGCTGCTGGACGTCGTGGGGTCTTCCTGCCGACCAGCAGTGGGTGCCTCGATCACAACCTTGGTCGTGGTGGTACCGTCCGGGCGGGTGCTGGTGCTGCCCACCACCTTGGCGCCATCGACCAACGCCTGCGACGGCGGGGTAATCGGCCAGAACATTGCCTTCACAATGCTGCCGGTGCCGGTGCTGACCGGGCTGATATTGCCGGCGGGGTCGGTCACAGTGGCCGACAGGGTCAAGGGTCCGTCGGCAAAGCCACCGAGATCAATACCGGTAATCTGGACATCCGGCCCGGTCATCACCCCGCTGCCGCTGCGGGTGGCGCCGTTGCTGGACGTGATGGTCCAGCGATAGGTCGCACCGGCCTCTCCGCCCCCGATGGTAAAGCCAACATTGTCTGTCGCGCCAAACTGCATCTGCGGGGTGAGGAAGCTGACGCCGGTGATGGTCGGGGCCTTGCTATCGACTGTCAGCACCTGTGTATTGTCGGGCGAGGCATTACCAGCCATGTCGGTGGCCGTCACCGAAACCGTGTTGGCGCCATTGGTGTTCAAAGCCAGCGTGCCGCTGTCCGGCCGGGCATTGCCCAAATCCACGCTCCACCGGCCATTCGCATCAGACCGGACATTGTATCGGGCGCCGGCGACGCTGATCCCGATGGTGTTGTTGGCCTCCGCCGTGCCGGCAATGATCGGGCTGGCGTCATTGGTCACCTCACCGGAGGTGATGCTGGGCGCTTCCGGCGGGGTCCTGTCCGGCCGGATGGTGACAGCGGTGGCGATGGCCAGACTGGCCGTATCGCGGCCGCCATCGGCCGTCCCCCCATTGTCGCGCAGCGCGGTCAGCGTGACCGTGCGGCTGCCCGCGGCCGTGGGTTCGCGGTTGGTATAGGTGATGCCATCGACCAGACGGGCCAAGTCGGCGGCGCTGATCCCCTGGCCGAATTCGATGGTGACGGTGGCCGTTTCGCCGCTGAGGGCGACGGCCATGGTCGGCTGGCCGGCGCCATTGACACTGGCGCCATTGGTCAAGGTGACCGTCTGCCCGCCGACGGTCAGTGTCTCCAGCTCCCCATCCTTGACCCCGCCGACGGTCAGGGTCAGACGTGTCAGCAATTGGCCAGTCTCGACCGTGGAAATGCTGCTGCCACTGAACAGGCGGGCGGACGGGTTGGCACTGCTCGCTTCGAACGCCGCCGCCGGATTGGCCGTGCTGGTCAGGGTCGGCGCGTCATTGTTGCTGGTGACCGTGACCGTGCCCGTCAGCCCGCTGCTGGACAGATCGTCGAGATCCGTGACGGTGATGGTGTAGCTGCGCGCCGTGGTCGTCGGATCGTTGCTGCTGTTGGCATATTTCACCAGTCGCAGCGCCGCCTGGTAGTCGGCGACGCTGCCCGCGCCCGACAGGGTCAGGGTTCGGGTGGCACTGTCATAGGCCGACGTGATGCCGCCCTGCAGACCCGTTGCTGAAAGGCTTTCGCGTGCCCCATCGGGTGTTGCCGAGAGGGTCACCGTGGCTTGTTTCAGGTTTGTGCTGTCGGGGTCGGAAAGCGTGACATTCGGCACCAGGGCGGTGGCGCTGCCATCCTCCATATAGCTGACAGGGCGGGGTTCGCCCACACCGGGGACGGACAGGACCGGCTTGCCCATCAAGGTCACATTGGTGGCAACGGACAGGCTGGCCCTGTCCTGGCCGCCATTGACGGTGCCCCCGTCATCCGTCAGTCCGGTGATGGTGACGGTGCGCAGGCCCCCCTCTGCACCGGTATTCTTGTAGGTGATGGCATCGACCAGGCCGGCCATGGCGTTGGACGCGATGCTGCTGGCCGGGGTGACCGTGACCGTGGCTGTACCGCTGGTCAGCGTCACGGCATAGCCGTAACCGCCGGCGGTGAGCGCATTGCCATTGGTCAGCGCAATGTCGCTGCCATTGATGGTCAGGAATTCCTTGGTGCCATCCGTGACACCGCCCACGGTCAGGGTCAGGCGGCTCAGCCCCTGGCCCGCCTCCACCGTCGAAATGGCGGCATCGTCGAACAGGCTGAGGGCGGCGCCGCTGCCCGCCAGGGTCCTGGCCGCATTGTTGGCGGTCGCGGTCAGGGTCGGCGCATCATTGGCACTGGCAACCGCCAGCCTGCCGGTGACACTCGTGCTGGACAGGTCGTTGGTATCGGTGGCGACGATGGTGAAGCTGCGCGCGGTTGTCGTCGGCTCGTTGCTGCTGTTGGCATATTTCACCAACCGCAGGGCTTCCTGATAATTGGCGACCGTGGCCGTTCCTGACAGGGTCAGTGTGCGGGTGGCGGCGTCATAGGCGGCCGTGATGCCGCCGGGCAGGCCACTGGCCGACAGGCTTTCGGCGCTACCGTCGGGCGTCGCCGTCAAGGCGACAGTCACGCTTTTCAGGTTCGTGCTGTCCTCATCACTGATGGTGGCAGCGGGCACAATCGCCTTGGCATCGCCATCCTCCGTGTAGGTGACGTTGCCGGCCTGATGGGCGGTCACGATCGGGTTGGCGTCGAGCAGCGTCAGGCGGGTGGCGGCGGATAGGCTGGCCGTGTCCAGGCCGCCATTGTCGGTGCCGCCATCATCCGTCAGGCCGGTGATGGTGACGGTACGGCTGCCCGTTGCATTGCTGGTATTTTTGTAGGTGATGGCATCGACCAGACCGGCCATGCTGCTGGCCGCGGCGCTGCTGACCAGGGTGACCGTGGCCGTGCTGCTGGCCAGGGTGACGGCATAGCTGTAGCTGTCGATGGTGACGCTATTGCCATCGGTCAGCGCAATGTCGCTGCCATTGATGGTCAGGAATTCCTTGGTGCCATCCGTGACACCGCTGACCGTCAGGGTCAGGCGGCTCAGCCCCTGTTCCGGTTCCATCGTGGAAATGGCGGTATCGTCGAACAGGCTGATGGCGGTGCCGCTGCCGGATACCGCACTGGCGGTGGTGTTGTTGGTCGTTGTCAGGGTCGGCGCGTCATTGACACCGACAACCGACACGGTGCCGGTCGCGGCGTCGCTGGACAGATTGCTGCTGTCGGTGACGGTGATCGTCACGCTGCGGTCGGTGGTCGTCGGTGTTTGGCTGGAATTGTTGTATCTCACCAGTCGCAGGGCCGCCTGATAATCGTCCACGCTGGCATAGCCTGAGAGGGTCAGGGTGCGCGTGCTGGCATCATAGTCGGCCGATATGCTGCCGGGCAGGCCGCTGCTGGCCCAAAGGCGTTCTGCCGTCCCATCGGGCGTGGCGGACAGGGTAATGGTGGCCCCGGTCAGGTGGGTGCTGTCAGTGTCGGTGAGGCCGGCATCCGGCATCAGCGCCACAGCGCCGCCATCCTCCGTGAAGGTGGCCCTGGCTTTCGGGCTGATGCCGAACAAGGACACACCATTGTTATCTTCCCCAGCGACATAGACATGTTTGCCATCAGCGGACACCAGAATGCCATGCGGCGTTGAAAGACCGGCCTCTTCACCCACATTCTCCACAAAAGTGAGGGCGCCGGTCGTCGGGTTCCGGTCAAACACAACCACAGATTCGCTGATAAAGGCCGTGACAAGGAGTGACTTGCCATCAGGGGTAATGGCAAGTTGCGAAGCCCCCTCCAGGCCTCTGACCCCATTTTCGCCATCGCGGACGATGCCGACATAGGTCAAAGCGCTGGTGTTGGCATCGCGTGAAAAGATGCTGATCGCTGACTCGTCGGAACCAGTCACGTAAACGAACTTGCCATCGTTGGAGATCAAAATGCCATACGGAGCATCCAGGCCATCGACCCCGTCCACATTATCCGTCAGGGACCCGACATAGGTCACGGCACCGGTGGTGACATTGCGGCTGAAGAAGGCAATCGCATCGTCGACGTAGCCCAACACATACACGGATTTGCCGTCCGGGGAGACCGTGACGCGGATGGCGCGGTCCAAACCTTCGACCCCGTCCACACCGTCCATCAGCATGTCGGCGAAGGTCAGAGTGCCAGAGGCAACGTCACGATTGAAGGTCACGAGTGTGCCAGTGAAAGCGCTGGCAGCATAGACGGATTTGCCATCGGGGGAGATCGCCATGCCATACGGGCCAATCATGCCGATGACCCCATCGACATCTTCCTGAACCCTGCCCAGATAGGTTAAGGCACCGCTGCTGCTATCGCGGTTGAACATATAGATTGAATTTGTACCGTCGGATTGCCCTATGAATGACACGGCATAGACGGACTTGCCGTCGGGCGACATGATGAGGGACGGCGCCTCATTAAGACCGCTAAGGCCACCCGCGCCATTCTTTGCCTGGCTGACAAAGGTCAGCTCGCCCGTTCCGGTATCGCGCCGGAAAACCAGAATGCCGTCGGTTGCCAGGCCGGAAACATAGAGAAACTGGCCATCGCCCGACAGGGCCAAGGATGTCGGCGCCATAAGATCGGGGATGGCATTGTCAATCTGGTCCACCCCGCTGACATAGGTCAGGCCGTTCTTCCCCCCGGTATTCAACACCGGCTTCTGTGAAAGCTGTCCGGAAAAACCCGAGGAGGAAAGTCGATCCATTGCGGCGCTGTCGGGCAGGTCGCCATGGACATTGTCCAGCTGCCAATACCCATTACCAACCGGCTGGCGGGCGGCCGCGATATTGCCGCCGGTCAGGGCGGCAAGGCCCGCCAGCAGCCAGTTGCCAGCAGGACCGGCGCCAACGGCACAACCATGCAGGAACAGGGCGCCACCGGCGCCCAGGGCGGCACCGATGGCATTCCACAGGTCCGCGCGCGCATCCAGTGCGGCCGCGTCCAGCACGACCGCCCCCAGATGCTGAATGCCGGGCTCGCCATGGCCGATCAGGTGGATGGCCGTGAGGGGGCCGGACAGCGGATCGCGCGCCTCCAGCACCTGGGCCAACAGCGCCAAACCATCCTGCGCGGCCTCAACCGCCAAGACCTGTGCCGCCGGTGCGGCCGCATCGCGCAGCCGTTCCCAGTCCGCAATGGCCGTGTCGATGACAACGATCTCTGCCCCGGTCGTCCGGGAGGGTGATACCGGTGGACAATTCGGCATTTGATCGGGGCCGGTCTGCAGGGGTGCGTTGCAGTTCAACATGATGCTCATCCTTGGAGAGGGGCGTGCCAGAAGCAGTTGCAAGGGAAACGCTGCCCGTCCGCCAGACACGGATCAGGCAGCAGGCCAGGGTTCCCCCTGGCGTTGCCAGGAGGTGTTGTGGTTAATTTGTTGGCTATTCGGCGTAAATGTATTGCTAATGTTTATATTAGGTTTACATTAGAAGCCTTCTTAGGTTCGAGTGCCATGCACTTGATTTTGGCCAAAATACAAACTCTATATACTTTTGAATACATACATAATGAGGCAGATTCTCATGATTTTTGTCTTATTCTGACATGAACGAGGATTGTGAGCGACAAATTCTGTCAAAATCCGTCACTGCACCCCCCCGCCAGCAGGGATGGAGTCCGGGCATTTGCGGCAAAAGCCGGCTTGCGGGGGTTGAAAGGAAAGGAACACCGGCTGATCTTGATGCAGCAAAGCCCGTCTGGCCGCCGAACGTGGCGGGATCACGCAGAATCACCTGAACTGAAATTCACAGGGGAATATATAGTATTAAATAATACTAAAATGCCGATGAGCCGTCTGACAATCGCCGCTCACGGTCAGAATTGGCCTTTATGACGGCCTTGACGTTGAAACCGTGGATAGGGTGGCCATCACCGGGACATGGCAAAGGCTGACGGGGAAGGGTCACGGTCACCACGGTGCCCCCTTCCGGGCGATTGTTCAGCACCAGTCGGCCATGATGCCGATCAACAACAGCCTTCACGATGCTCAGGCCCAGACCCGTGCCGGGAATGGCGCGGGCGTTTCCGGCACGGAAAAAGCGCTGACCGATCTGGTCGATTTGCTGTACCGGGACACCAATCCCGCTGTCGCGGACCGTGATATCGACCATGCTTGCGTCATTCACGGTGATATGGACCGGCTGATTGGCTGGGGAAAACTTCAGGGCATTGTCCAGAAGATTGCCGATGGCAACGGCCAGCATCTCCCGATCCCCCCGCACAAAAGGGGCTTTGGTTGGCAGGACTGCCTGGATGCGGCCTTCGGTGTATTTCTGTCCCAGCACCCGCATCAGGTCGCGCACGACCTGGGTGATATCGACCAAATCCCCGTGGATCGCAGCCAATTCTGCGCGTTCAGCCGTCAGCAAATTGTCCATCAGATTGCGGGCCCGTTCGACCGATGTGCGGATCGTGTCCAGCCGTTGCGCCACCGGTCCGCGGGGCCGGTCCAGCAATTCCAGGCTGAGCTCGGCTGACCGGTCAATGATGGCCAGCGGCGTCCGCAATTCGTGCCCCAGCATGGACAGGAACTGGCGCAGCTGACCGTGCATGCGCTGTTCGGCCATCAGGCTGTGGGTCCGTTCCTTCAAATCCTCATCCATACGGGTGCCGACCATCATCATCACGGAATAGAAGGTCAGGTTCATCATCACCGCACCTTCCAGCATGAACCAGGGCTGGACCGCAGCAGAGAAGACAAAGTTGGGATCTGGATGCACCAGAGCCGTCACCATGCGCGCCATCAGCACGCAGATATGGATCGACAGACTGATCGTCATGCAGGTGCGGGCGGCGCTGAACCGCCCGCCATAGCGCAGCGTGCCCCACAGCAGCCGGCCGTAAAGTGCGGCATAGATCAGCGACGCCGCCGCCACGCGTATGGATACATCTTCTGGTTCCAGCCACAGCATCAGCGCCCACAATAGCGGTGTAAGCACCGCCAGGACGGGTGCCAGCCAGCGCAATGGCCGCCCCCCGGCCAGCACCAGCATCCCCTCTGTGACAATGGCAATGGCCACCACCATGGCCGTGTTGGCGATGATGATGACCATCGGCACCCGCACGCCCAGAAGGACAAAGCCCACGGCCAGGATCAAGTACCCCACCGACACCTGGGCCAGGCCCCGCAAGTTCCGATGCACGCGCCACAGCAGGAAGGCCGCGATACTGTTGGCGACGGCCAGCGTGACGACAAAGATGAGGGCAGTGATGGTGTCCACAGGCGTAAATTTCTATCTCAGGTTGATAGGCCCGGTGAAACTGTAGCCTTTTCCATAGACGGCGCGGATCGGCGGCTCATGCCCGACGCGATCAATCACCTTCAGACGCAGCCGCCGCACCAGGGTATTGAGATTGGCCAGGCTGAAGTCCGCCTCATCACCCAGGACCATCGTCAATTGTGTATGGTCACAGGTCTCGCCCTCTGCTGCCGTCAGTTGCAGCAGGAAGGTTAGTTCGCGGGGGGTCAGGGACACTGTCTCGCCGGTCGGAGCGATCAATGACCGACCCTTTTGATCCAGGATCCAACAAGGTTCAGACGGTGCGGCGGCGGGCAGACGGCGCAACAGGTTGCGTACTGTACCCTCAATCTCCCGCAAACTGGCATGTTTGACCAGATAGGCGTCGCTGCCCGCGTCCAACGCCTGGAGCTTGTCCTGCAATTCCTGACGGCTGGTCAGGACCACAACGCCGCAATCCAGTCCGCACGCAGCCCTGATTTGTTTCAGAAGGTCGATGCCATTGCCATCGGGAAGACCAATATCCAACACGATCACGTCGAACCTTGACGCCCCCACCTGCTGCATGGCGTCTACGACGCTGCCGGCACCCCTGACCTCATATCCCTTGGCTTCCAGAAAGACCCCAAGGTCGTCCCGCAGGGATACTTCGTCCTCCACAATCAGAATACGCGACATTCCAGGCCCATCCCGTCCCCAGGGCGGAAAGCCGGGGATTCATTGTGCGGGACGATATATACATCCAGGGACAGCGTTCCAAGCCTCTCGATCCCGTCCTATTACCGGCAAGGGTCTGGTCATGGTCGTATTTGGTGTTTACACACTCCTGGATGGCGTGGATGGCGCGGCGTGATCTTGATTGTTGGGCTGAGATTCTCTGGGAATCTGGCTCGAAATCACCCTGATATTTATCAAAATCTTGTGATCTTTCATGGAAAGAGCGGTGCTGTTTATTGACCGATAAGCACACGCGGGGGCTGATGCAGACCGTCGATGCCGGCGCGCGGCGGACATTGCCCAAAGGCGGGCCGACCGGCTTCGGGCCGGGGAGATCTGGGTGGAAGGCAGCCCGCGCAGCCGGGCCGCGTCATCTCGTCACGATGACGGCCAATCATTTTGCCTCTACATCTTTCAGTAATTTCTGAAATTAGAGGAAATCATGAAGCTCCCACCCCTGGTCCAGGCCTTTGTGCTGCATTTCGGCGAGATGGGAAGCCGCTGGGGCATCAACCGGACCGTCGGTCAGATTTATGCCCTGCTCTATATCGCGCCGGAGCCGCTCTGCGCGGATGACATGGTGGATCAGTTGGGCTTCTCCCGCTCCAACGTCTCCATCGGCCTGAAGGAGCTGCAATCCTGGAATCTGGTCCGCCTGCTGCACCAGCCCGATGATCGGCGCGATTTCTACACCACGCCTGACGATATCTGGCAGATCGTCCGGACATTGGTGGAGGAGCGCAAGAAACGGGAGGTCGATCCCACCTTGTCGGTGCTGCGGGAGTTGCTGATGCAGACGCCGGGCACGGCGGAGGAACGTCACGCGCAGGACCGGATGCGCGAGATGCATGAACTGATCGAGCTGCTGTGCGGCTGGTACGACGATGTCCGGCGCATGGAGACCGAGCGTCTGGTGCAGCTGTTGAGCATGGGCGCCAAGGTGCAGAAGATCCTGGAGATGAAGGATCGTCTGTTCACCCTTCCCGGCGGCAAGCGCAAGGACAAGGAGGGTTGAGATCATGGACGCCATCATCCTGGCCCGCATTCAATTTGCGGCCAACATTTCTTTCCACATCCTGTTTCCCACCATCACCATCGCGCTGGCCTGGATCCTGCTGTTCTTCAAGCTGCGCTTCAACGCCACGGGCGACAGCAAATGGATGGACGCCTATTTTCAATGGGTGAAGGTCTTTGCGGTCACCTTTGCGCTGGGTGTTGTCTCCGGCATCACCATGAGCTTTCAGTTCGGCACCAACTGGCCCGGCTTCATGGAGAAGGTGGGGAACATCGCCGGTCCCTTGCTGGCCTATGAGGTGCTGACGGCGTTTTTTCTGGAGGCGACCTTCATCGCCATCATGCTGTTCGGCTTCCGCAAGGTGCGCAACTGGGTCCATACCCTGGCTACGGCCCTGGTCGCCTTTGGCACCACCATGTCGGCCTTCTGGATTCTGGTGCTGAACAGCTGGATGCACACGCCGGCCGGGTTTGAGATGCGCGATGGGGTGGCCCATGCCACCGACTGGTTTGCCATCATCTTCAACCCCTCCATGCCATATCGCCTGGTGCATATGCTGCTGGCGTCCGGCCTGACGGCGGCCTTTCTGGTGGCGGGTATCTCCGCCTGGCGCTGGCTGAAGGGCGATCGGGCACCGGTGGTGATGGCCAGCCTGCGCACGGGCGTCTATGTCGCCGCCGCCCTGATACCGGTGCAGATCCTGGCCGGTGACATGCATGGGCTGAATACGCTGGAACATCAGCCGGCCAAGATCGCGGCGATGGAGGGGCATTGGGAAACGGGCGGCAATGTCCCGCTGCTGCTGTTTGCCGTGCCCGATGAAAAGGCGCAGACGAACCATTTTGAACTGGGCATTCCCAGCGGCGCCAGCCTGATCCTGAAACATGACCCCGATGGGGTGATCCAGGGTCTGAAGGATTTTGAAGGCAAGCATCCACCTGTGGCGCCGGTCTTCTATGCTTTCCGTATCATGGTCGGCATGGGCATGCTGATGCTGCTGGTCTCCTGGGCCTGTGCCTGGGCGCTGCGGCGGCGGGGCACCCTGGGCATCTGGCATGCCCGTGCCCTGGTGGGCATGACCTTTTCCGGCTGGGTCGCCACCCTGGCCGGCTGGTACGTGACGGAGATCGGGCGTCAGCCCTGGTTGGTCACTGGCGTCATGAAGACATGGGAGGCGGCCAGCGCCGTGCCGGCACCGCAGATCGGCCTGTCACTGGCCATGTATCTGGTGCTCTATGCCGGCCTGCTGGTCGCCTATATCGCCGTTCTGTTCAAGCTGGCGGCCAAGGCGATGCGGGACGGGGCCCCGGAGGGGTCTGCTCTGCCGACAGCCGCCGCCCCGGTCGCGGCCGAATGAAGGGTGATGTGTCATGGAACTGCTGAATTCGGCCGATTGGCTGCCTGTTGCCTTTGCCGCCCTGATGGGGCTGTCGATCCTGGCCTATGTCGTGCTGGATGGGTACGATCTGGGGGTGGGCATCCTGATGGCACGGGCGGGCGATGCGGAGCGGGATCGCATGATCGCCAGCATCGGCCCTTTCTGGGATGCGAATGAGACGTGGCTGGTGCTGGCGGTGGGGCTGCTGCTGGTGGCCTTTCCGTTTGCCCATGGCATGATCCTCAGCCACCTGTACCTGCCGGCGGCGGCCCTGCTGCTGGGGCTGATCCTGCGCGGGGTCAGTTTTGAGTTTCGGGCCAAGACCGACGGCGGGCAGCGCCGCTGGTGGAACCGGGCCTTTGTCGGCGGGTCGCTCCTGGCGGCCCTGTCACAGGGCTATATGTTGGGCGTCTATATCCTGGGACTGGAAACGGGGCTGGCGGCCTCGCTGTTCGGTCTGCTGACGGGCGTGTGCCTGACGGCGGCCTATGCCTTTATCGGGGCCGGCTGGCTGATCATGAAGACGGAAGGCGCCTTGCAGGCCAAGGCCGTCGCCTGGGCGCGGCAGATGCTGTGGCTGGCAGCCCTGGGCATGGCGGCCATTTCCATCGCCACCCCGCTGGTCAGCGACCGTATTGCCGCCAAATGGTTTGAGCTGCCCTATGTCATCCTGCTGGCACCGGTACCGATGATGACCCTGCTGTTGTTTGTCGGGGTGAAGCTGGCGCTGGACCGGCTGCCGAACGCGGGCGACCGCTGGGCCTGGACACCGTTTGCCGGGGCAGTGGGCATCTTCGCCCTCGGCTTCAACGGCCTGGCCTACAGTTTCTACCCCTACGTGGTGCCGGAAAAACTGACCGTCTGGCAGGCCGCGGCGGCCCCGGAAAGCCTGATGATCATCTTTGTCGGCACTTGTGTGGTGCTGCCGGTGATCCTGGGCTACACGGCCTTTGCCTATCGTGTCTTCCGGGGCAAGGCGGGGGAGCTGCGGTACGATTGAGAAGGGCAACCGGTCGCCAGCCGCCAGTCTGCCACAGGTCAAGCCTTTGGCAGACTGGCATTCACACTGCCGCCGGCTGCGCCTTTTTGCCCAGGCTGGGGCAGAGCAGGGCCGCGAACAGGCACAGCACACCCGCCACATAGAAGGCCGGCATGTAGCTTTCCAGATAGGTGCGGGAGAAGCCGCCACCGAAGGCGGCACAGGCGGCCCCCAGCTGATGGCCCGCAAAGATCCAGCCGAAGACCAGATTCGCCTTCTCCCGCCCGAACCGTTCGGCCGTCAGCTTCACGGTCGGTGGTACCGTCGCCACCCAGTCCAGGCCGTAAAAGACCGCGAACAGGGACAGGCCGTAGAAGGTGAAGTCCGAAAAGGGCAGGTACAGCAGCGACAGTCCGCGCAGGCCATAATACCAGAACAGCAGCCAGCGATTATCATAGCGGTCCGACAGCCAGCCCGACGCCACGGTGCCGACAAAGTCGAACATGCCGATCAGGGCCAGCATGCCCGCCGCCTGCATCACCGGCATGCCGAAATCCACACACATCGGCACCAGATGGGTCTGGATCAGGCCGTTGGTGCTGGCGCCGCAGACAAAGAAGGTGGCGAACAGCACCCAGAAGACCTTGGTCTTTGCCGCCATGCGCAGCGTATCGATGGCGGCAAACGCCACTGATCCGGCGTGCGGCGGCGGGGCGGGGTCCGGTGCGCCCGGCGCCTCGCCATAGGCGCGCAGGCCCACATCCCCTGGCCGGTCGCGCATCAGCAGCAGCACCCCGGCCGCGGCCACGGCCAGCATGGCGCAGATCACCGACAGCGCGGTGCGCCAGCCGATCTCTTCCGCCAGCCAGGCGGTCATGGGGATGAAGACCAGTTGTCCCGTGGCTGAACTGGCGGTCAACAGGCCGATGACCAGCCCGCGCCGGTGGGTGAACCAGCGGGTGGCCACGGTGGCGCCCAGCACCAGGGCCGTCATGCCGGTGCCTAACCCGACCACCACACCCCAGAGCAGGATCAGTTCCCACAGGCTGCTCATCCCCAGCGACAGGATCATGCCGCCGGCGATGATGGACAGCGAGGTCACGGCCATGCGCCGCACCCCGAAGCGGTTGATCAGGGCCGCCGCGAACGGCCCCATCAGGCCGAACAGCACCATGCGGATGGCCAGTGCCGTGGATATTTCAGACGCGGTCCAGCCGAATTCCTTCTGCAACGGGATCATCAGGACGCCGGGCGCCCCCACGGCCCCGGCGGCGGTGATGGAGGTGAGGAAGGTCGCCGCGACGACGACCCAGCCATAATGGATGTTGCGCGCGGCCAGGCGGGCCGCCAGACGATCGGACAGGAACAATCCACACCCCCCGTCGCCAGCCACCCCCAAAGCGTTCTGGCATTAATGATGATCATAATGATAAAATATTCATGATAGTTATCATCTAAACGGTCAAGCAGCATTGGCGGCGTTTTTGCGGGAGGTGGGTTGTGCGTGTGTCGAAGCAGAAGGCGGGGGAGCATCGTGACGCCATCCTGGCGGCGGCATCACGTCTGTTCCGCGCCCGCGGGTTCGACAAGGTCGGCGTGGCGGAGGTGACACAGGCGGCCGGCCTGACCCATGGGGGTTTTTACGGCCATTTCGCCTCCAAGGAGGCGCTGGCGGCGGAGGTCTGTGATCTCAGCTTCGGCAATGCCGTACGGCGGGTCCAGGCCTCGGCCGGGCTGGAGGACTATATCGACCTGTATGTATCGGGCGATCATCGTGACCGGGAGGGGCCATGTCCCATGGTGGCGCTGGGCACCGATGTATCGCGGCTGTCGGGGCCGGTGCGCGCGCAGTTCGCCGAGGGGGTTGCGCGGTATGTCGCCGCCATCCGCGCCCATATGGCGCCCGAGGATCCGCTGGCCGAAGGCCGTGCCGCGGCTCTGGTGTCGATCCTGGTGGGGGGGATGAATCTGGCCCGGGCCGTGGCCGCCAGCGACCCCGCCTTGTCCGAACAGATATTGGCGGGGGTCCGGGTTCAGGCGCGCGCCGTGATCCGTCCCGGCTGATCTTCGGGCGCATGTCAGGCCGTTCTTGGCGCGCACCCTGTCCGCGCGCTATGACAGTCGCGCCCCTGGATGGAGCCGGCTGATGCCCTATGATGCGGAGGAGATGCGACGGCGTGTGCTGTATGAGGACGACCGTATCATCATCCTGAACAAACCCTACGGGCTGCAAGTCCATTTCGGTACCAGAACGACAGACCATCTGGAACTCTATCTGCCCCTGATCCAGGGGGACCGGCCGGAACCTCTGCGCCTTGCCCATCGTCTGGACAAGGATACCGCCGGTTGCCTGGTTCTGGCGCGGGATATGGCGGCGGCGGCACGGCTGGGCGCCATGTTCCTGGACGGGCGGGTGCGCAAGACCTACTGGGCTCTGGTGCTGACGGGACCGAAGGCCGATGAGGGTGTGATTGATCTGCCGCTGAAAAAAACCTGGGTGCCGGGCGGGTCCCGGATGGTGGTGGATGTGGAGGCGAAACCGGCCCTGACCCGCTGGCACTGTTTGGGCCGGTCGAAGGGGCGGGCGCTTCTGGAGCTTTATCCACGGACCGGGCGCATGCATCAGCTTCGGGCCCATTGCGCCTATATGGCCATGCCCATCCTGGGTGACCCGATCTATGGTGCAGACCGCCCCGCACCGGTGCCGTTGCATCTGCTGGCCCGGTCCATCCGCTTTCCGAATATCGATGGTTCCGGTACCGAAATAATCGCGACGGCCCCCCCGCCACCCCATATGGCGGCCACACTGGCCAGCCTGGGCTTGGCAGAAATGCACTCAGCCGGTTAGGTTGAACACCAGGAGGACATATGCTCGAAGATATCCTGCTGTTCATCGCCGTCGGCTTTGCCGCCCAGATGGTGGATGGGGCCATCGGCATGGCCTATGGCGTGACGGCCAGCACGGTCATGATGTCCATGGGTGTGCCGCCGGCCACGGCCAGCGCCAGTGTGCATGTGGCCGAGATGTTCACCACCGGCGCCTCGGGCTTTGCCCATTGGCGGGCCCGGAATGTGCGGCTGGATCTTGTCTGGCGGCTGGCGCTGCCGGGCATGATCGGCGGTGCGCTGGGGGCCTATATCCTGTCCGGGGTGGATGGCGATTTTATCCGGCCGCTGGTGGCCGTATATCTGCTGGTCATGGGCGCCCTGATCTTGTGGAAGGCGCTGCATCCGCCGCCGCCGCATGAGCTTTCCACCCGCAAGGTGGCGGGGCTGGGCCTGACGGGGGGCTTCCTGGATGCCATCGGCGGCGGCGGTTGGGGCCCGATGGTGGCCAGCACGCTGATCGGCGGCGGCACCACCCCGCGCTATGCCATCGGCTCCACCAATCTGGCCGAATTCTTCGTGACGGTGACAGTGTCCGTCACCTTCATCCTCACCATCGGGCTGGAACTGTGGCCGGCCATCCTGGGTCTGATCATCGGGGGTGTCGTGGCGGCACCGTTTGCCGCGATGGTCACCCAGAAGCTGCCCGACAAGCCGATGATGATCCTGGTGGCGGTCGTCATCATGCTGCTCAGCCTGCGCAACCTGGTGGAGGTTGTCGACAAGTGGCTGGCCTGATGCCGGTCCGGTAATGCCAAGCCCGCGGATGCGGGCGCCCGGCGCGTGAGGGAACAAAAATCTCCCTTGATCGGTCACGATCAAGGGAGATTGGCATTACTCGTAATCGGGAATGTTCGGCATCTGTTCGACATCCGGCTTGCCATCGCGGATCCAGCCGTCGCGGCGCTGGCGGTACAGCGAACGCATGGAGGCGTAATAATCGAAGCTGTTGCGCTTCACATCGTCCAGCGCCTCGATATATTCGGCCCGCGTGTCCAGTGCGGTCAGGCTGGCCCGGCTGAAGCTGATCCATTCCCGGTCGGTGTTGCTGGCATAGTTCGAGACGGGATCGGCGTAGAACTCACCCGCAAAGCCGACCGCGTCGCGTACTGATGACGGGCCCAGGAGCGGCAGCACCAGATACGGCCCTTCCGGAAGGCCCCAGACGGCCAGTGTCTGGTCCAGGCTTTCATATTCATAGGTATAGCCATGCGTGGCCGCGACGTCGATCAGGCCGCCCAGCCCGATGGTCGTATTGATGGTGAAACGGCGCAGCACGTCACCGGCCCCCTGCCAATCCCCCTGCAGAAGCTGGTTCGTCAGGTCCAGCGGGGAGCGCAGGTTGCGCAGCACATTGCGCACGCCCTTCTGCACCGGCGTGGGCAGCACGGTGCGATAGACCTTGGCGGCCGGTCGGATCACGACCACGTCCAGCCCTTCATTCACCCAGAAGATGGCCCTGTTCACGGGTTCCAGCGGATCATTGACATCGTCCGCCGGGCCGGCCGCCACCTGCGTGTCGGCAAAGGCGGCCTTGTCCACAGTCAGCGCCGGCGCGCTGTCCTGCGCCGCCGCCGGAAGGGTGACGGCCGACAAGGTCAGCAGCGTTGCCATCGCCGTGCGGCGCAGAAGAAGGGACGTGGACGGGCGGGACATGTGAATCCTCGACAAAATCTTGGGCACCACGCCGCGCGGCATGAGCGAACCCTGTTCATTTAGGCCGCTATGTCGCGCTGCAAAGTGACAACTGTCACAGTTAACGGGACCATTGCCAACGTTGCAATTTGTCTAGCCCGGCATGCATGGCCTATGCGGCGAACGGCCATGCTGCTAAATGGGCGGACCTATCCCATTCAGCCAGTCCGACAGCGCCGCCCGTGACATCCAAAAATTCCCGTTCCCCCCTCCATGTCTGGTTCGGCGATGATCGTCTGCGCCGGCTGTTTGCCAATGCCGGCATCCTGCTGGGGGGCAAGACGGTCAACGCCATCGCCGGTCTGGCGGGGCTGGCCATTGCCGCGCGGGCGCTGGGGTTGGAACAGTTCGGTGTGCTGGTGCTGATCCACACCTTCACCCAGACCATCGGCGAAATCGCCAAGTTCCAGAGCTGGCAGGCCGTGCTGCGTTATGGCACCCCTGCGCTGAACGAGGGGCGGATCGGTGATTTCCAGCGCTTGCTGCGCTTTACCGCCTCTCTGGACGGGTGGAGCGCCGTGGCCGGCACTGTCCTGTCGGTGGTGGTGGCCTGGGCGCTGGGCTCGTCCTTTGGCTGGCCCGCGGATCTGATGCCGGCGGCCCTGATCTATGTGACCTCTGTCCTGTTCATGGTGCAGGCGACACCCACGGGCATTCTGCGTCTGATCGACAAGTTCGACATCTTGTCGGTGCAAAGCACGTTGGGCGCCATCATCCGCATGGTGGGGGGCGGCATCGCCTGGGTGATGGGGGGTGGCATTGTCGCCTTTCTGGTCGCCTGGTATGCGGCAACGGCCATCGCCGGTATCTATCTGATCGCCAAGGGCTGGTCGGAACTGCGCAAGCGCGGGCTGCTGGACGGGTTCACCTGGCGCGGCGATGGCCAGCCCATGAGCCGTGGATTCGACGGGGTCTGGGCCTTTGTCTGGTCGACCAATCTCTCCTCCACCCTGGAACTGGCCTTTACCCATATCGGCACCCTGGCCGTGGGCTGGATGCTGGGTCCGCGTGAAGCCGCCCTGTTCCGCATCGCGCGCCAGCTGGGTGAGGCGCTGGCCAAGCCGGCCAAGCTCCTGATCCCCGCCATCTATCCCGAACTGTCCCGCATGATCGAGGCGCGGCAGTTCGGGGAGATGCGGTCCCTGATCCAGCGTTCCGCCCTGCTGGCGGGGGCCGGGGCCATGCTGGCCTTGGTCATCTGCTGGGGGGTCGGCGAAATCGGCCTGCGTCTGATCGTGGGGGAGGCGTTTGTACCGGCCTGGCCCGTGATGATGTGGCTGGTGGCGGCTGCCGTGGTCGGCATCTGGTCCTTTCCGCTTGAACCGGTGATGGTGTCTGCCGGTGACGCGCACAAGGCCTTGGTGGTCCGCATCTGGACCACGGCCGTCTATATTCCAGTCCTTCTCGCTTCCATCCATTGGTATGGCTTGATCGGGGCCGGCTGGGCCCGCATGTTCTCCGCCGTGCTGGTGCTGGTGGCGTTCCTTGTTCCGGTGGTGCGCTGGTTCCGGCGCCGGTTGGCGGAGGAGCGGCAGAAGGCATGAGGATCGGTTTCCTCTATAACAGCCAGAACCACCAGATCCTGCATTCGCTGCCCCTGGCGCTGGAACTGTCGATCCTGCGCCCCGACTGGCGCGTGGAAATCCTGGCGCCGTCACAGGCGCATCTGGATTATGTCAGCCGGTTCCTTCCGCTCTATCCCGGTGCCAGGGTCACCCTGCGCCTGCTGCGCCAACCTTTGGCGGTGCAGGCGTACCGTCGGTTCCGGCCGCTGCCCTTGCCGCCCAAGCTCTGGTCGCTGCTGCATAACCGGGCCTTCCTGAACCGCTTCGACGCCCTGGTGACGACGGAGAAGACCAGCCTCTGGATGCGGCGCTTCGGCGTGACCCACCCAAAGCTGGTCAATACCGAACATGGGGCTGGAGACCGCGACGTGACGTTCGATCCGCGCGTGGCCAGGTTCGATTTCAACCTGATCCCCAGCCCCAAGACCGTGCGCCGCCTTCTGGACGAAGGCTATCTGCGCGACGGCCAGTATGCGCTGGCGGCCTATGCCAAGTTTGACATTGTGCGCCGGTTGGACAGGAACCGGCCGCCGCTGTTCGGCAATGGCCGGCCGACAGTGCTGTATAATCCGCATTTTTCGCCGTCCCTGTCCTCCTGGCCCGGAGTCGGGATGAAGGTGCTGGACCGGATGGCGGCGCAGGACCGTTACAATCTGGTCTTTGCCCCGCATATGCGGCTGTTTCATCCGCCAGGCCCGGCGCAATTGGCGCTGTTCTCCCGGTTTCAGGGGGTGCCGCACCTGCGCATCGATCTGGGGTCCGATGCCAGCTGTGACATGACCTACACGCTGGGCGCCGATCTCTATCTGGGCGATGTCAGCAGTCAGGTTTACGAATTTCTGTGCCGCCCGCGGCCTTGTGTTTTCCTGAATGCCCATGATGTCGTTTGGCAGGGGAATCCTGATTATCGCTTCTGGACCCTGGGTCCTGTCCTGTCCGCATCGGATGTGTCAGACCTGCCGGCGCATCTGGAGGCGGCCTTCGTGCAGCATGCCGACTGGCGGGAACGGCAGGAAGCCGCCTTTGCCGCCAATTTTGACCTGTCGATCCCCGATCCCGGCCGGCACAATGCGGTTCTGCTGTCAGACTGGCTGACGCGCCGCTGCTGACCGGCGGCAAGGGTGCCCCCACATCCGGACCGATTGCCCGAAACCTCCCGCTCTGGTATGAGCCGGCATAGCCGGGCCTCTATCCTCTGGGGGCACGACGCCGCCCCTATGCTTGGGTGAACGGCTTTCAAACCTTGTTTCGGAACAGTACGCCATGGTCACTCCCACCCCTTCGAAGCACGCGCTTGCCTCCCGCCTGGCGGATTTTGCCACGGTGCCGGAAGCCATCGCCTACGCGGCCCGGGGGGAGACCGGCCTGAATTTCTATTCCGGCAAGGGCGAACTGACCGAAGCGCTGCCCTACAGCCAGATGTATGAACAGGGCATCGCGCTGGCCAAACGCATGCTGGCCAAGGGGTTGGTGAAGGGGGACCGCGTCGCCATCATCGCCGAAAGCGATGGTGACTTCATGCGCGCCTTTACGGCGTGCCAGTTCGCGGGTCTGGTCCCCGCGCCGCTGCCGCTGCCGGCCGCCTTTGGTGGCAAGGACGCCTATATCGATCATATCCGCCGCATGATGCAGGGGGCGGACGCGGCTGCCGTGCTGTCGCCCGTCTCGCTGGCCGACTGGGTGAAGGCGGCGGCCGACGGTCTGGGGATGAAGGCTGTGGGCACGCTGGCCGTGTTCGACGATGTCGACGGTGCGGGCATCACCCTGCCGACCGTCGGCCCGGATGATCTCTGCTATCTGCAATTCTCCTCGGGCAGCACGCGGTTTCCGCTGGGCGTGGCGGTGACGCAGAAGGCACTGATGGCCAACGCCGCCGCCATCACCCATCACGGGCTGAAGATCACGGCAGCAGACCGCTGCGTATCCTGGTTGCCGCTGTATCACGATATGGGGCTGGTCGGGTTCCTGCTGACCCCGCTGGTCTGTCAGGTTTCCATCGATTATCTGCCCACGCGTGAATTTGCCCGCCGGCCGCTTTTGTGGCTGCACATCATCACCCGCAATGGCGGCACCCTGTCCTACAGCCCCAGCTTCGGGTATGAACTGGCGGCCCGCCGGGCGGAAACCGCGTCGACCGACGGCATTGACCTGTCCACCTGGCGCGGCGCCGGCATCGGCGGGGACATGGTCCGGCCGCGCGTGCTGCGCAAATTTATCGACGCCTTTGCCCCGCGCGGGTTCAAACCGGGCGCACTGGTCCCGTCCTATGGCATGGCGGAAGCGGCCCTGGCCCTGTCCTTCGCGCCGCTGGGCGATGGGCTGGTCACCGACCGGGTTGATCTGGACAGGCTGGAGGGGGAAGCGGTGGCGGTGCCGCCAGGCCCGCAGACGGAGCGGGAACGTGAATTTGTGCTGAACGGCCCCATCCTGCCCGGCCACGCGATTGAGGTGCGGGATCCCGACGGCGCGCTGCTGGGGGAAAAGCAGGTGGGACGTCTGTTCGTCCGGGGGCCGTCGCTGATGCGCGAATATTTCAACCGGCCCGACGAAACCGACGCTGTCCTGTCGGGCGATGGCTGGCTGGATACGGGGGATCTGGGGTACCTGTGCCGGGGCCAGATCGTGATCACGGGCCGGGCCAAGGACCTGATCCTGGTCAATGGCCGCAATATCTGGCCGCAGGATCTGGAATGGTCGGCCGAACATTCCATCGACAGTTTGCGCAGCGGTGACGTCGTCGCCTTCTCCGTCGATGGTGATGGCGGCGAACAGGTGGTGGTCCTGGTTCAGTGCCGCCCCACGCAGGAGGAGGCGCGGGCCGCGCTCGCCGCCCAGGTACAGGGCGTGCTGCGGGCCGCGCACGGGCTGGAGGTGAAGGTGGTGCTGGTGCCCACCCATTCGCTGCCTCAGACCTCGTCCGGCAAGCTGAGCCGTACCAAGGCCCGCCAGATGCTGCTGGCCGGTGAATTCGGCGCCAACGCCACCCTGTCGGCCTGATCATGGCGGTCGCCGCCATCACGGGTGGCACGGGTTTCCTGGGCCGTTTCATCGTGGCGGCCCTGCACCGCGCCGGGTTCACGGTGCGCATGCTGGTGCGCCAGGACCCCGTGCATCCGCTGCTGGCCGATGTCCGGCCGGAATTGGTGCTGGGTGATCTGCGTGACGATGCGGCAATGGCCCGGCTGGTGACGGGCGCGGATGTGGTCATCCATGCGGCCGGCCTGATCAAGGCCAGGGACCGCGCCCAGTTCTTTGCCGTGAATGAAGGCGGATCGGCTGCGGTCGGCCGGGCCGTTGCCACCCACGCCCCCCGTGCCCGCCTGCTGATCATCTCCAGCCAGGCCGCCACCCAGCCCCACCTGTCCCATTATGCGGCCAGCAAGCGGGCGGGCGAGGGGGCGGCCATTGCTGCCTATGGCGGGGATGATTGGTGCATTGTGCGCCCGCCCGCCATCTATGGCCCCTGGGACCGGGAGACCCTGTCCCTGTTCAAGGCGGCGGCGGGGCCCCTGGTGCCTGTCCTGGGTGGGCCTGCGGCGCGGCTGGCCATGGTACAGGTGGAGGATGCGGCCGACGCTATTGCCGCCCTGGCGGCGCCCGGCGGCCCGCGCGGTCAGGCATTTGGCCTCTGCGACGGGAATATCGGTGGCTATGACTGGACCACGCTGCTGGATTGCGCCGCCGCCGCGGTGGGGCGCCGGGCCATGCGGGTCCGGCTGCCGGTGTTCCTGCTGCGCGCGGTCGGGGCGGCCGGCAGCCTCATGGCGGCGCTGACCGGCCGGGCGGTGATGCTGACCTACCCCAAGACGCGGGAAATCACCCATCCGGACTGGTCTCTCGCGTCGCAGCAGATGCCGCCGGAATCGCTGTGGAAACCGCGCGTCGGCCTGCGGGAGGGCTTCGCGGCTGCGGCAAAATGGTACCGTGATCATCGCTGGATATAGCGATTTGAACAAAGTTCGCTCCAAACTGTTGCGAATTTGCCTTGCACTGTGTCATCTGTCACAGGTGTCTCAGGTATTTTGTGGTTTGCTCTTGCATCCTTGGGCGTTGCAATTACCTTACCGGAACGTGACGCTTTTTAGGACAGATGCCGGGGGGCACCGGTATCTTCTCCACGACAACAACTTTTTACGACTGGTTACCGGGGCGCTTTTATGACTACCGACGTCAACGACATCGTCGAAACCATCATCGCCGCCCTTGTGAAGACCTTGCCAACGCCGGTCACCGTTACAACGGAGACCAGCATCACGCGTGATCTTGGCCTGGATAGCCTGGCCGTCATGGATTTCGTGATGGTGCTTGAGGATAAGTTCGATGTCTCGATCCCGATGGAACGGATCGCGGAAGTCGAAACCATCGGCGACCTGGCCAGGACCATATCGGAACTCCGGGGGCACGCCTGAGACATGACGATCCTTGCCAAGTACACCAAGCTCCGCGAGCATTATCACCGCATTGCCGGCGCCGGCCGTGACCCGTTCACGGTAAAGTTCGATGCCATGCTCTCCCCGACGGAGGGCATGCTGAACGGTCGCCGCACGATCCTGCTCGGCACCAACAATTATCTGGGTCTGACCTTCGACCAGAGCTGCATCGACAAGGGTGTCGAGGCGCTGCGGTCGTTCGGCACGGGCACGACCGGATCGCGCATCGCCAATGGCAGCTATGACGGCCATGCGGCGCTGGAGCGGGAACTGGCCAGTTTTTATGGTCGCGAAACCTGCATGGTCTTCACGACCGGCTATCAG
>JAIXTS010000307.1 GCA_027483805.1 Azospirillum sp. | reverse complement strand
GCAGGATGAAACCCAGGAAGATGAAGACCGGGTCGGGCAAGGCATTGCCCCAGCGTTCAACCCGGTCCAACCAGCCGGGGCGGCCCTCTTTGCGCGTGGACTGCATGACAAGACCTTCTCTTACAATTCTTCCCTGGCCATTCTTTCCCGGCTATGATCGACACAGGAAAAAATCGTCTTCACGCACGTGGCCCGACTGACAGATCGCCAGGCCGGATTGCGCTAAGGGGCAAGCCCCCGACCGGGCTTTCCTGGGACAGGGTATGGGCCAAGCCGAAGAACATGCAATGTGATGGTCGTTTTTTATCGGACCATAAGAAAAGAGTATGGACCGGTTCAGCCTGAGGCTTGGCCCCATGGCCTAAATCAAGAACTTCATCATGATATTTCTATCAAAAGTACAAATAATGCCGGTTAAATTGCGGCAATACATACCAAATTTTCATGACCCCGTGCCTTAACATCATAGACTTGTGATGGCTGCCCCCTTGCCCCTACCGTCGTCGCAATCGGATTGCTCGGCTGCCGAGCAGGGCATGGACTAAATAGACAGGGGTGAGTCATGGGACGTGGACGGCGCATTAAGTTGACAACGGCAGGTTTCTTGCCAATCGCCTTCATGATGATTGGATCTGGTCATCCGGCCTATGCGCAGTCTGGATCAGATGCCTTGGTCCTGGAAGAGATTGTGGTTACCGGATCGCGGATCATGCGCCGCGATGCGACCGCGGTTGGCCCGATTACGACGCTGACCAGCGCGGATATTGCGGCAGCAGCCCCGCTTTCCGTCGGCCAGTTGCTGCAACAACTGCCCGGTGCCGGATCAAGCCTTAATTCAAACGGAACGGCGGGCGTCTCGCACGGGTCCAGCAGCATCAACCTGCGTAATCTCGGCACCGGGGGCACCGCCAACCGGGTTCTGGTTCTGGTCGATGGTAACCGGTGGGTCAATGGGGCCGGCACCAGAGGCTTCCGGGACTTTGTCGATCTCAATACCATCCCGATGGGTATCGTCGACCGCGTGGAAATTCTGAAGGACGGTGCCTCGGCCATCTATGGTTCCGATGCGATTGCCGGCGTCGTCAATATCCACACCAAGAAGACCTTTGATGGGGCGGAAGCCAAGGTGATGGGCGGCATCACCTCAAGAGGCGATGCCCGCAGCCTGAGTGCAGAGACGACATTGGGGCGGGTCTTTGGTCAGGGCTCGTTTCTGATCTCTGCCTCCTATGTCGATCAGCAGCCGATTTTCATCGAGGATCGGAAGCTGACCACGATCTCCCTTGCCGGTCCGACCGCTGCCGGTCCGCTTGGCTATTACCGGCTTCCCGGCGTGACGACGGGCACCAACCGTCTGGTCAAGATTGCCGGGGCTGCGGGCGCCAGCCCCTCGGATTTCCGCCTGTGGACGGCGGCTGATTCCGTCAATGCAGAGACGGGCACCTATGCCGTCGGCCCCAGTGAGCGCACCGGGCTGTTCGGGCGGCTGACCTGGGATTTCCTGCCGACGGTACGTGGGAAGGTTGAGGGCCTCTATAACAAGCGCCTGTCGGACCAGAAATTTTCGCCGCTGGTATCGCGCATCCGGGGCAGCGACGGCATGAGCATGCCGGCCAACCACCCGTTCAATCCCTTCGGCCGTGCCTTCTCCGGCTCCACATTCGACATTCAGCGGCAGTTGGTCGAAATGGATTTCCGGTATAACGAGCAGAGTGTGGAGACACAGCGTTACGCCGCAGGGCTGGAAGGCGAGTTTGACCTCGGAACGGAATGGCGTTGGGACCTTTTCTACTCCTACGCCCGCAACGACGCGAGTTTCACCTCGCGCAACCAGATCGACCAGGACAAGTTGGCGTTGGCCATTGGGCCCAACGATCGGTGTGTGGCCAATGGCTGTGTGCCGATCAACATCTTCGGCACCCTCACACCGGCGATGATCGACTATATCCGCTATAATGCGCGCGACGAAAACGGGACCCGTCAACAACAGGCTGCCTTCAACATCAGCGGCTCTCTGTTCAGTCTTCCCGCCGGTGACCTTGGCATGGCGGCCGGTGTGGAATATCGCAAGGAGGAGGGTTATGACGATCCCGATCCGATTGTTTCCGCCACCCCACGGTACCAGACTTTCCGTCGCACAACGTCGGCCCCGCGTGATCCGACCCGCGGTCAATACGACCTGTGGGAATCCTATCTGGAACTGAATGTGCCGCTGCTCGCCGATCTGCCGCTGGTGCAGTCGCTGGACCTCAGCGCGGCGGCCCGCTATTCCGACTACAGCACATTCGGCGACACGGTGACCACGAAGCTCGGGCTGTCTTACCGCCCGATCAGTGACCTGATGATCCGCAGCACGTTCTCCGAGGGCTTCCGGGCACCCAGCATCAGCGAACTCTATGCGGGTGCACGCCAGACCAACCTTCCCGCCACAGACCCTTGCAATGGCGGTGGTGCCGGGCGGCCCGGCTGCGCCGGGGTGCCGACCACCTATAATCAGCGTGATTTCAACAATGGTGGCATCCTGTCCACCGTTGGCGGCAATGTTCTGTTGCAGCCGGAAACGGCCGATACATGGAGCGTCGGGGCGGTTTGGACGGCGGACATGTTCGACGGGCTCACTGTCACCGCCGACTGGTACAAGATCAAGATCGACAACGCGATCAGCAGCTTGGGCTCACAACGTCTTCTCAACTATTGCGCCAACACTGGTGAGCGCTGCGAGCTTGTCAGCCGCGCGGCCAGCGGGGAAATCACCAACCTGCAGGACGGCCCGGTCAATCTGAATCGGATTGAAGTCGAAGGAATTGATCTGACGGTTCGCCAGCAGTTCGAGACAGAATTCGGAAATATCGACGCCGTCGTCGATGCGGCCCGCCTGATCCATTACGTGAATTTCATCACCAATGAGGATGGGTCGATCACTGTCGATGACCGGACGGGTCGCTCCGACGTTCTGCGCGAAAGCTATCCGCGCTGGAAGGGTACCGGGTCGCTGCGCTGGAGCGATGGCCCGTGGGAAGCCGGCTGGCGCGGGCGCTATATCGGCAAGACCACGGAAGTGCTCGGCAACCCGGTCACTGGCGGACATATCCCCGCAGTGATCTATCAGGATATCCAGCTCGGCTATGAGTTTGAAACGATCGGGGTCAACCTTACCCTGGGCGTGGACAATATCTTTGACGTCCAGCCCCCCGCATCGTCGGCAAACCAGGGGGCCAATTACGACATCAACACCTATGACATCCGTGGCACCTTCCTCTATACCCGCCTCAGCGCACGTTTCTAACAGGGTGATCTCTTCAGGCGGGACCGCCTGAAGAGAAACCATGAGGTAGAACAGAAGCTTGGTGCTTTTCGACCGCTTCTCAAGCCCAAGGGTGCCGGACATGTCCATACCTCCGGCCGTGCCATTCCTGGAGACCGTGGATGAGTGACATCACATCGGGTTCAACCGTCAGCCGACGCACCCTTCTTCTCGCTGGCGGCGCTGCCCTGTCTGTTTCAGCGGCGCTGCCGACCCTGGCGCAACAGCGACCTTTACGCCTTTCAGCACTTGGCCAGGCGCTGATCAAGCATGATATCCGCCAGGATTCTTACCCAGATTACCATGTGCTGGCGGATCATCTGGCCAGGGCCGATGTCGTTTTCAGCAATCTTGAGACTGCGATCAATGGGCCGGGGGCCGGCCCGCCGACACGGGATACCGAATTCTTCCACGCCACGGAACCGGAGGTTCTGAACGTGCTGAAGGATTTCCATATCAATCTGCTGGCGACCGGCAACAACCATTCTTTCGATCTCAATACCGGTGGGATATTGACGACCTTGGACGCCGTGGCCAAGGGCGGTTTCGCTCATGCTGGCACGGGCATAAATGTGGCGGATGCGGCCAAACCTGCTTTCATATCGGTGCCAGCCGGAACGGTGGCCTTGGTGGCGATGGCAACCGGCAAAATCCGCGAAGGCGGAGCCGCGACGGACACACGCCCCGGCGTCAACGAGATCCGGCGCGCTGAGGATGGCCGCTTCAATGAAGAGGATGAGCAAAGGGTGCTGGGGGCAATCCGCACGGCGGCGGCGCGGGCAGATATTGTGATTGTCTATCAGCACAACCATTACTGGGAGCCGGATTTTGCCGACACCCCGGCCTGGCTGAAAACCTGGGCCAAGCGTTGCATTGACGCCGGCGCCCATGGCTTTGTCGGCCATGGTGCGCCCATCCTGCAAGGCATCGAAATCTACAAGGGCTGCCCGCTGCTGTATGGTCTTGGTAGCTTCATCTTCCACAGTCGCACAGATATCGACCATTACCAGCCCGAGGTTTGGGACAGCGCCATCATCGACCTGGTTTTCGAGAACGGAAAGGTTCGTCGGCTCGACATCCTTCCGGTGGCCCTCAACGAAGTTGGGATCAGTACGGAGAAACATTTCGAGACCCGGGGGCGGCCCACGCTGGCCCGGGGTGAGCGTGCGCGACGCATCTTGGAACGGCTGGCCACGATATCCGCCCCATACGGCACCAATCTGGTCATTGAGAACGACCGGTCTTATGCAGTGCTGTAGATTGATCTGATCACAATCGGCTGATCTGTAAAAGTTTGGACCTAGCAGGGTGCGGAAAAACCATTTCGCTGCTGCGGTCGGGTTATTTTCGGCAATCTCGCGTCAAGCTCTCGCAAGATACCACCAGTATCTTGCTTCAACCTTTCCTAATCTTGCCGAGAATCCCCCTCCCTCGCAACGCGAAAGCCTTTTTCCGCACCCTGGTAAATCCGCCGAACACCGTCCTCAACGACACCTTGCCCGATTTCACGGCGCCACCCCTCAAAAACCCGATCAGCCAGCCTGCTTGGCCTGGGCCGGCAAGGTCATGGCGACGACGGCTG
>JAIXTS010000038.1 GCA_027483805.1 Azospirillum sp. | reverse complement strand
TCTCCCTGTTCGGATGTGAGGACAGAATACGCCCGAACCGGGCCGAATGTCCTTGCAAAGACCGGGTCCGGCATGGCCCTATTTCGACGTTTCGTGCATGAAATTCGGCATTAGCGGTGGAATATGCGACCAGCCGATCTTGACGCCATTGATCGTAAGATTCTGATCCAGGTGCAGGCCGATGGCCGCATCTCCGTCGCCGACCTTGCCGACCATGTCGGCCTGTCGCCGTCGGCCTGTCACCGCCGCCTGAAACGGCTGGAGGATGAAGGCGTGATCGAAGGGTATGTGGCGCTCGTCAGCCCGGCAGCATTGGGCCGTGGCACCTCGGTCTTTGTGCAGATCACGCTGGACCGGCAGCAGGATCAGGATCTGCGCGCGTTCGAGGCCAAGGTGATGGAATGCCCGGAGGTGATGGAATGTTATCTGATGGCGGGTGATGCCGATTTCATGCTGCGTGTGGTGGTCGCCGATGGCAGTGACTATGAAAGGCTGCACACCCAGACCCTGACCCGCCTGCCCGGCGTGGCGCGGGTCCGGTCCAGCTTCACCCTGCGCACGGTGGCCAAACGCACCACCGTGCCGATGCGGTGAGGATTTTCCGATGACCATCATCCGCGTCGGCTGCGGTGCCTTCATTACCGACGGGCAGGGGCGCCTGCTGCTGGTCAAGCGCCGCCGCGATCCGGAGGCGGACCATTGGGGTCTGCCTGGGGGCAAGGTGGATTTCCTGGAAGCCGTGCCCGACACGATCCGCCGTGAGATCGCGGAGGAGTTGGGTGTGGTGATCGAACTGACGGGCCTGCTCTGCGTGGTGGATCAGATCGACCCGGCCGTTCCCAGCCACTGGGTCAACCCCGTCCACCGCGCCCGTATTGTGCAGGGCGAACCGCGGATCATGGAACCCGACGCCCTGTCCGACTGGGGCTGGTTTGCCCTGGATAGCCTGCCGAAACCGCTGACGGTGTCGACAAAGGCGGCGCTGGCCTCGGTTTGACCCTGCCTCACGCTTCCTTCTTCTTCGCCCCGATCTTCGGCTCCGTGCCCTTCAGCAGCCGGACAATATTGTCCTTGTGGCGGATATAGACCAGCACGGCGATGAACAGGCACAGGCCCGCCACCGCCGGCCCCGCCAGGAACCAGGCTACCACCGGGCTGGCGCCCACCGCGATCAGGGCCGACAGGGACGAGATGCGGAAAATCGCCGCCGCCAGCAGCCAGGTGCCACAGGCCGCCAGCCCCACAGGCCAGGAAATGGCCAGCAGCACGCCCAGGGACGTCGCCACCCCCTTGCCGCCCTTGAAGCCCAGCCAGACCGGGAAACTGTGGCCCAGCATCGACCCGGCGGCGGCCGCGATCCCGGCTTCTGTCCCGGCCACATAGACCGCGATCAGGGTAGCGATGGCGCCCTTGCCGCTGTCCAGCAGCAGCGTGGCCAGCGCCAGCGGCTTGTTACCGGTGCGCAGCACATTGGTGGCGCCGATATTGCCGCTGCCGATCTTGCGGATATCGCCATAGCCGCCCAGCCGGGTCAGCACGAGCCCGAAGGGGATGGAGCCCAGCAGATAGCCGCCGACAAGGGCAATGATCAGCACCAGGGGAGAGAGGTCGGCCATGGTCGTTTCTTCTTGGTTCTGCGGGTCTTCATTCAGGCGCGGCTGAACACCGTGCGCCCATCCACGATGGTACGCAAGACCATGCCCTGCACCGGGCGGCGGTCAAAGCAGCTGTTCTTGGACTTGGAGGCCAGCTTTTCGGCCTCCACCTGCCAGGGCCGGTCGGGATCGAACAGGACCAGATCGGCCTTGCCCCCGACCGTCATGCGGCCCAAACCCTTCAGGCCCAGGATGGTGGCGGGGATGCAGGTCAGCGCCGCCAGTGCTCGGGTCAACGGCAAGGCGCCCTTATGCACCAGTTCCAGGGTCAGGGGCAGCAGCGTTTCCAGGCCCACCGCACCGAATGCCGCCTGGGCGAAGGGCACACGTTTGCTGTCCTGGTCATGCGGCTGATGGTCGGACGCGATGGCATCGATGGTGCCGTCGGCCAGCCCCTCTATGATGGCGCGGCGGTCCATCTCGCCCCGCAGCGGCGGGCGCAGCTTGAAGAAGGTGCGGTAGTCGCCGACATCGGTTTCGGTCAGCGCAAAATAGGGCGGGGCGGTATCACAGGTGATTTTCAGCCCCCGCTGTTTGGCGCGGCGGATGACAGCCACGGATTCGGCGGTAGAGATATTGGCAGCGTGGTATCGGCCGCCCGTCATCTCCACCAAGCGCAGATCGCGTTCCAGCATGATGACCTCCGCCATGCCGGGAATGCCGGCCAGACCCAGGCGGGTGGCCAGTTCGCCGGCATTCATCACCCCGCCCGCCAGACGCGGCTCGCTGGGATGCTGGAAAATCGTCTGGCCGAAGCCGCCGGCATAGGCCAGTGCGCGGCGCAACAGGGCCGGGTCGGCGATCGGGCCGCCATCGGTGAAGCCCACGGCGCCGGCTTCAGCCAGCAACCCGATCTCCGCGATCTCCTTGCCCGCCGTTTCACGCGTGACGGCGCCATAGGCGAAGATCTTGACCAGCTTTACCTCGCGCGCGCGCCGCGCGATGAATTCCAGGCCCGCCTCATCATCGATCACCGGGTCGGTGTTGGGCAAGGCGGCCAGGGCCGTGATGCCGCCGGCGGCGGCGCTGCGGCTGGCGGTCTGCAAGGTCTCATTATGCTCCAGCCCCGGTTCGCCCACCTGGGCGCGCAGGTCGACCAGACCGGGGGCCAGCACCAGATCGGCGGCCTCCACGATTTCCGCCTCTGCGGCCACGCCCTGGGCCGCGATGCCGGGCCCCATGGCGGCGATCTCTTCGCCCACCGTCAGCAGGTCCCCGACCTGATCCAGCCCGCTGGCCGGGTCGATCAGACGGGGATTGCGGTAAAGCACGGGTCGGGTCATGGCGCGATCATCTCCCTGGCGGCAGTGGGGGCTGTTTAGCAGAGGCAGCGCCCCGGCGGCTTGCTGATTTCGCGGACGTTGGTTGAAAACGGTACGGGTCATCCGAAAGCGCTGCTGTCATCGCCGGCCCGCCTTCTGTTACCATGCCGGGAACGTTGTTCATTTTGGTGCGATGCATCATGTGTGTTCTCTGTGGCCGGCTTGAAGAGACCCATGCCATCACCACGGCCGAACTGGCCGCGGCGGCGGCCGGTGTGGCGGGGGGCAAGCCGGTCCTGTCGGATGCCGACTTCATCGAGCGTCTGCAGGACGAGGATGGCGGCCCCTGGGCGCCGTTGCAGACCATCGGGTTCAGCTTCCTGACCAGCCGCCCGGCCAGCAGCCGCGGCTCCGACTATACCGGCTTCAATCTCTTCACCGAGGTGCAGAAGGAAACGGCGCGGGCGGCGTTGCAGCTTTGGTCAGACGTGGCCGGCCTGCGCTTCACCGAAAATGCCGCCTCAACCGCGCGGCAAGGACAGATCACCTTCGCCAATTCCAGTTCGATTGCCGATGGTGTCTGGGGTTTTGCCTTCACCTCGGGCACGACGCGGCCCGTCTGGGTGAATTTTGACAGCAGCAAGGATACCTGGTCCGGCCGCACGACCGGCAGCTATGATCTGTCGGCGCTGCTGCATGAAATCGGCCATGCGCTGGGCCTGCTGCATCCCAGCGATTATAACGCGTCGGACAATGGCAACGCCGAAATCACCTATGCCAGCAATGCCGATTTCATGCAGGACAGCCGGCAATACACCATCATGTCCTATTTCTCCGCCACGGAGACAGGGGGCAACCATGCCCGCAAATATGCGGCCACGCCCCTGATCTATGATGTGCTGGCGGTCCAGGACTGGTATGGCCGCAACTATGCCACGCGGTCGGGCGACACGGTCTATGGCTTCAACAGCACGGCCGGACGCAGCGCCTATGACTTCACCCAGAATACCCAGCCCGTGGTCACCATCTGGGATGGCGGCGGGCGCAATACGCTCGACCTGTCGGGCTTTTCCAGCAACTCCAATGTCGATCTGCGGCCCGGCTCCTTCTCCGACGTCGCGGGTCTGGCCCGCAATCTTTCCATCGCCTATGCCACCTATATCGCCACTGTGACCACGGGTACGGGCCTGGACACGGTGCGCGACAATGGCTTGGCCAACCGCATCATCACTGGTGCCGGGGACGACATCATCATCCTGGCGGGCGGCGGCAATGATACGGTGGATGGCGGCGATGGCACCGATATGGTCCGCCTGCTGGGCGGCAGCGACGTCTATCGCAGCCTCACCAACAGCGATGGCAGTCTGACCCTGAAGGGTCCTACCGGCAGCCTGCTGCTCAGCAATGTCGAAAGTTTCGCGTTTACGGGCGGGGCGGGGCAGACGCTGACCCGCGAACAGGTGGCGGCGCTGGATTTCAACGGCCTGCTCTATATCGCCTCCAACCCCGACCTGATTACCGCCTTCGGCGCCGACACGAGCGCGGCCAAGGGGCATTGGCTCTCCTTCGGCCAGAATGAAGGGCGCAGCCTGGACAGTTTCAATCCGCTCTACTACCTGGCCTCCAACAAGGATCTGATCAACGCATTCGGCTTCGATCTGGGCGCCGCGACCCGCCATTACATCACCTATGGCTATAAGGAAGGGCGCCCGCTCGCCGGCTTTGACGGGCTGGCCTATATCGCCAGCGACACGAGCCGCATCGACACAATCGGCGTCTCGGAGATTGGCGGCTTGCTGGATTATATTCAGACCGGTGCCGCCAAGGGTGCGACCATCACCTTCGATGGCCTGGCCTATCTGGCCTCCTATGCCGACCTGCGCGCCGCGTTCGGCATGAATGCTTCCGCCGGCCTGACCCATTACCTAAATTACGGGGTGAAGGAATATCGGGAGGTGCGGTTCGATGCCGCCGCCTATCTGGCCTCCAACCCCGACCTGATCCGGGCCTTCGGCGGCAATCTCACCGCCGCCTACAGCCATTATTTCACGAATGGCGCGGCGGAGGGGCGCAGCTGGAAAAGCTTCAATGCCTATGATTATGCCGGGTCCAACCCGGATCTGGTGACCACGCTGGGCTATGACGTGGCGGCCCTGACCCGCCATTACCTG
>JAIXTS010000341.1 GCA_027483805.1 Azospirillum sp. | reverse complement strand
GCCGGGATCGGCGGTTTCCGTGACCTTGACATTGATGACAATGGCGGACGGCGGGCCTTGCCAGCAGGCATCCAGCATGGCGTCCACGTCGGGCCCGTGGCCGGCGAACAGGGCTTCCACGCTGCCGTCGGTCCGGTTGCGGACCCATCCGTCCAATTGCCGGGCGCGTGCCTGTTCCACGGTCCAGCCACGGTACCAGACGCCCTGGACCCGGCCGGTGATGGTGACGCTGACGGCGCGGCGATCGTCCATCGTTTGTGTCATGAATGTCTCGCTTGTTTTGCCGCTATCCAGCCCAAGCGGACGGCGCTTGTCAATGTCGCTCGCCAAGGCCGCATTTCTGGGGCAGCATGGGAACGGATAAAACCGATCCGGAGGGGGCGATGCACCTTGCCAGCCTGATCCGTCCTGCCAGCCCCGCCGACGCGGCGGGCATTGCGCATGTGCATGTCGAAAGCTGGCGGTCAACCTATCCCGGCATGCTGCCCGACCGGTATCTGGTGGGCCTGTCCATGGCGGCGCATGAAAAAAGATGGCGTGGCCTGCTGTCGGGCTCGGCCCCGCCGCGTGGCCGGCGTACCTTCGTGGCGCAAGGGGCCGGCGGCGGCATCATCGGCTTTGCGTCCTGCGGGCCGCAGCGCACGGGTCTGCCCGGTTTCGGCGGGGAATTCTACGCGCTTTATCTTCTGGATCAGGCGCAGGGGCAGGGGACCGGTCGGCGCTTCCTGTCCGTGATGGCCCAGAACCTGCTGGCGGCGGGCACACGGGCGGCTATGGTCTGGGTGCTGCGGGACAATCCGTCGCGCTATTTTTATGAAAGGCTGGGCGGGGATCTGCTGGCCGAACAGCCGATCGGCTTTGCCGGCACAACATTGATGGAGGTGGCCTATGGCTGGACCGATCTGGTCCCGCTGGCGCGCCTGGCCGCTGATCCGCGCGTGGGCGGATAGGCAGGCTGCCGATGCAGGCGCCCGGTGACGGCGGGTGACACAAAACCCACGGCGACAAGCGCTTCAGCAAAGCGCTTCAGCGGAAATAGATCGCGGAGAAAATCAGGCCGCCGACAATGCCTGCCAGCAGGGTCAGGTTAAAGGCCCGGCGCAACCGCTTGCCCCAGGGGGTGGGGTTGTCATTGACCGGCGATGGGCGGCGCCACAGAAAGGGCGTGCGTGACGAAAACAGAGATGCATCACGGGCGGCCCTGGTGGGGCCGCCCGCTTTGCCGGATTGGCTATGCTGACGCTCAGCCACGCTTCTCGACCGGGACGAAGTCGCGCGGCGTATGGCCCATATAGAGCTGACGCGGGCGACCGATCTTCTGCCCCGGATCCTTGATCATCTCCTGCCACTGGCTGATCCAGCCGACGGTGCGGGCCAATGCGAACAGCACGGTGAACATGCTGGTCGGGAAGCCGATGGCCTTCAGGATGATGCCCGAATAGAAGTCCACGTTCGGGTACAGCTTCTTCTCGATGAAGTACGGATCGGACAGGGCGATCCGCTCCAGTTCCACCGCGATGTCCAGCAGCGGATCGTCCTTGATCCCCAGCTCGGCCAGCACTTCCTTACAGGTCTGCTGCATCACCTTGGCGCGCGGGTCATAGTTCTTATAGACCCGGTGGCCGAAGCCCATCAGACGGAAATTGTCGTTCTTGTCCTTGGCGCGGGCGATGAATTCCGGAATGCGATCAACGGTCTTGATCTCTTCCAGCATCTTCAGCACGGCCTCGTTGGCACCGCCATGGGCAGGACCCCACAGGCTGGCGATACCGGCAGCGATACAGGCGAACGGGTTGGCACCCGACGACCCGGCCAGACGGACGGTGGAGGTGGATGCATTCTGCTCGTGATCGGCATGCAGGATGAAGATCTTGTCCATCGCCTTGGCGATGACCGGGTTCACCTTGTACGGCTCGCACGGCACGCCAAAGGTCATGTACAGGAAGTTTTCCGCGTAACCCAGATCGTTGCGCGGGTACATGAAGGGCTGGCCGACGGAATATTTATAGGCCATGGCGGCGATGGTCGGCAGCTTCGCGATCAGGCGATGCGAGGCGATCATACGCTGCTTGGGATCATTGATGTCGGTGCTGTCATGATAGAAGGCCGACAGGGCGCCGACGACACCGCACATCACGGCCATCGGGTGGGCATCACGGCGGAAGCCGCGATAGAACTGGGTCAGCTGCTCATGCACCATCGTGTGGCGGGTGATGGTGGCTTCGAATTCCTTCTTCTGCACGGCGTTGGGCAGTTCGCCATGCAGCAGCAGGTAGCAGACTTCCATGAAGTCGGAGCTGTCGGCCAGCTGGTCGATCGGATAGCCGCGATGCAGCAGCACACCCTCGTCACCATCAATATAGGTGATGGCCGAGTCGCAGGACGCCGTCGAGGTAAAGCCAGGATCGTAGGTGAAGCAGCCCGTGGCGCCGTAGAGCTTTCGGATGTCGATGACATCCGGCCCCGTCGAGCCCTTCAGGATAGGCAAGTCAAGCTTCTTGCCGGTCCGGTTATCGATCAGGGTCACCGTATCAGCGGTTCCATCGCCCGCCGTCTGGGTTGTCTGGCTCATGTCGGCACGTCCTCAAGGGTTTCGTTTGGGGTTATCGCCCCGTTTTTGAAAGTGGGGCGGAGTTTAGTGCCGCGCCGCAGCGAGTGCAACGCAACAGCACTTTTTTAACCATGGTTTTTGACATCTTCTAAACGCGACAGGCTCTCTTCGCGTCCAAGAATTTCCGCCACCTCAAAAATCGGCGGGGAAACAGAGGTGCCGGTCAGGGCGGCGCGCAGCGGCTGCGCCACCTTGCCCAGCTTCAGACCGTTCGCTTCTGCAAAGTCGCGGACAATGGCTTCCAGCGCGCCTGCCGTCCATTCGCCCACCTCGGCAAACCGCGCGGCCAGCGCCCCGATCTGCCCGCGCACCTCGGCGGTCAGCAGGCTGGCGGCCTTCTCATCCAGCGGCAGGGGGCGGGCGGCGAACAGGTACAGCGACCCCTCAGCCAGTTCGACCAGCGTCTTCACCCGCGGCTTGAACCCCGGCACGGATCGCAGCAGCCGGTCCTTGTCCACATCCGTCAGGGCGCGGCCGATCTTGGCCTCGATAAAGGGTGTGGTCAGGCTGACCAGACGCGCATCGTCGGCCTCCCGGATATAATGCGCGTTCAGGTTCTCCATCTTGGCGAAGTCCAGACGCGAAGGCGACCGGCCGATCCCTTCCAGCGTGAACCATTCGATGGCTTGGCTGGTTGAAATGATCTCGGCATCGCCATGGCCCCAGCCCAGGCGCAGCAGATAATTGCGCATGGTTTCCGGCAGGAATCCCATGTCGCGATAGGCCTCAATTCCCAGGGCGCCGTGGCGCTTGGACAGCTTGGCCCCGTCCGGCCCATGGATCAGGGGGATATGCGCGAATTCCGGCGCCGCCCAGCCCATGGCATTGTAAATCTGCAATTGCCGGAAGGTGTTGGTCAGATGGTCATCGCCGCGCACGACATGGGTGACGCCCATGTCATGGTCATCGACCACCACGGCCAGCAGATAGGTGGGCGTGCCGTCGGAACGCAGCAGGATCAGATCGTCCAGCTGGCTGTTCTGCACCGTCACCTCGCCCTGCACATGGTCCTTCACCAAGGTCTCGCCCTCACGCGGGGCCTTCAGCCGGATGGCGGGCGCCACGCCGGCGGGCGCTTCCGACGGGTCACGGTCGCGCCAGCGACCGTCATAGCGCGGCTGCTGGCCGGCGGCCTTCTG
>JAIXTS010000044.1 GCA_027483805.1 Azospirillum sp. | reverse complement strand
GCGCTGGCCCTGGAAAGCCACCACCGTGCCGCCCGCGCCACCGCCGAGGGTCGGTTCAAGTCGCAGATCCTGCCCGTGGAAGTGAAGGTCAAGGGCGGCACCAAGCTGTTCGACACGGACGAGCATTTCCGGCCCGACGCCACCGAGGCTGACTTCGCCAAGCTGAAGCCGGTGTTCAAGAAAGACGGCTCCGTCACCGCCGGCAACGCGTCCGGCGTCAATGATGGGGCGGCCGCTGTCGTGCTGATGTCCGCCGCTGAGGCTGCCAAGCGCGGGACCAAGCCGCTGGCCCGTATCGTCAGCTGGGGCCATGCAGGGCTGGAGCCGGAAGTGATGGGTCTGGGCCCCGTCCATGCCGTGCCCATCGCCCTGGAACGGGCCGGCCTGACCGTCGCCGATATGGATGTGATCGAAAGCAACGAGGCCTTTGCCGCCCAGGCCTGTGCCGTATCCAAGCTGCTGGGTTTCCCCGCCGACAAGGTGAACCCCAACGGCTCCGGCGTTTCCCTGGGGCATCCGGTCGGTGCCACCGGCGCCATCATCACCGTAAAGGCGCTGTATGAGCTGGAGCGGACCGGTGGCCGCTACGGGCTGATCACCATGTGCATCGGCGGCGGCCAGGGCATCGCCATGGTCATCGAACGGCTGTAACCAGACCCGCCTGTCGGTTATGATCGGCCCGCCTCTCTGATTGGGGGGTGGGCCATTTTATTTCGGCCCCACAATAATCGGCGCAAAGGGTAGGTCCATGCGTATCCGAAATATTCTGGCATCCCTATCCCTGCTGCTGGCCGCATTGCCCGCCGCTGCCGCTCCGGCGGATGAGTTCCTGGCCCGCCTGCAGCCGCTGTGCGGCAAGGCGTTTGAGGGCACCATCACCCTGAATGAGGGCGGGGCCGCCAATGATCCGTTTGTGGGCAAGCGGCTGGTCATGCATGTGCGCGAATGCAAGGCGGGGGAGGTGCGTATCCCCCTGCATGTGGGCGAAGACCGTTCGCGCACCTGGATCGTGACGCGGACCGAAACGGGCCTGCGCCTGAAACATGACCATCGCCATGCCGACGGGACGGAAGACAAGGTCACGCAATATGGCGGCGATACCATCGCACCCGGCAGCGCCGCCCGCCAATCTTTCCCCGCCGACACCTTCTCCAAGACCCTGTTCGCCGACAATAAGCTGCCGCCGGGCGCGCAGCAGAATGTCTGGACATTGGAACAGGGGCCGGGGACCTTCAGCTATGAACTGTCCCGCCCCGGCCGCGTGGTGCGTATGGTCTTTGACCTGACCAAACCCGTCACCGCCCCGCCGGCACCCTGGTAGAGCGTCTTTCCACCGACCGGAAACACGCTCCACCCATGCGTTCTCTGCTGCCGCCGGCGCTGTATGCGGTCAGCCGAAACAGTTTTAGCGAACGACCAGCACAACCACCGACTTGGCCGGCAGGCTGACAGACAGCGTGGTGCCATTGAGGCCGGCCCCGGCGAATGGTGCCGGCTTCACCGTCTCCGGCGCGCTGAAGCTGTTATGGCTGTTCATCGCGGGCGCCGTCAGGATGCGGCCCGATACTGTGGAGGCCGTCGCCCCATCCAGCGTGATGGCGGTGGTCACGGCGGTGTTCGGATCAATATTGGTCAGGGCGACCAGGATGCTGCCATCCTTGGCACGGGCCGCCGACGCGCTGATCGCCGGCAGGCTGCGTTCGGCATAGCTGTATTTCGGCGCCGTCACGGTGACCGGGAACTGGGTGGCGCCCTGGAAATCCTTATACATGTCAAAGACATGATAGGTAGGCGTCCGCAGCATCTTCGGGCCGTCGGTCAGGATCAGGGCCTGCAGCACATTGACCATCTGCGCGATGTTGGCCATGCGGACGCGGTCGGCATGCTTATGGAAGATGTTGAGGTTCACGGCCGCCGTCACCGCGTCGCGCAGCGTGTTTTGCTGTTCCAGAAAGCCTGGATTGGTGCCGGGCGTGGGATCGAACCAGTTACCCCATTCATCAACAACCAGGGCAACCTTCTTTTTGGGATCATGCTTGTCCATCACGGCGCTGTGCCGGGTCAGCAGGTCATCCATCTGCGTGGCGGTGACCATCAGTGCGAACCAGTCGCTTTCCCCGAATTCCGTGGCCGATCCTTTGTCCTTCCAGGTGCCGCGCGTGGCACGGCCAAAGGAGGGCAGGGCGTAATGGTGCAAGCTGATCGCATCGATCATATTGGCAGAACCCGCCATCACGACATCGGTCCATTTCAGATCATCGGAATTGCCGCCGCTGGCGATGATCTTGGTCGGCTGACCGGGGGCGGGCTTGATGAAGGTGCGGATCTGGCGTAACTGGTCCGTATAATATTCCGGCCGCATGTTGCCGCCGCAGCCCCAGGTCTCATTGCCAATGGCGAACCAGTCCAGTGTCCAGGGCTTGTCACGGCCATTGGCCCGCCGCGTCTGGGCCAGGGTGGAGTTGGATGGGCTGGTCAGATATTCGACCCAGTCCGCCATTTCGCGCGCCGAACCGGTGCCGATATTGCCATTCACATAGGTCTTCGCGCCAACCAGTTCGGAATATTCCATGAATTCATGGGTGCCGAATTCGTTGGTTTCGGGTACGCCCCCCCAATTGGTGTTCACACCAACCGGCCGCTTGTTGCGGGGGCCGATACCGTCGCGCCAGTGATATTCATCCGCGAAACAGCCGCCGGGCCAGCGGATCAGCGGGACCCTGATGGCCTTCAGTGCCTCGATCACATCCTTGCGATAGCCGCGGATATTGGGGATGGATGATTTTTCCCCTACCCAGATGCCTTCATAAATCAAGCGGCCCAGATGTTCCGCGAATTGGCCCTGGATTTCCGGTGCCAGAACAGGTCCCGGCTGATCCACCTTTACCGAGACAGCAGCATCCTGGCCCCAGGCGGGAACCGCGGTCAGCAGGCCCAGGCACAAGGCCAGGCTGCGGTGCAAACCCTTCATCTTTTTTCCTCCCCAGCGTTTTCTGGTCGTGATGCGGGCATCCTAACCGGAAATTTGGAAGGAAACAGCAGAATAGTCGGATTATATTATAAATGGTTGACAGCAAAAGCAGACCCTGCCGCCATGCGATACCAAGCTGCGATGGGTGTCGTTCAGCGCAGCTTGGTATTTGCGCTGTCCTTCAGTGCCGGGCGCTGCCTCCAGCAACTTGACTTGCGCGGCAGCGGCCGCCTGCGCGCCAGTCGGCACGGATAGAGCCAGACAGGAATTTTGACCGGCGGTGTTATGGTATCCCGGCGACCTGCGCCTGACGGGCCTTAAATTCCCGCAACTCGATATTGAAGCGGGTGACGGTGCGTTCCAACTGATCGACCACCTGCTGGCGATGGCTGATGACATCGCGGCGATAGCTGGCAGAAGCCATCTCAGCCGCGCTGGCCGGGTGATTATCCAGACAGGTCAGATAGGTCATCAGGCGGGCCGTGTAATCGCGCATGCCGGCACCATAGGCCCGCATCGCCCCTTCGTCCGCCGTATCGCCCTTGGTAACAGAGGGCCCGGCCGGAAGTCCGCCGCAGGCCGCATTCAGCCCTTTGATATCGGCAAGGGCCGGGCCCGTCATCAGAATGCCGAAGGTGGAAAGGATCAGAGCGGATTTCAGAGTCTTCATTGCGATCCTCACAAAGCCGGACAGCAGGAAATGCCGTCATGGTTGCCTTGTTCGCTCGCCTCCCCCGTCGTCGCCACCGGTCCCGTGGGCCGATGGTTCGTTTATAACACCAGCGGCAGCAAATCCTGACCGTTGGCCAATCTTTCCTGCCCCCCAGGCTTTGGCTACGCCGCAGGGGCGGCGCGGTGGCAGTCGCCGCTGTACCGATGGTCATGATTGATGGCCATCGGTACAGCACCAAGCTTATGCCTGTAATTTCACTACGTATAGGTCTTTAGCCATGCACGGATTGATATAAGTAATTTTATGAATCCACAATTTATCATGACGAAAGACCGTCGCAGGGCGCAGCGCAGCCCATACAGCCCCTATCAACGACATTTTCCGCTTGTGTCACACCAATGGGGCCGGCAGGCAGGCTGAGCACCTGTGCCGCCACGGCGACCGCGATTTCCCCCGGATGCTTGCCGGTCAGGCCCGCAACGCCAATGGGACAGGTGAGGCGGGCAGGGTCCAGCCCGTCGGCACGCAGGCGAGAGGCGAAGCGCGCGCGTTTCGTGTCCGACCCGATGACGCCGACAAAGGGCTGATCAGGCAGAGAAAGGGCCGATTTGACAAGGCGGTAATCCAGCGCATGATCATGGGTCATGATCAGGATATGGCTGTGACCCGGCGTCAGGGCGGTCTCTGGCTCCACCACCGCCCGCGCCGTCACATTGGCGGGGAGCGTATCGGGGAACAGGTCGGGCCGGTTGTCGATCCAGGTGACACGGGCCGGCAGCGTGCCCAGGATGGCGACCAGCGCCTTGGCCACATGGCCCGCCCCGAACAGGGCGATGCGCAGGCGCGGCGGCAGGATCGGCTCAAACAGCAAGGTGACGCGCCCGCCGCAGCATTGCCCCAGGGCCGGTCCAAGAGCATATGACTGTGTGCGTAATTCCACTACATCACTGTCCAGGAGGGCGCGGGCCGTCTCAATGGATGTGAATTCCAGGGCGCCGCCGCCGATCGTGCCGTACAGCGCATCGGCCGTGACCAGCATCTTGGTGCCGGCGGCGCGGGGCGTGGAACCCAAAGCCTCCGTCACGGTGACCAGCACGCTGGGCCGCCCGTCCCGCTGACAGTCCGAAAGCGCCGTGATCCAGTCCGCGGTCATGCGCCGGCCCCCGATTGACGGGCGCGCACGGCCATCAAAACGCGTTCGGGCGTGGCGGGGGCGTCCAGCGTCACCGGCCCGCTGCCGCCCGCTGCCGCGACGGCCGCCCTGATGGCGTGATAGGCCGAAATGGCCAGCATGAAGGGGGGCTCCCCCACGGCCTTGGAACGGTGGATCGTCTCTTCCCGATTGGGCTGGGTTACCAGATCGACCTTGAAATGGTCCGGGATGTCGCCGCAGCCGGGGATTTTATAGGTGCTGGGGGCGTGGGTGCGCAGGCGGCCCGCCGCATCGAACACCAGTTCCTCCAGGATCAGCCAGCCCATGCCCTGCACATAGGCGCCTTCCACCTGGCCCCGGTCCAGCACAGGGTTCAGCGAGGATCCGCAATCATGCAGGATATCGACGGCCAGCAGCTTGGTTTCGCCGGTCAGCGTGTCGATGACGACTTCAGAGACGGCGGCCCCATAGGCGAAATAATAGAAGGGGCGGCCGATCAGGGTTTCCTTGTCCACATCGATCTTGGGCGTGGCATAGAAGCCGGTGGCCGAGAGCGAGATGCGGGCCAGATAGGCCTGACGCACCAGATCATCGAAACGGATGGCATGCTCGCCCGCCGTCACCTTGCCGTGGGCGAAGGAGAGCGCCGACGGTTCCACGCCCCAGCGGCCGGCGATGAAGGTGGACAGCCGGTCGCGGATGGTGCGGGCGGCGTTGAAACTGGCCATGCCGTTCAAATCGGCCCCGGCCGAGGCGGCGGTGGCGGATGTGTTGGGCACCTTGTCGGTGCGGGTGGCGGTGATACGCACCCGGTCCAGCCCGATGCCGAACACGTCCGCCACCACCTGTGCCACCTTGGTGTAAAGGCCTTGGCCCATCTCCGTCCCGCCATGGTTCAGCAGCACGGAGCCGTCGGTATAGACCTGGATCAGGGCGCCGGCCTGATTGAGGAAGGAGGTGGTGAAGGAGATGCCGAATTTCACCGGCGTACAGGCAATGCCGCGTTTCAGCACGGGGCTGGCAGCGTTAAAGGCGGCGATGGCGCTGCGCCGGGCCTGATAGGAGGATGAGGATTCCAACCGGTCCAGCAGGCTGTCGGCGATAAAACCCTCCACCTTCATACCATAGGGCGTGAGGTCGCGGCCCGGCCCGCCATAAAGATTAACGCGGCGCACGGCAAGCGGGTCCCGGCCCAGATGCTGGGCGATATCATCCACCACGCCTTCGATGGCCAGCATCCCCTGCGGCCCGCCAAAGCCCCGGAAGGCCGTGTTGGAGACGGTGTGCGTCTTGTAGCGGTAGGAGGTGATGCGGATGTTCGGCAGGAAGTAACAATTGTCGGCATGGAAAACGGCGCGGTCATT
>JAIXTS010000212.1 GCA_027483805.1 Azospirillum sp. | reverse complement strand
GATGCCCATTGCTGGACACCTCGCGCAACCCACCCGGACGACAGCGCGGAAGTGCGCCTGGGCGTTGCCGCCCATGCCGTCCCTATTCGGTTTTGCTCCCGGTGGGGTTTACCATGCCACCCCTGTCGCCAGGGGTGCGGTGTGCTCTTACCACACCCTTTCACCCTTACCGAAATCCAGCCATCCCAAGGGGTTGCTGGCGTCGGCGGTCTGCTCTCTGTGGCACTTTCCCTGGGGTCGCCCCCGCCGGGCGTTACCCGGCACCGTACTTCCGTGGAGCCCGGACTTTCCTCCCCCATGCGGGTTTCCCCATTGCATGAGAGCGACCATCCGACCGTCTGGCCGGCGGGTTGTAGGCGTTCGGGCAGGGGAAAGCAACCGGCATTAAACGCCCGAGTCTCTCACCAGGGCGCGCAGGGCCGCCACACTGTCGCGGTCGGCCCCCTTGCCCATGCTGGACGGCATCCAGTGCCGCTGGAAGGCAAAAAGGGCGGCTTCAGCGTTGTCATCCCATGTTTTCCCATGGGCGATGTGCGCGTCCCATGAAATCCCATCCGGGGCCACGGCATAGCCGAATTTTTCAAGCAACCGGGCAATCTCGTCCCGTTCCCATGCCATCCCATCGGCGGGGCGGGGGTCGGGCCATAATCCCACCCCCGCCATGGCCAGCCCCAGCCAGTCGAACAGTTCGCCCGGGTCCTGTTTGCGCAAGGGCGCGATGTCGGAATGGCCCAGCACGCGATGGGCCGGTATGGGATAGAGCGTCAGAAGATGCGTGGCGAGATCCACCAGGGCGCGCATCTGCGCCTCGGGGAAGGCTCGGTATCCCCATTCATGGCCGGGATTGACCAGCTCAATCCCGATGGACCGGCTGTTGATATCGCTCTCCCCGGCCCAGCGCGATGTGCCCGCATGCCAGGCGCGGCGGTCATCGGGCACCAGTTGGAAGATGCGCCCATCCTCCTCAATCATGTAATGCGCGCTGACCTCTGCCGTCGGGTCGCACATGCGGGCCAGGGCCGATGCCCCGTCCGGCATGCCGGTATAATGGATCACCAGCATATCCGGCGGCCCCGCCACCCGACGGGGGCCATGGTTGGGGCTGGGATGGGGGATGAAATCAGGCATCGACATCCGCTTACCCTACCTCACACCGTGCTGCGCGCCACCACGATCTTAGGCCGGCGGATCAGGATGATGCCCACACCGGTAATCACCAGCGCCCCGCCCAGGATCAGGGCCACGCTCATCGCCTCGCCCAGCCACAGCACGCCCGACGCCACGCCGAACACCGGCACCAGCATCAGGAAGGGCACCGTCTGGTTCACATCATACCGGCGTACCATGGGCTGCCAGATGGCATAGGCGATGATGGTGGACGCGATGACCATATAGGCGATGCCGGTCCAGGCACCCCAGCTGGCATTGGCAATCTGCTCCACCTGTCCGCTTTCAAGCACAAAGGAATAGAGCAGCAGCTGCGGCACTGCGAACAGCGCCATATAGGCATTCAACTGATAGGGATCGACCGTTCCCATCCATTTCACCTGGATGTTGGAGAAGCTGAACGCCGCCGCCGCCAGCACGATCAGCAGCAGATGGAACGGGTCGCTCTCGCCACCCCCACCGCGCAGCGCGATGACGGCCACGCCGACAAAGGCGATGCCCATGCCCAAACCCCGACGCCAGCCCAGCGTATCCTTGAAAAAATACGCGGCCAGCAGGCTGGCGAACGGTACCTGCAGCTGGATGACGATGCTGGCCGTCGAGGCCTCCGCCCCCACCATGCCATGCAGCATCAAGGGGAAATGTACGCCCCCCAGGACAAAGGAATAGGCCAGCACCTGCCGCAACTGACCCCGTGGGAATTTCACGAAGGGCAACAGGATGGCCGCCACGATGGCGAAGCGGATCGCCATCATCAGCATGGGGGAAAATTCACGCAGGGCGTAGCGCGAGACGGCGAAGTTTGTTCCCCACAGCGCCATCACGAACAGCGCGCCCAGCATATGCACCGGTCTCATCCGCCGCTTCCTCAACAGGTTGGCCGTCGAAACTATCGTTTCAGGCGCAACCAAGGCGAACGCGCAGCCTGCCACCCTGCATTGCACGGCGGGGATATGCCTTCGGGCCAAGGACTTGTCACAAGCCTCATCCGAAAGAGCCATTGTGCCCGATGCGTTCCCTCCGGTCCAATTGAGGACCGGGAAGGAGAGGGGCCATGGCCGAGTTCGACGCTTATGAACTGTATATGCTGACCCTGATCAACCGCGCGCGGGCCGATCCGGCGGCGGCGGCGGCAGCCTATGGCATCGACCTGAACCAGGGACTGGCGGCGGGCACCATCGCTGCCACGGCCAAACAGCCACTGGCCCCCAACAATCTGCTGGCCGCGGCGGCGGAGGCGCATAGCGACTGGATGCTGGCGACCGATACTTTCAGCCATACTGGCATCAACGGTACCAGCCCCGGTGACCGCATGGCGACGGCGGGTTACCGGTTTACCGGCGCCTATAGCTGGGGGGAGAATATCTCCTGGAGCGGGACCACCGGCACCATCCGCACCAGCCAACTGGCCTCCTATATCGAACAGCAGCATCGCGGCCTGTTCCTCAGCCCCGGCCACCGCGTCAACATCCTGGGTGATAACTACCGGGAGATCGGGATCAGCCAGCAATTGGGTGAGATGACCGGCTATAACGCCTCCATGATCACCCAGAATTTCGCAGCCACGGGCCAGGCCCGCTATGCCACGGGGGTGGTGTTCAACGATCTGAACGGCGATGGTTACTATAATCCCGGTGAAGGGGTGGGTGGCGTCGCCATCACCGTCAATGGCAGCGCCGTGGGACAGACCAGTGCCGCCGGCGGCTATGCTGTCGCCATGACCAATGGCACCTGGACGGTGGGGTTCAGCGGTGGTGGCCTGACCGGCGCCTATTACCAGACCGTCACCATGAATGGGCTGAATGTCGGGGTGGATGCCAGGGCCGCCCTGTTTGCGCCCGTCACCTTCCAGGCCTGGAACAGCACCACAAACAGCTTCATGGCCACCACGCCCACAGCCTATGCCGGCCCGGTGGCGCATCTGGACTGGCAGATGCTGGGCACGGCCGGTGCCGACAATGTGGCCGGCAGCGACCAGGATGATTTCATCAATCTGGGCGCCGGCAGCGACGCCGCCAATGGCGGGGCCGGGGCGGATGTGCTGGATGGCGGTACCGGGTCCAACTTCCTGATCGGGGGTGCCGGGCAGGATATCTTTTTCGCCGACGGACGCGGCGGGCAGGTGGCCTGGACCACCATTGTCGATTTCGAAAAGGGCGAGCAGGTGAATATCTGGGGCTGGCGCCCCGGCAGCAGCCGCTTCACCTGGACCGCCGATGATGGCACTGCCGGATACAGGGGCGCCACCCTGCATGCCGATCTGGATGGTGATGGCCGTATCGACATCTCCGTCACCTTCGCCGGTCTGGCCCTGTCGGCGCTGGGCACGCCGCAGGAAAGCGACGGGCTGCTCCTGCTGGTGTGAGGCCCCGCAGCGCGTGCGGCACAAGACACACCGACTTGCCCAAATGGCAACCCAGGCCCCCCATCCCTGGTAGCTTCCCAATGGCACCCGCATGTGTATAGTGCGGCGAACCTTTTGATCTGGGACATGGAACCGGCTTGCGCCATCGGGTGCGGGCGGGGTCGGTGTCCCATAACCCGTTTCTTGCGGCCCCACCGGCCCGCGCATGGGAGAGCCAGGTTCATGTCCAGCAGTGACCGTTTCCGCGAAGCCCTGACCTTTGACGATGTGCTGCTGGTCCCGGCCGCATCAGAGGTCATGCCGGCTGAGGTCGATACCAAGACCTGGTTGACCAAGTCGATCCAGCTGGGCATTCCGCTCTTGTCGGCCGCGATGGATACGGTGACGGAATCGGCCCTGGCCATCGCCATGGCGCAGTCGGGCGGCATCGGCGTCATCCATCGCAACATGGATATCAGCCGTCAGGCCGATGAAGTGCGCGCCGTCAAGCGCTTCGAATCGGGCATGGTGGTCAATCCCTACACCCTGCGCCCCGACAATACGCTGGCCGACGCGCAGGAGCTTCAGCGTCGTTACCGCTTCTCCGGCTTTCCCGTTGTGGATGAGAATGGCAAGCTGGTCGGCATCCTGACCCACCGCGACGTGCGTTTTGCCAGCAACCCGAACCAGCCGGTGTCGGAGCTGATGACCAAGGACGGTCTGGTCACGGTAAAGCCGGGCGTGTCCAAGGAAGAGGCCAAGCGCCTGCTGCACCAGAACCGGATCGAAAAGCTGCTGGTCGTGGATGATGCCTATCGCTGCATCGGCATGATCACGGTCAAGGATATCGAAAAGGCGCAGAACCACCCCCACGCCGCCAAGGATGCCGCCGGCCGCCTGCGCGCCGCTGCCGCCACGGGCACGGGGCCGGATGGTCTGGACCGGGCCGCGGCCCTGTTCGATGCCGGCGTGGATGTGCTGGTCATCGACACGGCCCACGGCCATTCCAAGAAGGTGGCCGACCAGGTGCGCGCCGCCCGCGACCTGAAAAACTATACCCAGATCATCGCCGGCAATGTCGCCACCGCCGACGCGGCGCTGGCCCTGATCGATGCCGGTGCGGATGCCATCAAGGTCGGGATCGGCCCCGGCTCCATCTGCACCACCCGCATCGTGGCGGGCGTGGGCGTGCCGCAACTGACCGCCATCCTGGATGTGGTTGAGGCCTGCCAGAAGCAGGGCATCCCTGTGATCGCCGATGGCGGCATCAAGTACTCTGGCGATCTGGCCAAGGCCATCGCCGCCGGCGCGTCCTGCGCTATGATGGGCGGCCTGTTCGCCGGCACGGATGAAAGCCCGGGTGAGGTCATCCTGTTCCAGGGCCGGTCGTACAAGGCCTATCGCGGCATGGGCTCCGTCGGGGCCATGGCCCGTGGCTCCGCCGACCGCTATTTCCAGGCCGAAGTGTCCAACACCCTGAAGCTGGTGCCGGAGGGCGTGGAAGGCCGGGTGCCTTATAAGGGGCCGCTGGGTGCTGTGGTGCATCAGCTCATCGGTGGCCTGCGCGCCTCCATGGGCTATACGGGTTGCGCCACCATTGCGGAGATGCGCACCAAGCCGCAATTCGTGCG
>JAIXTS010000236.1 GCA_027483805.1 Azospirillum sp. | reverse complement strand
GTATCGCCGGGAATGGGCTTCAGCATCTTGATCGTGCCGGCCCAGGCGGTCAGGCCCGGCATGCCCAGCACACCCAGCAGCGACGTGTAGGAGACGCCGTCGGGCAAGGTGATCTTCTGCGCGGCAAGGCTGAGCGGACCCTGCGCCACGCCCGCCGGCGCGATATCGGCGACGGTGAATTGCTGCCATCCGGCGCGGCAGATCACCCGGTCACCAACGGCCAGACCCTCACCCCCGCTTTCGATGACGGTACCCACCGCCTCTCCCGGAATGACGCCGCCCACCGGCACGCCACCGGACATATGACGACCGCGCAGGGCGCTGGCGATATAGGGGTCCAGCGACACATGATCGACCCGGATCAGGACCTGACCAGGGCCGGGCGACGGCATCGCCACCTCTTCCAGCCGGAAATCCTCGGGCACGGGCGACGGACCGGTGGGCCGGGCCAGGACGATGCGTTTGTTCATCGAAGGATCCTTGGGTATGGGGGACGCAACAAGGCGCTTGTATTTGATATAATGTTATATCAATAATTCCTGCAAGCCCGATCCCAACCCGTTTTGAGACGGAGAAACCCCATGGCCACGCGCATCATCGCCCTGTTCAACCTGAAACCCGGCATCGACCGCGCCGCCTATGAGGAATGGGCCCGCACGACGGACCTTCCCACCGTCAAGGGTCTGCCGTCGATCACGGAGTTTGCGGTATTCCGCTCTGTGGTCACGCTGGGCAGCGAGGCCCCGCCGCCCTACCAGTATATCGAGATCATCGACGTCGCCGACATGGACCAGTTCGGCAAGGATATCGCCACCGAGACCATGCAGACCATCGCCGCCCAGTTCCAGGGCATGGCCGATGTCACCTTTATCCTGACCGACAAGCTGGGCTGACGGGGGCGGACATGGCGCAGGCGAAACGTTTTGCCGGCAAAGTCGCGGTTGTCACCGGGTCGGGGCGGCGCAAGGGATTGGGCGAGGCCATTGCCCGTCGGCTGGCGGCCGAGGGTGCCGCCGTGGTGCTGTCGGATATCGGTAAGTCCGCCGATGCCGCCACGCCGGACAGCATGATCGGCGGCCTGTCGGAGATGCAGGCCCTGGCAGCGGATATCGCCGCCGACACCGGATCGCGGGTGGAGACCTTTACCTGTGACGTGCGCAATCTGGCGCAGATGCGGGCCCTGGCGGCCTTTGCGGTGGAGAAACTGGGCGGCCTGGATTTCTGGGTCAACAATGCCGGCATCGGCTATATCATGAAGCCGCTTCTGGACCTGGAAGCGACCGAATGGCAGGCCGTCATCGATGTCAACCTGACCGGCTGTTTCAACGGCATCAAGGCCGCGGCAGAGGTGATGGTGGCCGCCGCCAAGGGCGGGCGCATCATCAATATCGCCAGCCAGGCGGCCAAGTCGGGCTTCCCCTTCGCCGCCGGTTATTGTGCGTCCAAACATGGGCTGGTGGGTCTGGTCCGGTCCACGGCGATTGAGCTGGGGGCGCACCGGATCACCGTCAACAATGTCTGCCCCAACCATGTGACCACGGGCCTGGGCGCCTGGCAGAATGAATATTTCAGCCAGAAGCTGGGGCTTTCGCTGGAAGCGTATCTTCAGGCGATGAAGAACCGCATCCCCCTGGGGCGCCCCGGCCTGCCCGAGGATACGGCGGGGGCCGTCGCCTTCCTCTGTTCCGACGATGCCGGCTATATCACCGCCGAAAGCATGAATGTGTCGGGCGGCGAGGAACCGCATTGACGGTCCCGGCCGTCAAATTTCCCTGTTCAGATGCGTGAGGATGAAATGCCCGCACCCGCCGATTTCACCTGGCCCAACGGGGCCAAGCTGGCCCTGTCCATCGTCGTCAATGTCGAGGAAGGGGCAGAACAGAATATCCGCGATGGCGATAAGGGGCCGGAGCCGGTGGACGAGCTGTCGGTGCATGTGGCCAAGCCCATCCGCATGCATGGGAATGAAAGCAATTACCAGTATGGCATCAAGGCCGGCGCGCCGCGCATCATGCGCCTGCTGAAGGAATATGGGGTCGAGGCGACGTTCACGGCGGCTGCCGTCGCCCTGGAACGTGCGCCGGATCTGGCGGCGGAGATCGTGGCGCAGGGCCATGAGGTCTGCTGCCATGGCCATCGCTGGACACATCAGTTCTGGATGAAGGAAGACCGCGAACGGCAATTCATCCGTGATGGCTGGCAATCCATCGAAAAGACCACGGGCAAGCGCCCCGTCGGCTGGCTGTCCCGCTATTTGCACACCGAAGCCACGCGCCGCCTGCTGGCGGAAGAGGGCTATTCCTATCACATGGATGATTATTCGGACGATTTCCCCTTCTGGGACCAGGTCGCGCTGTCCGACGGCACGACCCGGCCCATGGTCATCCTGCCCTATGCCATCGACAGCAACGACATGAAGTTCTGGTTGTCCCCGTCGCTGACGCCGCGTGACTGGCAGCAATATGCCATCGACAGTTTTGATTGGCTGTACCAGGAGGCGCAGAGCGAGGGGGCACGCATGATGAGCCTGGGGCTGCATCTGCGCATCATCGGCCGACCCGGGCGCATCGGCGCGTTTCAGGGGTTCCTGGACCATGTGAAGCGGCACACGGATGTCTGGGTCACCAGTCGCGCCAACATCGCCGCTGCCTTTGCAGCGGCCGTGCCGCCCAACGCGGGCTGACTTTGTCCGCCCTGTGGACAGTTTGAACAGGGGGCGGGGCGCAAGGGACCGGGGCAATGGATGATCGGTCGAGCGGGTAGCCCCCTGCCCGCCCGCCCCCGTTTCCCCCGGAGAACCCGCCCATGCGCGCAGGAATGGTGCTGTCCACGCTTGCCCTGATGCTGTCTGTTTCCGCGGTGGCGGGAGAGCCGATCAAGGCGGAGGCCGGGGTCCGTTCCCCGGCCCGCACCGTCATTCCAGCGCCGATGCCACGGCCAGAACAATGGCCGCATCCCGGCCCATGACCTGCACCGACAGGGGCAGGCCATCGGGCGACAGGCCGGCGGGAACGGC
>JAIXTS010000131.1 GCA_027483805.1 Azospirillum sp. | reverse complement strand
GTCGGGGAACAGGGCCAACAGCTTGGAGATGCCGGCCTGGATCAGGTGGATGGAGGTGCTTTCCAGCGGTTCCAGGAACCCCGACGCCAGCCCCAGCGCCACACAATTGCGGTTCCACATCTTCCGCCGGCGACCGGTGGTGAAACGCAGGGGGCGCGGATCGGCCAGCGCCGGACCTTCCAGATTGGACAGCAGCGTGTCGGCGGCCTGTTCATCCGTCACGAACCCGCTGCAATAGACATAGCCATTGCCGGTCCGGTGTTGCAGCGGGATGCGCCATTGCCAGCCGCCGGGCCGTGCGATGGCGCGGGTATAGGGTTTGGGTGGGCCGATATTGGCCGATGGTACCGCCAGCGCCCGGTCACAGGGCAGCCAATGGGTCCATTCCTCATACCCGCTGTTCAGTGCGCCTTCGATCAGCAGGCCGCGAAAGCCGGAGCAATCGATGAACAGGTCGCCCGCCAGCCGCCGCCCATCGCTCAGCACCACCGCCTCGATGAACCCGTCGGTGGGGCGCAGCGGCACCGACGCCACCTTGCCCTCCACCCGGTTTACGCCCCGCGCCTCGGCATAGCGGCGCAGATAGGCGGCGTAGAGGCCGGCATCAAAATGATAGGCATAGGTGATCTGCGACAAGACGGAAGACGGATCGGGCACGGGCCGGGCGAATTTTTCCCTGTTCGCCATGACCGCGCAGAGATTGTAATCGTCAATGCCGCTGGCCAGGCCCTGGGCCTGCAGCTTCAGCCAGAACTGGTGGAACTTCACCGCTTCCATGTCAAAGCCGAAGGACCCGAACGGGTGCAGGTACCGGGGGCGCGCCGCCGTCCAGCCTTCGAAGGCAATGCCCAGTTTCATGCTGCCCTGGGTCTGGGACACGAAGTCGTTTTCGTCCAGGCCCAGCAGGGCGTTGAACTGCCGGATGGGCGGGATCGTCGCCTCACCCACGCCGACGGTGCCGATCTCGTCACTTTCCACCAGGGTGATACGGGTCCTGCCATTGGCCGACAGGCGCGACAGGGCGGCGGCGGCCATCCAGCCGGCGGTGCCGCCGCCGACAATCACGATCTGGCGGATCGGGTCGGGACCCGCAATCATGCCGCCTCTCCCAGAATCTGCGCCAGGGCCTGGGCATGGGGGGGCATATCGCCCGCCGCGCGCAGCAGCACCCCGCGCAGCCTGTCCAGATGGGCCATGATTTCCGCATCGCCCAAGCCATTGGCCTGCACGTCACAGCGCCGGGCCCGCACACCCGCGCCATCCAGCAGATTGATCCAGTCGGGCCGGTCGAACATCTCCCCATCATAAAGCGGGATGCGCCCCCGGCTTTCATACAGGGCCAGCTTATGGGCCAGCGGGTCGGGCAGGTCCATGGCGCGGGCGGCATCCCAGAAAGGGTCGCCGGTCCGGCCATTGGTCTTGAACCGCAGGATCAGGAAGTCCCGCGCCCGCTCCGCCTCTTCCGCCCCTTGGCCGTTGAAGGATGCCGCCTCCGGCCCCGCGCCGGGGATGACCGGATAATGGGACAGCAGGCGGCGGATGGCGGAGACCAGCAAGGAAAGCGCCACGCCGCCGACCGGGTCCAGCAGACAGGCGGCGGCACCCAAGGAGATGATATTGCCATCCCAGGCCCGGTCCCGCCGCCCGCTGTGGAAATGGCCCGGCCCGCTGCCCAGTTTTGTCACCCAGGCCCCCCGGCGCAGGGGAATGCGGCGGGTCCAGCCACTGGCGTCGGCGCTGTGCAGCGCATAGGGCGGGGGCGGGCCGTCGGTTGTCTCTTGCGCCACCGCGAACCGGTCACAGGGCAGCCAGTGCCGCCAGTTCTGCCAGCCATTGCCGGGGGCGGCCAGCAGGGCGCGCGGCCCCGTGGCATCAATGAACAGATCACCTGTCACCGCATGATCATCGGCCAGGACCAGGGCCGCCACCTTGCCCTCGCCATCGCGCCGCACATGCGACAGCGGGGCCGGGCACAGGCGGGCACCGGCGTCCAGGGCCTGACGCTGTGCCAGCGCCGCCAGGCCGCGCAGGTCGATGAAGGCAGCGGGCGCCAGGGTGGACAGCACGGAACGCGGGTCGGGGGAGGGCAGGGCGAAACGTTCCGCCTGTGCCGCCAGGGCCGCCAGCGAATAATCGCTCATCCGCACCGCGGTCCCTGCTGCGCGTACCCGCCAGACCAGATGGTGAAACCCCACGCCCTTCAGTGCCGCCCCCGTCTGGCCATAGGGCAGGAAGCTGACAGACCCATCGCCGGCCCAGCCCTGGAAGGCGGTGCCCAGGCTGAACCCGCCGCCGCCGGCGCGCAGGATATCGGGCGGCCCCACACCCAGCAGGGCCGCCAGCCCCTCCACCCCGCCGGGCAGCAGCGGGGCGGCAGGTCCGAACGGGTCCAGGCTGTCATCCCCGCCGGGCAGGGGGATGATGGTCACCGACCCGCCGCGCCCCGCATGGTTGCGGGCCAGGGATGCTGCCGCCAGCCAGCCGACAATGCCGGCCCCGGCAATGACAATGTCATGCAGCGGTTTCATGCCGGCACCTGCGCCTTGTACTGGGACAGAATCTCGCCATGGGCCGGCATGGAACTGGCCGCCCGGCGGCAATTCTCCGCCTCCAGGGCGATCAACCGGTCAATCTCCGCATCCGGCACCAGGGCGGCCCGCGGGTCCACATGGGCTGGCAGGATATTCTGGCCCAGATAGACGGCGATCCAGCTAGGCTCTAGGAACATGCCGTCGCGGTACAGGGTGACGATGCCGCGCTGTTTGAACAGGTCCATCTTGGTGGCCAGACTGTCGGGAATGGCCATGGTGCGGCAATGGTTCCAGAACGGGGTATCGTCGCGCTGGGTCGCCACATAATGCAGGATGATAAAATCCCGCACCCGTTCATATTCCAGATCCATCAGCCGGTTGAACTCCACCGCGTCCAGCGGGTCCATTATGGCGCTGGTCGGGAACAGGTCCAGAAGCCGGCCGATACCCAGCTGGATCAGATGGATCGAGGTGCTTTCCAGCGGCTCCAGGAACCCGGCCGACAGGCCGATGGCAACACAATTGCCCACCCATTGCCGTTTGCGCTTGCCCGTGGTGAAGCGCAGGCGCCGCGGGGCGGCCTGCGGCGGATGGTCAAGCTGTGCCAGCAGCGCCTGTTCGGCGGCATCATCATCGATGAAGCCGCTGCAATAGACATGGCCATTGCCGGCCCGGTGCTGCAACGGGATGCGCCACATCCAGCCGGCATCGCGCGCCGTGGCGCGGGTATAGGGGGAAGGCGGGCCGTCATTGGCACAGGGCACGGCCACCGCCCGGTCGCAGGGCAGGAAATGCGTCCAATCCTCATACCCCGCCTTCAGCGCCCCTTCGATGATCAGGCCGCGAAAGCCCGAACAATCGACAAACAGGCCGGCCTCGATCCGCTCTCCGTTTTCCAGGGTCACCGCCTCGACCTGGCCGTCGGCGCGCAGGGAAACATCGCGCACCTTGCCCTCTGTCCGCACCACGCCGCGCGCCTCGGCATGGCTGCGCAGATAGGCCGCATAAAGCCCGGCATCGAACTGATAGGCATAGGAAAAGGTGGAGAAAAAGCTGGAGGGATCAGGCGAGGGGTGGCCGAAACGGCCCATCCGCGCCGCCTGGATGGGCAGCGACAGGGCGTCCAGCCCGCCCGCCGGCACGCGGCCGGCACGGCGCGCGCGGGTCCAATGGTGATGGAACGGCACGCCGCCAATATCGCGGCCAAAGGCGGCGAAGGGATGGATATAGGCGTCACCCTTGCGGCCCCAGTCCCGGAACTCAATCCCCAGCTTGAAGGTGGCCTCGGTGCGCGACATGAAGTCCGCCTCGTCAAAGCCCAGGCTGGCATTAAAATGCCGGATATGGGGGACCGTGGCCTCGCCCACCCCGACGGTCCCGATCTCCGCCGATTCGACCAGCCGGATGGAAACACCGGTGGCCGCCAGCTTTTCTGACAGCGCTGCCGCTGTCATCCATCCGGCGGTACCCCCCCCGACGATCAGGACCGATACCGGAGATTGCGTGTTCACATTATTTGTTTTCATCAACCCTCCCGTTACTGGGAATGTTAACGCTCACGTCTGCAAACCGTCAATACTTGTGCACCGCAAAACCCGTTATGTTGCGCTGCAATAAAAGAAAATGCTTTTTTGTTAGCCCTAACATAAGAAGGCTTGACGTTGGGTCGGGTCCTGACTACCAATTATTCTTGTTTAAAGCGCAGATCCAAAAATGCTAGCGCTAACATGGGAGGAAATGGGGATGGGTGTTATGGATCGCCCCCGGAAGGGGTTGCGGCGGCGTCAGGTCTTTGGTCAGACGCTGCAAGGCGGGGTTTCCATCGCGGCCTTGTGCGCGATTGCGACGGTCCTGCCGGCACAAGCCCAGCAGAATCAGAATGATACACCCGTGGGTGGGCAGACCCCGGCGCCGGTGGCTTCCTCTGTTGCCGGAAATGACAGCGCTGTACTGGTGGCGCAGGCCGCAACCCCGGCTGCGACGACCGAGCTGGAAGAAATCATCGTCACCGGTTTCCGCAAGGCGCTGCAAAGCGCGCAGGAGATCAAGAAGAACGCTGACAGCATCGTGGACAGCGTCACGGCCGAGGATATCGGCGCCCTGCCCGACCGGTCGGTGACGGAGGCCTTGCAGCGTATCCCCGGCGTGTCGATCAACCGTTTTGCCGCCGGTATCGATCCCGACCATTTCTCGGTCGAAGGGTCGGGCGTGGTGGTGCGCGGCCTGACCTATGTCCGCTCCGAATTCAACGGGCGCGAGGCGTTCAGCGCCAATAATGGCCGCGCGCTTGGCTTTGCCGATGTGCCGTCGGAACTGATGGGCGGCGTCGATGTGTTCAAGTCGCCGACCGCCGACCGCATTGAGGGCGGCATCGCCGGCGTCGTGAACCTGCGCACGCGCAAGCCGTTCGACAGTGCCGAACGGATGCTGGCCGTGTCCGCCGAAATGTCCTATGGCGATTTCGTGAAGAAGACGGCGCCCACGGGTTCCATCCTTTATTCCGACCGCTGGGATACAAAGATCGGTGAAATCGGCATTCTGGGCAGCGCCGTCGGCTCGCAGCTGAAGACCCGCGCCGACCGCTTCCAGCTGTCAAGCTTCCGTGTCCGCAATCTTTACTCCACTGGCGACGTGGTACAGAGCGGAAATGCCACCATCACCGACAGGGTCCTGTTCCCGCGTGGTGCGGTGGTGGGCAGCCAGGAATTCGACCGCCGCCGTTATGGCTATGCCGGTGCCGCGCAGTGGCGCAGCCCCGACAATTCCATGGAAGCGGTGTTCACCTTCCTGCGCTCTGACAGCCGCCAGTTCTGGACCGAACATGCTGTTGAAATTGCCACCGACAATGTGGCCAACAATGGCGACAGCCGCCGCGTGCCGGGCACGACGCTGGAATTTGACAGTTCCGGCATGTTTGAAAGCGGCCTGATCACCGGCCCCAATGGCTGGCGCGCCGACCAGACCACGGTGGGCAATGCCCGCGTGCCGCTGCTGGGCCTGCAAAGCAACAATATCCGTCGTGACCATGAAGAAAAGATGGTCACCGATGATTACGGCTTCAATTTCCGTTGGGATGTATCGGAAAATCTGGGCGTCAATGTTGACTACCAGCATGTGAATTCCAAGACCTGGATCATGGATAATGGTCTGTGGACCTCCAGCTACCAGGATGTCTTTATCGACATGAATGGCGGCAAGGGCTATCCCACGGTGGAATTCCGGCCGCCCCAGGTCTGCTCCGGTCCCGCCCAGAACTATACGACGGGCTGCTCTGGCGCCATCGGTACGGCCAATAATCCCAGCTATTTCGGGCCGGGCCATACCAGCTTCGCCGACCCGTACAATGCCTTCTATCGCTCCGCGATGGATCATATCGAAGACAGTGTCGGCAATTCGGATGCCGCCCGTATCGACCTTGACTACAAGATCGACGACAGCAACTTCTTCAAGTCGGTGCAGGCCGGTTACCGTTATGCCGACCGGCGTCAGACGTCGCGCTTCTCCACCTATAACTGGGGTGCGTTGTCCGAACAGTGGGGCAATGGTGGTCCTGTCTGGCTGGACGATCCTGTGGATGGCAGCCCGAACACAAATGGCGGCACGCCGTTGAACCAGGTGACGAATTTCACCTTCGGCAACTTCTTCCGTGGCAAGTTCCCCGATCCGCTGCTGGGTCAGGGCCGGATGTTCTATTCAGGCAATTCGGCCAAGAATTATGACGCCTATGTCGCCTATGCCAACCAGATCGCCCGTGAATGGCAGGGTACGACCACCGGTACGGATGGTGTGGTGCGCAATGTCGGGTGGAATTCGCTGGGCAACC
>JAIXTS010000319.1 GCA_027483805.1 Azospirillum sp. | reverse complement strand
CAGTGACCAGGATCGTGGGGCGGGTCATGGATCAATCCCGTTGAAACATCGCGACAGGGGCGCGAGCATGACCCGGACGGGGCCGGAAAAGCGAGAATCTTGTGGGGGTGGAGAGGGGCGTGATGGCAGGCCATCTCTCTTGCCAGCCATCAACGCCTCCTCTTGCGCTGATGGTTGACGGTCATCTCGTCACCGACGGATCGGGAAATTTCATCAAACAAATGATCGTCGCACCCTGGACCCGGACGCAAGTTCCAAGGGCGCGTATATACGTTGCGTCCGCAACGCCCCTTTCAGGGTCAAAATGACGCCTGCTGACGGGGGGCATCACGGTGAGAACGAGCACTCAGGAAGCCCTCAACGAAGGCCCCTATACGTCGAAAGAAAATTTCCCATTTATAGTCTGATCTCACATTTCAGGCATGACGGTTTATGGTGCCAAACAGATCAATGATGAGACCGGTCTGTCTTCTAATAGCCAGACCAAGACAGAGAACAGCGGATCATCCGCGATAGATTGGAATGTTCCCACCATGAAGGATTGCTCAAACAGGAGTTCGTCAAACTCGACCGCCGTGTATCATACGCATCCTTCTTATTGGTTTGGCGAAGAGCACTGATGAAATGGAACGGGTCAGCAGAATGATCGTTCCTGGAGGGTGATGTTAAAATTTGGCTTTAGAGCAGGGGGCTGTGTGCGATGCAGTTCATAGCTTTTGATTGCGTTTGGGACGCCGTTGAGCCGGATCTGGTCAAACGAACAGACCTTAGACTGCGTGCTGTTCTTTTGCTCGCAATGCAGAATTATGTCGATGCGACACCGCTGGATCGCTTCAAACTGGCCCGGCAGCTCGAAATCAGCGCTTCACGGCTCAAGCATCTGCGGCAAGGGCAAATCACGCAGTTTGAACTTACTGATCTTGTTGCACTGTGTGTGAAGGCGGGTCTCAAGGTCAATATCAGCACAGAGCCGGCACATCAGCCGGGGACCGGTGAATGATCGTCGGGCAAGCCGCACAACGTCCAAACAACACGGGCTTGCATTGATTGGGCGCCTGTGCCTGATGATTTTGGCCGGGGAGTGTGATCGGGGAACGGGTTGTGACTGAGCTTGAAAATATTTTCGTGTCTTGGCCGGTGCTGCGACACAAGGGACCTGATGTCTGGGCCGCCTTCGCCCGTGTCTTGTTGGACAAGGGCAAGGGGGTGGAGGCGTTCACGCTGGCCCTGGCGGCCTATGAGCATCCCGATTGCAGCCGCCGCGACCGTGTGATTGCCAGCAGCGTGCTGAATGCGGGTGTGCCGAAATGGCATTGGAATCTGGTCCGGGATACGGCCCGCAACGCAGCCTATGAAGCGGCCCTGGCGCGGGCTGTCGGGCCGGACAGTCTGGTGCTGGATATCGGGGCCGGCACGGGCCTGCTGGGCCTGATGGCGCTGCGGGCCGGGGCGGGACGGGTGGTTGCCTGCGAGATGCAGCCCGCCACGGCCCGGATGGCGATGGATATCGCCAGGGCCAACGGAGCGGGCGACCGATTATGCATTGTCCCCAAAAAATCCAACGATCTGATCCTGGGCGAAGAGCTGGACCGGCCCGCCGATGTGATCGTGTCGGAGATTGTCGATAATGCGCTGCTGGGTGAAGGGGTGCTGCCCACGCACCGCGATGCCGTGCCACGCCTGCTGCGGCATGGAGGCCAGGTCATCCCCGGTAAGGGGACCATAATGGTGGCCCTGGGCCATGATCCAACGCTGGAACGGCGGCAGATGGCGACCCATGAAGGTTTCGACCTTTCCCTTTTCAACAGGCTGGCGCCCCCCTCGCACGGGCTGCGGGTGGGGACGCCCGGTATCCGTGTCTTGTCACAGGCGACCGGGTTGTTCGCCTTCGCCTTCGACAGGCCGGACACCTGGCCGGGCCTCGACGCCCATGCCGATGTGACGGTCGAGAATGCGGGGACGGCCAACAGCATCCTGCAATGGATCCGGCTGGATCTTGATGGCTCAGGTATGGCGGATGCGGTCTATGAGGTGAGGCCGGAGCCTGACCGCCCATCCTCCTGGGCTGTGATATCCTGGCCGCTCAGATCAACCCTGACGCTGGCACAGGGGCAGAGCCTCCGCATTGCTGGACGGTGTACCGACAGCAGCGTCACGATCTGGCAGGCAGATTGATACCAAGGGTCATGGACAATGACCCTTGGAGGCCGGCGACCGCCGGCCCGCGCACTCATGTGCGCGTAAAGCCCAAGCCCACGGATGTGGGCGCCCGGCGCCTGAGGGAACAAGCATTACCAAGAGTCATTAACAATGGCTCTTGGTATGACACCGCCCTGCCGCCAGCTCCAGCACCTGATCGGCAGCGCGGCGGGTGGCGTCGCGGTGGGTGACGGCCAGGATGGTCAGTTTGCCCTTGAGCCGGTCGAGCGTTTCCAGCACCAGCGCCTCCGACCCGCCATCCAGGGCCGAGGTGGCTTCATCCAGGATCAGCAGACGTGGACGGCGCAGCAGGGCGCGGGCGATGGCGAGGCGTTGGCGTTCCCCGCCGGAGACGGACCCGCCCCGGTCGCCGACGACGGTATCCAGACCCTGGGGCAGGGTGCGCACGAAGTCGGCCGCGCCGGCATCCGTCAATGCCGCCCAGAGGTCAGCATCCGTCGCCGACGGGGCGGCCAGCAGCAGGTTGGCCCGGATCGTGTCATGGAACAGGAACGGGTCCTGCGGCACGACCGCCACCTGACGGCGCCAGTCGGGCAGGCGATCGGGGGTCAGGACCATCCCATCCACCGACAGGGTGCCGGCGGTCGGATAGGCCAGACCCGCCGCCAGATCGGCCAGGCTGGACTTACCGGCCCCCGACGGGCCGGTTACGGCCAGCAGGGTGCCGAAATCCAGATCCAGGTCGATCCCGTCCAGCGCCTGGCGTCCGTCGGGCATGCGCAGGCCGACATCCCGGAAGGACAGGGTCCCGGAGAAGGGGAGCAGATTGCCATCGCCGCCCGCCGGCGGCTCTGCGCCGGCGCGCAGCCTGTCCAGCATCTCCTCATACAGGACCAGGGCCGGCAGGCTGGTTTCCAGCATCCGCCAGAAGCGCAGGCCGGCCAGCGCGCGCTGTGCCAGACGGGCGAAGGCCAGGATCACCACCAGCGCCTCGCTCAGCGGCTGTTGCAGCCAGAGGATAGCCACCAGGACGGCGGCCGCCGTCATCACAGCCGCCGCCACCAGCAGGGCGGCATGTTCATAGGTCTGGATGCGGCTGTGACGGGCCTGGAGAAGGCGCAGATCGGCGAAGCGGTGGGACAGGTTGTCCGCGCGCCGTCCTTCCGCCCCGAACCCCTTGATGATGCGCAGGCCCGCCAGATCATCGCTGACATCGCCCATCATCTCCTGATGCGCGCGCCCCATCCGCAGGCCGATATCGAAACCGCTGCGCCCGATGCGCCGGACCAGCAGCAGGGCCAGCCCCGACAGGCAGAGCGTGACCAGGGTCAGGGCTGGCGACAGGGCCAGGGCGGCCAGCAGCAGGGTCGGCAGGGTCAAGGCCGCCACCCCCAGATTGACCAGCGCGTCATGGCACAGGCCCAGGCGCCCCACCTCACCCGCGATGACCTGTTTAAGGCTGGTGGCACGCAGCCCCTGAAACACGGGCCAGGCGACATGCAGCAGGGCCTGGTGCAGATCGCCGCGCAAGCCATCCACGAAGCGCGTGCGCTGGTCATGGCTGAGGATGCTGCGGGCCGCGACCAGACCGGCGGCGGCGGTCACCAGCAGCAGATAAAGCCCGAGGCCGGTCAGCAGGGTGCCCGCCGACGGGGATGCCGTCCCACCTATCCCTACCAGATCCAGCACGGGCACCAGCAGCAGCAGTCCCGCCCCTTCGGCCAGGGAAGCGGCGGCACCCAGGCCCAGCATCAGCAGCAGATCACGCCGACCATAGGAGGTGGACAGCAGCGCCAACAGGCGGCGCAGCGCCGGCAGCGGGGTGGGCCGCGTTCCCTCTCCATCCCCGTCCAGCCGCCCGTCCCCCATGCCCCACCTTTCCGCAGTTCCGGCACCGGTCATATTCCTGGTACCATCCTTGCCCTGCCCGATATCACGGGATATCCTGTATCCCCTTTCCCGACAAGGCGTTAGCGGATCATGGTGCCCTCTTCCGCCCCGTCCGTGCTGGACCATGCCACGCCGGCGGACATCCGGCTTGATCCGTTTCCCCATATCGTCATTCCCGATGCGCTGGACCCGGATTTCTATGCCGCCCTGGCCGATGGCTTTCCGGGTTTCGCGCGCATCGCCTGGGATGACCCGCTTCGGCGCGTGCCCAGCAACCGGCGTTTCCTGATGGGGGCGGATATGATCCTGGATGCGGTCGATATGCCCGCCTGCTGGAAGCTGTTCGCGGACCGGCATACGGGGCCGGATTTTCTGGCGCAGGTGGAGGCGCTGTTCGCAGACCATTGGCATCCGGCCCTGCTGAAGACGCTTGGCGGGCGGCTGACAGGGCACGAGACGGCCCGCCTGTCCTTCTCCCAAACCCCGCCAGAGACGGTACGCATCCTTCAGGATGCCCGCATTGAGATCAATACCCCCGTCCATGCCGAAGCCTCGGCCCCGCGCGGGCCGCATCTGGATACGGCGAACCGGCTGTTCTCGGGCCTGCTTTATTTCCGCGATCCGGCCGATGACAGTGAGGGCGGGGAACTGCTGCTCTATCGCTGGCGTGACATTGTATCGGCTGATCCCTTTGCCTTTCAGCAGCCGCCCGATGCGGTGACGCAGGTGGCGCGTATCCCCTACCGCGCCAACCAGCTGGTGATGTTCCCGCAGGGGCTCCATGCCCTGCATGGGGTGGGACTGCGCCAGCCCACCCCCCATACCCGCCGCTATGTTTTCATCACAGCCGAGCTTCGCCATGACTGGCTGAGCGGGGAGGCCTGATCTTATGCGCCTGTTCATCCATGGTATGCAGTCCAGCGGCGCCACCGCCTTCACCCGCATGCTGGCCGAACGGCCGGGCTGTGTGGCCCTGGTCGATATCCCCAATAATTTCGCGGCCCCGCGTACCGCGACCTCGCTCGATTTCGTGGCCAAGGCGGTGATCACCACCGCCTATCCGCTGGCCACCCATGTCGAGCGGTTCCGGCCCGACCGGATCGTGCTGTTCCTGCGCGATCCGCGCGACAATTACGAAAGCCTGTGCACCAAGCCCTACCGCAACTATTCCGGCCTGCTGGAAGAGAAATTCCTGCTGCTGGAACAGCTGTTCAGCGAACGGCAGCAATTTGATGCCGTCATCCATTACGAGGATGCGGTGAACCCGCATCCGGCGGTCCTGGCCGATCTGGCGCGGCTGGGCTGGCCCGCCACCCCGGACTGGTATCAATACACACGGTCTTATAACGATATCATCGGCAGCCTGTGGGCGGCGGAGCCCGCGTTGCAGCACAACATGGACATCGTCTTCGGCAATACCCGTGGAACCGGCCTGTCGGACCAGTTCCGGGACAAGCCCCGCAAGCCGGAAACCGAAGCCCTGCTGGAACAGCTCTGCCCGCGCCTGCTGGCCCATTATCGCGCCCGGGAAGGGGGGCCCCGCCCATGAAACGGTCCCTGCTGTGGCTGGAGACGGTCCTGGCCCTGCACCTGGCCTGGGCGCTGGTGTTCCTGCTGCCGCTGCGCTGGCTGGGCGGGGTGAGATCGCCCGGTGGGAACCCGGACCCGGTCCCGCCGCCTGTTCAGGCGCGCGCGCGCGGTGTCTGTGTCCGCCTGGAAAGGATCGCGTCCCGGCTGCCCTGGCACAGCACGTGTCTGGTGCGGGCTGTGGCCGGCATGCTGCTGCTGCGCCGACGCAGCATCGGCGGGGCCGTGATCCGGTTCGGTGTGCGCAAGAGTGGGGCGGCCCTGGAAGCCCATGCCTGGCTGCTGCTGGGCGATAGCATTCTGCTGGGCAGGGGCGAGGCGGAGTCCTACAGCCCCCTGGCCGATCTGTCCCGGCACCTGCCTCCCTGACCGGAGCATCTTCAGGCGGGCAGTGTCCTGGGACCACAGCACGGCTTGGTTGAAACAGGCTGGCATACCGGGCCACCAACCGCTATCGTCCCCTGCGCGTTGCAGTAAGGAGACGACATATGGCTGAGTTGCTGTCGCTGGCGGATGTGACCTATGAGACGTTCAAGCCCCTGGAAAAACAGCCCTTCATCGTCCGCTGGCCCGATGTGACGGAGACATTGGTCCTGGCCGAGGTCAAGCTGAGCCGTACCGAGAATGATCCCCGCCGCAAGCGGCCGCCCTTCTCCTTGCTGTTCCGGGGCACCACGCCCAACCTGGCCCTGAACCAGATGACCCACCCGATGTCGCATGACGCGCTGGGGGATGTGGAGATTTTCATCACCCCCATCCATCAGGAAGCCGACGGCACCCTGACCTATCAGGCCTGTTTCAGCTGAGGGACCCTGACGTGAAAAGGGGGAGCGGCCCTGCCGCTCCCCCTTTGCGGTTCAAGCCAGGATGGTCGGGTTCAGCCCGTCAGGCGCAGGCCCGGATGGATGGGTCCATCCTGCCAGCGCATGCTGACCGAGGGCTGACGGAAGCCGGCATTTTCCTCCACGAAGCCGAAACGGCTGTAAAGGCGGCGGGCCGGGTTGGTCGGCTCCACGCTGAGATTGATGCTGGCTCGCAGGGTGCGGGCCAGCCGCAGCAGGGCCGCCAGCACCATGCTGCCGATGCCCCTGTCACGGCAGTCCGGCAGGATCATGAAGTCGAACAGCCGGCAGGACAGACCGGTCGGCCCCTCGCTCCAGTAAAGATAAAGCCGCCCTACGGAACGGCCCTGCTGCCGGATGATGGCGTAATCCGCACCGGCATAATGGGAGGCATGGTGCAGATACTGGTAGGCGAACTGCTTTTCCACGAAATCCTGTTTGGTATCGCGGTCCCACATGT